>NZ_JBFAXY010000006.1:0-289644 GCF_040681035.1 Nocardia sp. NPDC051911
CCCACGGCGCCTTGCGCACCACGACGTCGCGGTCCTTCTGCGCCAGGCAGCCGCCCACGGCGATCTGCATGCCCGGATGGCCCGCCTTGATCGGCGCGAGGTGGCCGAGCGTGCCGTAGAGCTTGTTGTCGGCGTTCTCGCGCACCGCGCAGGTGTTGAAGACGACGAGGTCGGCCGTCGCGCCGGGCGCGGCCTTCACGTAGCCCGCGTCCTCCAGCAAACCCGACAAGCGTTCGGAATCGTGCACGTTCATCTGGCAACCGAAGGTGCGGACCTCGTAACTGCGTGCTGTGCCCTCGGCGGGCGCGGGAGACAACACTGCCTGTCCGATCGAATCCACCCGTCCAGGGTACGGGGCGGCCTCCGGTGGCTTTCGCGGGCATCGACGCAGGCTCGGGGCGGTCCACCGCCGACGACGGAGGAACCGCGAAGTTACGCGCACATGTCGAATCGGCGTGGCGAGAGGGTGTGTCGCCGAAAGTCGGGCAAATTTCCGATTTTTGCCTAAGGTCATGACCATGACCGACGACGACGCCGCGCCCGCCACGACCGGGGACGCCTCTGCCGGGGCCGTCAACGCCGCCACCAGCGGCCCACCGATGATCTTGATGCGCAAAGTGGACAAACACTTCGGCGACCTGCACGTACTCAAGGACATCAACCTCGAGGTCCCCAAAGGGCAGGTCGTCATCGTGCTGGGCCCCTCGGGATCCGGCAAGTCGACGCTGTGTCGCACCATCAACCGGCTGGAGCCGATCGATTCCGGCGACATCGCCATCGACGGTGTCCCGCTGCCCGCCGAGGGCCGCGCGCTGGCCGCGCTCCGCGCCGACGTCGGCATGGTCTTCCAGTCCTTCAATCTCTTCGCGCACAAGACGATCCTCGAGAACGTCGTGCTCGCGCCGGTCAAGGTCCGCAAGATCAAGAAGGACGCCGCCCGGACCCGCGCCATGGAGCTGCTCGACCGGGTCGGCATCGCCGATCAGGCCGACAAGTACCCGGCGCAGCTGTCCGGCGGCCAGCAGCAGCGCGTCGCCATCGCCAGGGCGCTGGCGATGAACCCGAAGGTGATGCTGTTCGACGAGCCGACCTCCGCGCTGGACCCGGAGATGGTCAACGAGGTGCTCGAGGTCATGGTGTCGCTGGCCAAGGACGGGATGACGATGCTGGTCGTCACCCATGAGATGGGCTTCGCGCGCCGCGCGGGGAATCGGGTGCTGTTCATGGCCGACGGCCAGGTGGTGGAGGACGCGACGCCGGACACCTTCTTCACCGCCCCGAAGTCCGAGCGAGCGAAGGATTTCCTGGGCAAGATCTTGAGCCACTGACCTGCCGGACACAGCGGCCAGCACACCCACTGGATAGGGAGAAGGAACTCGATGAGGATCAATCGCGCTCTGCGCATCGGTGTCGGGGCGATCGCCCTGACACTCGCCGCCGCAACCGCCACCGCGTGTGGCGGCGGCGGCGACAAGTCCGCCCTGGATCACGCCAAGGACGGCAAGCTCACCATCGGCATCAAGTTCGACCAGCCGGGTCTGGGCCTGCGGAACAAGGACGGGTCCTACAGCGGCTTCGACGTCGAAGTGGCCAAGTACGTCGCCGGGAAACTGGGTGTGCAGCCGAACGACATCACGTTCAAGGAAGCGCCGTCGCCGCAGCGTGAGACCCTGATCGAGAACGGACAGGTCGACTACATCGTCGCCACCTACTCGATCAACGACAAGCGCAAGGAGAAGGTCGACTTCGCCGGTCCGTACTACGTCGCGGGACAGTCGCTGCTGGTGCGCGCCGACAACACCGACATCAACGGCCCGGACAACCTGAAGGGCAAGAAGGTCTGCTCGGTGAAGGGCTCCACCCCAGCCCAGAACATCGAGAAGAACTTCCCCGACACGCAGTTGCAGACCAACGACACCTACTCGCTCTGCCTCGAGGGCCTGCGCGCCGGATCCTGGGACGCGGTGACCACCGACGACATCATCCTGGCCGGTTACGCGGCGCAGAGCAGCGGCGCGTTCAAGGTGGTCGGCAAGCCGTTCACCACCGAGAACTACGGCATCGGGTCGAAGAAGGGCGACAAGGAACTGCGCGACAAGATCAACGACGCGATCGAGGCGATGATCGCCGACGGTTCCTGGAAGAAGGCGTTCGACTCGACCGTCGGCGCCTCGGGCTACCAGGCCCCGCAGCCGCCGACGGTGAATCGGTACTGAGCGTCCGCACCGTTCGCCTCAGCACGGGTGGCCCGTCCCCGACCGGGCCGGGCCACCCGCCGCACCTCCCCTGACCATCGCGACCCGATCGGAGGAACGCGTCCGCCGTGTTCGACCTGATCTCGAGGTACGACAGCCAAATCCTCGAAGCCTTCTGGGTGACCATCCAGCTGACCGTGCTGTCCGCGGTCGGCGCGCTGATCCTCGGCACCGTCGTCGCGGCGCTGCGCGTGTCCCCCGTGCCGGTCGCCCGCTGGGTCGGCACCGCCTACGTCACCATCTTCCGCAATACTCCGCTCACGCTGATCATCGTGTTCATGTCGCTGGGCCTCTACACGACAATGGGCTGGCGCCTCGCCGGCGAGGGCCCGAACTCGCTGGCCCAGAACAACTTCCGCTTCGCGGTCGTCGGCCTGAGCATCTACACCGCCTCCTTCGTCTGCGAGTCGTTGCGCGCGGGCATCAACACCGTGCCGATGGGCCAGTCCGAGGCGGGCCGCTCGCTCGGATTCGGCTTCCTGCAGAACCTGCGGCTGGTCGTGCTGCCGCAAGCCTTCCGCTCGGTGATCGCCCCGCTGGGCAGCGTGCTGATCGCGCTGACCAAGAACTCCACCATCGCCTCGGCGATCGGCGTCGCCGAAGCGGCGACCCTGATGGCGGAGATGACCGAAACCGAGGCCGCGGTGCTGGCGATCGGCGCGATCTTCGCGCTCGGCTTCGTGATCCTGACCCTGCCGACCGGCCTGTTCTTCGGCTGGCTGGCCAAGAAATACGAGGTGTCCCGATGAGCGCAGGCGCTTCGGTCCTGTTCGACGCGCCGGGCCCGAAGGCGAGGCTGCGCAACAACGTCTACTCGCTGCTGGTCGTGGTCGCCGTGGCCGCGACGAGCTGGGTGCTCTATCGCGGTTTCGCCGACAAGGGGCAATTCACCGCGGAGAAGTGGAAGCCGTTCCTGGAGGCGGAGGTCTGGTCGACCTACCTGCTGCCCGGTCTGCGCGGCACCGTCGTCGCCGCGCTGCTGTCCATCGTGTTCGCGCTGATCATCGGCATGATCTTCGGCGTCTTGCGGCTGTCGGACCATCGCGTGGTGCGCTGGGTCGCGGGCACCGTCGTCGAGGTGGCGCGCGCCATCCCAGTGCTGATCCTGATGATCTTCCTGTTCGCGGTGTACTCCCAGTACGACGTGTTCCAGTCCGAGGATCTCGCGCTCGCCGCGGTGGTCACGGCGCTGACCGTCTACAACGGCTCGGTCATCGCGGAGATCGTGCGCGCGGGCATCCGCTCGCTGCCGAAGGGGCAGACCGAGGCGGCCGTCGCGCTGGGCATGCGCAAGAACCAGCTGATGCGGTTGATCCTGCTGCCGCAGGCGATCACGGCCATGCTGCCCGCGCTGGTCTCACAGATGGTGGTCGCGCTCAAGGACTCGGCGCTGGGCTACCAGATCACCTACGTCGAAATCGTGCGCTCCGGCCAGCAACTCGGCGCGGCCGAACAGAACACGATTCCGGCGCTGATCGTCATCGCGATCGTCATGATCGCGCTCAACAGCGCGCTGACGCTGGTGGCGACCAGGCTGGAACGGCGGCTGCGGGCGCGCAAGCGCGGAAAGGGCGGCGGCGCGGTCCTCGCCGCGGACTCGGTCATCACCGATGCCGCGCCCGGCGTCGACCTCGGCCAGAAGCCCTGAGCCGGGCTGCGGAAACCTTGCCGCGCAAGCGAACTGGCTAGCGCGCGGCAATTCCGCACGGGTGCCGGAGTGTTGTGCTCGAGCTGAGCGCAACACTCGTGCCCTCGGCGGCGTCCCGTCAATCTCGTAGGCATACGCCGATCCCCGGTATTCGACCGGTGGGACGGTCATCAGCGCGTCATACCTGCGGGAGTTGATCGATGACCAGCCGTACCTCCGACCTTCTCTTCGACGAGTCCTTCTCCTTCCCCGGCGAACTGCGCCACCCCGGAAACGCGGGCCCCGCACGGGTCGCGGTGATCGGCGCGGGCGCGAGCGGTCTGGCCGCCGCCTACGAGCTGCAACGCCACGGTCTGGACGTGACCGTCTATGAGCGCACGGCACGTCCCGGTGGGCGGGTCCGCACCTGGCGGTTCTGGGACGGCACCCACGGTGAACTCGGTGCGATGCGGATCCCGGGCAACCATCACTGCACGCTGCACTACGTCGACGAGTTCGGCTTGGCCACCAGGCCTTTCGTCAACGCGAATCCGGATGCGTACTACCTGCTGCGGGGCCGTCGGGTGCGCAGGTCCCAGGTGGAACAGGTGCTGCCCGCCTACCAGCTGGAGGAGGCCGAGCGCACCGACCCGCTACTGGTGCTCGAGCGGCTGCTGCGCGCCGCCTGGCAGGGTCTCGGCGATCATCGGCGCAAGGCCCTGCTGGCCGGTGACGTGGCCGACCCGGAGCTGGACCGGCTCGCGGCGACCTCGCTGTGGCAGTTCACCCGGCAACGCCTCTCGCCGGACGCCTGGGATCTGATCGGGCATGCCAGCGGGCTGCTGCACTACGAGCACGCCTCGCTGCTGGAAGTGCTCGTGGATTACTTCGGGTTGTTCAATGTCGACCAACTGGAGCTGGTGGACGGCACCGATGCGCTCATCCGCGGTTTCACCGACGCGCTGCGCCCGGGCAGCCTGCGGCTGGCCACCCGCATCACCGAACTGCACGTCACCGGCGACGGCGTGCGGTTGCGCGGCGAGCGGCACGGCGCGGCGTTCACCGACGAAGTCGACTTCGTGATCTGCGCGGTACCCGCGCCCGGCCTGGATCAGATCGACATCTCCCCCGCGCTGCCCGCGCCCCAGCGGCAGGCGATCCGCGGCATCAGTTACGCCAGCAGCACGAAGACCCTCGTCCACGTCCGTGCGCGGCACTGGGAGCACGTCGACGGGATCTTCGGCGGCGGCAGCTTCACCGATCTGCCGATCCAGCAGGTGTGGTACCCGTCCGACAACGCCCGGCTCGCCCCCGAGTCGGCCCGCTGGAGTGCGGCGGATCCCGAGCGCTCGCACGCACCGGCCGTGCTCACCGCGGCCTACCTGTGGGAGAACAACGCCCGGCGGTTCGCGGCGCTGCCCGAGACCGACCGCACCAGAATCGTGCTCGCCTCGCTCGAACAGCTGCATCCCGGCCTGACCGCCGTCGTCGACGACGTCGTGCACTGGGCCTGGGACGAGCAGGTCGGCATCGGCGGCGGGGCGTTCGCCTACCTGGCGCCGGGACAGCACGCGCGCTACCTCGCGGAAATCGGCGCACCGCATCCGCATCCGGCGCCGCGGGTGTTCTTCGCAGGCGAGCATCTCTCGGTCGCGCACGCCTGGATCCAAGGCGCGCTGCAATCGGCGCTGGAGTCGGTGCGCCACGTGCTGGATCAGGTGAGCGTGCCGCGTGCGGCTTGATCGCGCGACCTGGGTGCTCGCCTCGGTGAGCACCGTATGGGGCGCCAGCTACACGGTCACCGGCTGGGGTCTGCGCGAACTGGACGTGGTGACCTTCAACGCGATCCGCTTCGCCGCGGCCGCGCCACTGCTGCTGGTCCTCGCGTGCGCCGTGGAGGGCAGGCCCGCCATCGCGAGCCGGTGGTGGCCGCGGCTGGCGCTGTCGGCCGCGATCGGCATCGTGGCGTATCAGCTGGCCTTCAGCGCCGCGGTGGCGCTCACCACGGTCACCGAGTCCGCCATCCTGATCGCTTTGTCGCCGTTCTGGACCGCGCTGCTCGCGCGGCTGAGCGGTGAGCCCGTCCGCGCCGCCGTGCTGATCGGCGCGTGCGTGGCGATGGCAGGCGTGGTCCTGGTCGTCCTCGGCCGCGAGGCGGGCCACGCGGCGCCGAACCGCGCGCTCGGGGATCTGGCCGCTTTGGTCGCGTCCGCGCTGTGGGGCGCCTACCCGGTCGTCACCCGCCCCCTGCTGGTCGATCACAGCCCCCTGCGGGTGACGGCGTGGGCCTCGGTGATCGGCGCCGCGGTACTGCTGCCCGCGGCATCCGCACTGGCACCGCCGCGCGATGCGCCGAGACTTTCCGGAACAACCCTGGTATCACTGGCCTTTTCCGTGCTGGCCGTGACCATTTACGGCCTCGTGGCGTGGTACTGGGGCGTGCGGCGGGTGGGGTCGGTGCAAACGATGGTCTTCATGTTCGCGGTGCCGGTGGCGGCGGTGGTGTTCGCCGTCGCGGCCGGCACAGAACGCGTCACCTGGCCGCAGGTCGCCGGTGCGGGGCTCGTGCTCGCGGCATTGACCTGTAGCCGACGCAATCCGAAAGTCCTCGACACAGGAGTAGGAAATGACGGTTACCACGACCTCGATCACGCTGGAACGCGCGACGCTCATCGTTAGCGAGGCGCTGGCCTACGGCGCCGCGCACGGGTTCGACCCGCTCACGGTGGCGGTTCTGGATCCCGGCGGCCATCTCGTCGCGTTACAACGCCAGGACGGCTCCGGCATCCTGCGACCACAGATCGCGATCGCCAAGGCCTGGGGCGTGCTCGGCCTCGGCGTCTCCAACCGCGAGATCGCCCGCCGCGCGGCGGCCGCGCCGACCTTCTTCACGTCGGTGGCCGTGCTCGCCGAAGGGCGCATCCTCGATGTCCCCGGCGGTGTCTTCATCCGGGACTCGGCGGGCGGGATTCTCGGCGCGGTCGGTTCGACTGGGGCCGCGACTTCCTTGGAGGACGAACGCGCCGCCGTGGCGGGTATCGAGGCCGCCGGTCTATCCGCCGATACAGGAGAGGTGTAGACCGACGATGCCGCACCCGAAACCCGCGCAGCGTTGCACCTCCGCCGCGGCGGTACGAAGGGTACAGACCTCGACCGCCGCGGGCCGGGCCCCGATCGGCTGTCCGAGCAGCGACAATCAGCAAACCGATCGAAAACGCCGTAGTCGCCCGCGTTTTCGCTAGCACGGCGGCTGCGCCGGGCCGTACCCCGAGCAGTAGCCGCACACCGACCATCCGTATCCCGCACAGCCGACCGGCGTGGAGCGCAGTTGTGAGCGGGATAGGGCTTCCACCCACCGGGCCGGATCCGGTCGGCGCCCACCGTGCGCGCTCCCCCGCACGACCACACATCGCTTCGGCAGCGGTGACCGTGCCGATTCCGGTGAGGTCGGTACCGCCGACGAACTTCCACCAACTCGCTTGGTTCGACTGCCTCAGGTATACGACAACGCCTCGACCTGGTGAAGCACGGCTCCGATCGCCGGGAGCCGCATGGGCGAGTTCAGTCGATGGTCTCGTCGAGATCGCCCTCGAACCCCTGATCGGCCAGTTCGGCCTTGACCACCCGATACGCCGTGGACTGACCGTAGCCACGGCGGGCGAGCATGCCGACGAGGCGGCGAATCATCTTGTCCCGGTCCAGATCTCGCGGCAGAGAGCGCAATTTGCGGCGGACCAGCTCGGCGGCGCGGGTTTCCTCGTCGTCGGTGGTGATGGCGTCGAGGGCGGCCACGGCATCCGATTGCGCGACGCCCTTGCGCCGAAGTTCTTGCGCGAGCGCCTGCTTGCCTTTACCGGAGAAGGTGTGCCGGGAGTGCACCCATTGCTCGGCGAAGGCGGCGTCGTCGACGAGACCCACTTCGCCGAGGCGATCGAGCGCCCGTTCGCTCACTTCGGCCGAGTACCCCTTGGCGGCCAGACGCTGAGCCAGCTCGGCACGGCTGCGGGCGCGAACGGCGAGCAATCGGAGACACGCCTCCTTCGCCTGTTCGACCGTTCCGGCTTCGGATCCGGCCGCTCCCGGATCGGCCGTTGGTCCTTCGGTGAGACCGGAGTCGGCCGAGGGCGAGCCGATACGCGCCCGCGCACCCCGGGGACCACGACGGGACCCAGCCGGGCGCGCCCGCTGCGGATCGGACGCGCCCGGCCGAGTTCCCATGGTGTCCGGCGCAACCGAACCACCTTCGGCCCTCCGGACGAGCTCGGCGTCCTGTCCGCGGGACCGGGCACCGTCTGGCGAACCGGAAGCGGACAAGAGTTCTTCCAGCCGACGCCGCATCTCCTGCACCGCGTCGGCCCGTGGCCGCCCGGAATCGGCCGGACCCGTTCCGGGCGAGCGACGGCTGTGCGTCGGCTCAGAAATCGGCGGGCACCTCCGCGGCCGCATCGGCCGTCACGTCGGCGCCGATGCCGAGCTTCTCCTTGATCTTCTTCTCGATCTCGTCGCGGACGTCGACGTTCTCCAGCAGGAACTTGCGGGCGTTCTCCTTGCCCTGGCCGAGCTGATCGCCCTCGTAGGTGTACCAGGAGCCGGACTTGCGGATGAAGCCCTGCTCGACACCCATGTCGATGAGCGAGCCCTCCTTGGAGATGCCGTGCCCGTAGAGGATGTCGAACTCGGCCTGCTTGAACGGCGGGGAGACCTTGTTCTTCACGACCTTCACGCGGGTGCGGTTGCCCACCGCGTCGCTGCCGTCCTTGAGCGTTTCGATGCGGCGCACGTCCAGGCGCACCGACGCGTAGAACTTCAGCGCCTTGCCGCCGGTGGTGGTCTCCGGCGAGCCGAACATCACGCCGATCTTCTCGCGCAGCTGGTTGATGAAGATCGCGGTGGTGCCGGAATTGTTCAGCGCGCTGGTCATCTTGCGCAGCGCCTGACTCATCAGGCGGGCCTGCAGACCGACGTGGCTGTCGCCCATCTCGCCCTCGATCTCGGCGCGCGGCACCAGCGCGGCCACCGAGTCGATGACGATGATGTCGATGGCGCCGGAGCGCACCAGCATGTCGGCGATCTCCAGCGCCTGCTCACCCGTGTCGGGCTGGGAGACCAGCAGCGCGTCGGTGTCGACGCCCAGCTTGCGGGCGTAGTCCGGATCGAGCGCGTGCTCGGCGTCGATGAACGCCGCCACGCCGCCCGCGGCCTGCGCGTTGGCCACCGCGTGCAGCGCCACGGTGGTCTTACCCGAGGATTCCGGGCCGTAGATCTCGACGATGCGGCCGCGCGGCAGGCCGCCGATGCCCAGCGCCACGTCGAGCGCGATCGAGCCGGTGGGGATCACCGAGATGGGCTGGCGCGCCTCCTCGCCGAGGCGCATGACGGCGCCCTTGCCGAAGCTCTTCTCCACCTGGGCCAGCGCGAGTTCGAGCGCCTTGTCCCGGTCGTACGCCTGTGGTGCCATGGTCCTGCTCCCCTTTTCGACGGGTAAGTCTCGTTCTGTGGTTGGCGCCTACAGTAGAGCGCGGCACCGACAAGTTCTGGCGACCAGCCTAGACGAACAGGTGTTCGAGTCAAGCGACGCGCCCGGCGCGCAGCACACCGCTCGCGCCCTCTCCGGCGAACGCCGCGCGATCAGCGCACCAGGGCGATCCGGTCGGTGTCCAGCAGCGTCTGCGCCTGTTTGAGCACGCGCAGGGAAGGCGTCACTTCCACGTCGGTGATCCCGTCCAGCGCGCCGAGGCGCTCGGTCACGTACCGGTAGAGATCCGCGGTGTCGCGGCAGATGATCGAAGCGAACACATTGGACGGCCCGGTGGTGGCGGCGACGAACACGATCTCCTGGTGCGTCGCCAGCGCGCGCCCCACCGCGTCCAGATCGGCGGGCCGCACGCGCAGCCAGAGCGCGCCGCGCACGCCGTAGCCCATCCGCTCGATCGCGAAATCGACGTCGAAGTACAGCACGCCCGCCGCGGTCAGCTCGGCCATGCGCCGCGCGACTCGCGGCGCTGTCCACCCGGTTTCGGCCGCGAGCTGGGCATACGGAGCGCGCCCGTCCCGGCCGAGCAGCGTGAGCATCGCCTCGTCGGCCGCCGAAAGGTGCACCGGTGCGTCCGGTCCCGCGTCCGCGGTCCGGGGCCGGGCGGGGCCGAGTGCGTCGAGCTGGGCGTCGGTGAGCAGGTGCCGATAGCGCGGCCACTCCTCGTCGAGCGGAAAACGATGGATGACCTCGTACGCGGTCAGCGCCAGCACTTGCGGGGCGCGCGGCAGGATCTGCAACAACAGCGCGTCGCGCCGCTCGATCGAGCGCGGCCTGCCCACGCAGGTCACCTCGGAGCCGGTGGACAGCAGGGTCACCCAGCTCAGATCCGGGAACCGGGACAGGGATTCGGCCAGCCGCAGCGCTTTGTCCGGTGTCGATTTCAAGCGCAGCACCCAGCGCGCGTGACCGAGCGGCGCCGCGTTCACCTGTCCGGCCACGTGCAGGATGCCGCATTGCCGCAACGCGCGGTAACGTCGCGCCACCGTCTGCTCGGAGACGCCGAGAGCGCCGCCCAGCCGGGCGAACGGCATCCGGGCGTCGTGAACCAGCGCGTGCACGATCTGTTTGTCCAGGACATCCAGATCAGAAGATTCCCTCGGGCCATCGTCGCGCACAGGAGGAATCTAACGCAATTGCCGCTGTGGCTAGGCGGATCCGTCCGATTGCCGCACGCTTGGCGTCGAAATCATTCGAATCCGCCGTGGAGGCTCCCGTGAGGAAATGGCTCCCCCTGTTCGCCGCGTGCCTCGGCACGCTGATGCTGCTCATCGACGTCACCATCGTGAACGTCGCCCTGCCGGATATCGCCGCCGATCTGGACACCGGATTGTCCGGCTTGCAGTGGGTGGTGGACGGCTACGCCTTGGCGCTGGCGGCGCTGCTGCTGGTGCTCGGCTCGCTCGCCGACCGGGTCGGCGCGAAGCACGCCTACCTGGCCGGACTGGTCGTCTTCGCGATCGCGTCGCTCGGGTGCGGCGTCGCCGAGAACGCGGCGGCCCTCGTCGCGGCGCGGGCGCTGCAAGGCGTCGGCGGCGCGGCCATGTTCGCCACCACGCTGTCGCTGCTGCACGCCACCTACACCGGCCGTGACCGCGGCGTCGCCTTCGGCGTCTGGGGCGCGGTGTCCGGTGCGGCGGCGGGCATCGGAGTGGTGCTCGGCGGCGTGCTCACCGAGGCGTTGTCGTGGCGCTGGATCTTCTTCGTCAACCTGCCCATCGCCGTGCTGGCGATCGGGCTGACCGCCACCGTGTTCCCGCCCGTCCAGCGGCGCGTGGGCCGAGCGGTGGACCTGCCGGGCATGCTGGCCTTCGCGACCGCGGCGACGGCGGTCACCTACGGCGTCATCCGCGGCGGCGAGCACGGCTGGACGGACGCGGCCGCGGTGACGGCGTTCGCGCTGGGCGCCGCCGCGACCGCGATCTTCGGCTGGGTCGAAGCGCGCGGCGCCGCACCGATGTTCCCCTTGGCACTGCTGCGCAACCGCGATTTCGGCGCGACCCTGTTCGGCGCGTCCGGACAGACGTTCGCCGCGTTCGCGAGCACTCCCCTGGTCTCGCTGTGGCTGCAACAGCAACTGCGCATGTCGCCCCTGCACGCGGGTCTGGCGATGCTCCCGATGGCCGCGACCGCGTTCGTGGTGGCGGGCGCCTTCGGTCGGCTGCTGCACGATGTCGCGCCGAAATGGACCATCGGCGCGGGGTTGGTGGTGGTCGGCCTGGGCAGTTGGCTGCTGATGATCGTCGGCGCCGAGTCCTCCTGGGTCGCGCTGATCCCGGGATTCGTGGTGATCGGCATCGGGATCGGCGTCAACGCGCCCGCGCTGGTCTCGGTCGGCATGGCGGCGGTCGCCCCGGAGCAAGCGGGCACCGCCGCGGGTGCGGTGAACACTGCCCGGCAACTGGGCCTAGCGCTCGGCGTCGCGGTGCTCGGCACCGTCTTCCGCGGGGTGGCCGACGCCGCGCAGCCGATGACGTCGCCGCACTTCGTCGCCGGGCTCGACGCGGCGTTCGGCATCGCGGCGGCGGTGGGCATGGGATTCGGACTGGTCGCGTTCGGACTGTTTCACCGGAAGCGCGCGGACGCCGGATCGCCCGAAGCCGAGCGGCAGGCCGTCGCCGCCTGATCGCGATCCGGCACGAAGAGACGGCGGCGTCCCGGACGGGCGCCGCCGTTTCCCGTGCCCCGGCGGCCCTAACGCTGCGGCAGCACCGACTCGTCACCAGGCTCGCGTGGCCCGAAGATGCGCCGCTCGGATTCCCCGATCGGGACATCGTTGATGCTGGCCTCACGCCGGGACATCAGCCCGTCCGGCGCGAACTCCCATTGCTCGTTGCCGTAGCTGCGGAACCACCGGCCGGACTCGTCGTGCCATTCGTACTGGAACCGCACGGCGATGCGGTTGCCGTGGAAGGCCCATAGATCCTTGCGCAGCGCGTAGCCGTTCTCGATGGACCACTTCCTGGTGAGGAACTCGACGATGGCGTCACGGCCGGTGAAGAACTCGTCGCGATTGCGCCACACCGAATCTTCGGTGTACGCGGCGGCGACCCGTTCGGGATCGCGCGTGTTCCAGGCGTTTTCCGCAGCCCGCACCTTGGCTTCGGCGGATTCCGCGTCGAACGGGGGTAGCGGAGGTCGCATGGGACAACTCCTTTTCTCGAAGTCTCAAGGATTCACGGGAGAAAGTTCGGCAGGGCCCCATCGCAGCGCTCCCCTGGATCGCTCGACCACCTCTTCGATGGTGAAATCGAGGGAGCACTGCGCGCCCGCCGTGAAGGTCTCGGCTGCCCAGACCAACTCGGCCGTGCCGGTGAGCTGCAACGTGGCGCCCGTGGACCAGTCCGGGATCAGGATCCCGCAGCGGGGGTTGACCGCGAGGTTACCGAGCGTCATGAACATCGAATTGCCCCGATAGTCCGGCCAGCGCAGCCGCGTGGGCGAGAGCACTTGCAGGAAGCCGGGATTCCCGCCGCGATGCGAGGCGTCGGCGTTGCCTTCCTCGTCC
This sequence comes from Nocardia sp. NPDC051911, assembly GCF_040681035.1. Lineage (NCBI taxonomy): Bacteria > Bacillati > Actinomycetota > Actinomycetes > Mycobacteriales > Nocardiaceae > Nocardia > Nocardia sp. NPDC051911. Next base: position 12,924 of record NZ_JBFAXY010000006.1, read on the forward strand.
GCGGTCGCGACGAAGAACGTGTCGGCCGAGGCGATCGCGGACCGCTGCTCGGCATCCAATTCGACACCGCGACGCACCGCGGGCGTCGTAGCGCCGGGCGTGTAGCTCGCGACGTCCCGGCGGGAGATGTACTTGGGACAATTCGAGTACACCTGATCGGTGACTATGCGCACGCCCGCGTCCTCCGGCGCGGACCTCCCATTGACGCGCATCCGCCTGCGCCGCTGCGGTTGCAGGGCGATCATGCCGACGCGAGACCGGCGGGTCAGCGCTTCGTGCAGCGGGTCGGCGGCAGCGGGCATGGTGCCGATCGAAATGGTCCGGTCGTCCACCGCTCGGACGAATCCCGGCTGCCCGACCAGCTCGCTCGCCCACAGCCTGCCCGCCGCGTCGGCGGCGGCGAGCACCACCATCCGCTGTTCGGCCAGGAACTCGGCCGCGACCGCGGGGATATCGGCGCGGATCATGCGACCGACCCGTCCGGCGATGTCCGCCTGCCCCATCCGGCGCTGCACGGCGACCTCCCCGCGGTGGAACGCCTCCATCGCGATACTCCCTTCGCTACGCGGCCGAATCAGAAGAAGCCGCAGGTCGGTGCCGCACCGCTGGGCGCGGGAGCGGATTCCGCGCCACTGGGCGCGTACACCTCCAGCCGGATGCCGTCGGGATCGGTGAAGAAGATCCCACCGGAGGCGACGCCCTCGCCGTGCGCCACCACGCCGTCGTGGGCGAAGGTGACCGAGAGTTCACGCAGCACCCGTTCCACCGCGCGTACCTCGTCGATGCTGTCGACCTGGAACGAAAGATGATGCAGCCCAGGCGTTTCGGTGGAGAACGCGCCGCCGCTCTGCTGCCACAGCGTGACCACCAGCTTGCCGTCGCGACCGAGGAAGGCCCAACGGCGCTGCTCGTCGGCGCTCGCGGCGAGCTGTTCGAAACCAAGGGCCCGGCGGTAGAAGTCCACCGAACGATCCAGATCCGAGACGTTCAGGCCGATGTGCCCGGTGCTGAGCTGAGGCGCGGCAACCGTGGTCATGAGTTCCTCCTCGGAAGATTCAACCGCCTTATGCGGTTTCACTGGTTAGAACGTACCGACCCGGGAACAATGGTGTCAACCATCTAAATAATTTTCAACGGTTAGAAAGGAGGTGACGGCCGTGGACGACGGCGCCCACTCGGTACCCTCGGGCATGCCCGATCCACGCCCCCACCTCGGTGAACCCCTGGCGCTCGATCTGCTGAACACGAGATGGATCGAGCACGGACCACAGGACCTGCTCACCGATGTCACCGGCCTGCACACCTGGCTGGCGTCGGCGGGCCTCACCGATCGCGCGACCGCCGACGAAGCCACCTTGAACGCGGTGCTGACCGCCCGGACCGCCATCTACGACGTGGTGGTGCACGCTTCCCCCGCCGGACTCAACGACGTGCTGGAACACGGCCGCGTCCGCCGCGCGCTCACCGCGTCCGGGCCCGCCGACCTGGTGGACGTCCCGGAGCAAGCTTGGTTGCCCGGCTGGCTGGCTGCCGACAATCTGCTGGAGCTGCTGCGCACCGCACCCGATCGGATCCGCCAATGTGCGCATCCGGAGTGCGTGCTGTTCTTCTACGACACCTCGAAGAACGGAACCCGCCGCTGGCACTCCATGGCCACCTGCGGCAACCGCACCAAAGCGGCGCGGCACTACGCGCGAAAACCCTGAGGCTCAGAACAATTCGTCGAGCAGCCGGTAATACGTCAAGCGGCTCTCGTCCGGCTCGGCCAGTCCGTAGGCCGCGAAGAAGGCCGTCACCTCCGCTTCGCCGAAATCCGCGCGCAGGTCGCGGACGGCGAGCGCCAGGTCACGGTAACGGTCGGAAACACCGAGCCCGCCGACATCGAGGAGGACGCCGTTCGCCAGCACGTTCGGCGGGGTGAAATCACCGTGCGCCACCACCAGATCCTCACGCTCCGGCCGCTGTGCCAGCAGCCGCTCGAGGATCTCCGCGGGGGTGGACCCGGCGTTGTCGTCGTCGAAATCGTCCGCGTCGACGAGACCTTCGACCACGTTGCGGCGCGCCCGCGCCAGCACGACGTCCAGGCGTCCGTCGAACGGGCACTCGCCGACCGGAATGCTGTGCAGCCGGCGCAACAGCGCGCCGAGCACGGCGCCGATCGAGGCCGCGTGAGCGCCGCCGGAGCCCGCCGACAAGCTGGGCGCGCCCACGTCCGCGAGCACCAGCACGTCGTCCTCGAACGCCGTCACCTCCGGCACGGCGATCCCGCGCTCACGCAGCCAGGTGAGCCGCCGATACTCGGCGACGGCCTTCGGACCGCGTTTGAGCCAGTAGGCGCCGTCGACGCGCACCACACCACCGCTCATGCCCTCGTGCTCGTCCGACCAGCTCGGCACCTCGCCGAACAACGCCGCGACGGTGGGCGGCAACGGAATCGGCAGCTCGCCCAGCGTGTCCAGCGCGGTGCGGGTGGCTTCGATCTCCTCGGGATCGCCCTCGGCCACGCGCAGCCGCATCGCCTCGGCCAGCAGTTCGCGCGCCTCGGCCAGGTGGTTCCGTTCGGCGAGCGCCTTGCCCAGGTGCTGCACGGCGAACGAGAGCACCTCCGGCGCGGCTACCCGCGCGTGTTCCACGGCGCGGCGGTACAACGTCTCCGCGGTGCCCGCGTCGCCGCGATAGCGGTAGACGTCGCCCAAGTTGATCCACACGGTGATCCGGCGCCGCTCCGTGTCCACCAGTTCGAGCGCGCGATCGAGGTGGTCGAGCGCCTCGTCGTAGCGGCCGAGCAGCATCAATTCGATGCCGGTCTGCCGGTAGCTCGCGAAGTCGTCGGGGTGTGCCTGCGCTACCCGGACCGCCAAACGTTCCGGGTCGTGCGGGATCATCCGCTGCCGCTCGTCGAACCGGTACAGCGGCTCGTCGCGCTCCACCTGCCCGGGGGCGCTCACCAGCGCGTCCTCGGCACATCGAATTCGGCGCACAGGGCGCGCCAGACGTCGCGGGGATCGGTTCCGGCCTCGATGGCGGCGGCGCCGGTGCGCCCGCCCAACGCCGGGATCACGTGGTCGGTCAGCAGGGCGTCGCCGCGGGCCACACCGAACTCGGTGTGCAACAGTTCCTGAAACTCGGTCAACCGCACCGTCCCGAACTTACTCCCGTCCCCCGCGTTCGCTGGTCAGGGGCACGCCCGGCACCCGCTCCGGTCAGGGTTGGACGGCGTAACAGACCTGGTGGCACAGGGCGACCGGGTCCGGGAAATCGCGCGTGGCGGCGGCCTCCCTCGCCGCTCGGGTGTAGCGCGGGTCGGCGAGGATCGCACCGACCGCGGCACGGACGGCCTCGGGTGAAAGCGGCCGGACGACGATCGAACTACCTTGTCGCGCCGCGCGATTGGCCAGCTCCCACTGGTCGCCGCCGCCGGGAACGGTGACGATCGGGACGCCGGCGGACAGCGTTTTGGCGAGCAGGCCGTGACCGCCGCCGCCGACGACGACGGACGCGTGGGTCAGCAGTTCGTCCTGCCGCCCCAACCCCGCCGTGGCCCATGGCGGAAGATCGGCGGGCGGCGTGTCCAGCATCGAAATGGCCACGCGGACACCGGTTCCCTCCAACGCCCGCAGGACGGTCTCGGCCATGCCCGCCACACCGGTGTGCGCGGTCGAGGGCGCGACCATGACCAGCGGCGCGTCCCCGGGCGGCAGGTCCAGGATCGCGTCGGTCGGCTCCCACAGCAGCGGGCCGATCACGTGGGCGGATTCCGGCCAGTCGGGGCGCGGTACCTCGAGCGCGGGCAGGGTGGCGATCAGGCGCGCGGCGGGCCCGGGATCGACCGCAGGCAGGCCGACGCTCTCGCGCGCCCGCTCCCGCTGGCGACGCCCGCTCCGCAGCGCGCGTGCGGTCATGCCGCGCAGTACGCCGTCGCGCACCCGACCGCGCAGACCCGAACCGGGCGCGAGCCCGCTTCCGATGGGCGGCAACCCTTTCGACGGCAGGTACAGCGGATGCGGGGACAGCTCAACCCAGGGGACGCCGAGCCGTTCCGCGGCCATGCCGCCGCCCGCGGTCAGCACGTCGGAGATCACCAGTTCGGGCAGCATGGCGCTCAATTCGGGCAGGATCTCGGTAGAGATGTGCGCGGCCCGCTCGTGGATGCGCTGCCCGGCGTCGGCGTCGTCGTCCACCGGTCGCGGCGCTAGGCCTTTCAGTCTGCGCACCCCGATTCCGGCGGCGAGCGCGGCGTCGAACCACCGCGGACCGGTGAACAGGACGGGCTCGTCACCGGCCGCCAGGAATTTCGAGCACAACGCGATAGCGGGGAACGCGTGACCGGGATCGGGCCCTGCGACGACGGCTACTCGCATCCGCCTAGCCTGCCACAACCCCTTCGAGGTCGATCACACCCGCATCGCGGCACCGCTCGCTACAGCTTGCTCACCGTCGACTTGTCCGAGCCCGAGACCGCCTTGTACAGCAGGTACAGCCCGAACACGATGGCGCTGATCACCAGGATGGGGAACAGGCCTTTGATCAGCGCGCCGATGACGGCCAGCGCGATCCAGACGACCGCGACGATGCCGATGATCTTCCACAACATTTCGATGCCTCCAAGAAGTCGGTTTCCGCTTCGAGCATGGCACTTGGATCAGCGGAAATCACCAGGTGGGGAGGCATTTCGGGGTGTAAATCAGGGTTCCCCCTTAGGCCGGCGCCCCGCTTGTCGCGCGGCGATCGGGGTTTCGCCGCCGACCGAAGATCTCCCGTCCCGAACACGCCACGATGGTGTGCGCGTCGGAGGACGCGCACACCATCGTCGAGGACGAGCCGATCAGCGGGGCTCGGCGTCCGGCAACTCGCCGGCCAGAGGATCGTCGTGCGGCATGCCATCCGGTTCCCGCATACCGAGATCGGCAGTGTCGACCGCGTAGGGGTCGACCATCGGATCCAGGCCCATGCGCGACCGATCGCCGGACGCCGGCATCCGCAACGTCTCCTCGTCCGGACCCGTATTGTTCCGCATACGCGCGGTGGCGACGCCTCCCGGCTCCCCGGTCCGCCGCTCCGGCGGGCGGGTCATCGCGGGGCGGGTGCGCGGCGGCTGCGGCACCGGCTGCCTGCCGTAGACATCCCAGGCGGACTGATCCGGATCGATCTGATAATGGTCGAACAGTTCCTGCTCGGCCTGTGGGCTGATCTGCCCGTTGTGGTCCAGCTGCGGCGAGGCCTTGACCGCGTCCTTACCGACTCGCACCTGCAACACGGCCGCCTCGGGGCGATGCTCGGCGCCCGCAAGCGGGACCAACGCGTCGGCGCTGAACAGACCGGTGGATACCGCGATCCAGGTGGGCGATCCGGAATTGTTGTCGACGTAGACCCGTTTGACCTTGCCGATCTTCTCGCCTTCGGGGCCGTACACCGAGCTGCCGATGAGCGTTTCCAGCATTTCAGTCATGGGTTCCTCCGCAGTTCGTCCGTGCGATGCGCAGCTCGACAGAACGCGGCTGTCCACCGCGCGTGCTGGGAAAAGCAGTTCAATCGCTGGTGGGTCGATCCGTGACGTCGGGGCTCGCGACGACGCGCTGCGTTCTGCGCGACAGCCGCACCGGGTCCTCGGCGCTGTCACACGTCAGATACCGGCTGACGTCCAGCCGCTGCGTGTCCTGGTCGAGCAGCGATCGACGGTAGGAAACATCGAGCATGACGTGCTCCTGCCAGTAGTGCATGTGCCCGGCCCCAGACGAGACCGGAAATGATCAGCTACATGATGGCAACTACCCGTACATTCCTCGACCAAACCAGGCTCAGTACCCAATTCGCCGACACGCCGCGCCAGAAGCGACGACACAGCTATCTGATAGCTATTCGTTATGTATTTCGCTGCGAGTTCCCCGCGCGCCCACGCTTGATCAGCATCAGCGCCGACGGTCCGCTGGTGAATCGGAAGTCCTTGCCGCGATGGTCGACCTCGCCATCGGTGGCCAGCGACACCGCCTCCTCGGCGACCCGCACATCCACCCGGGAAACCCTGCGGTGCCGATAGGTGGGCGAATACTCCAGCGTGCCGGTGAACGTCGCGAAGACCAGCCGCAGCCGCGAGAACGGGACATCGGCGCGCAAGTAACGGACATCGAGGGTGCCGCCGCGCAACTCCGGACGCGACATGGGGATCTGGTCGGCCGGGTGGTAGGTGCCGTTGCCCACGAACAGCATCCAGAGCGCGGTGTGGGCGCCATCGACGGTGACGTGCAGCGGCTGGGCGCGGAACAGCACGCGCACCATGGCGATTCCCGCCGCGGGCCATTTGCCGATCCGCCGTTCCCAGCGCTCGCGAACACGGACGAAATCGGGATAACCGCCGAGACTGGCGGTGTTCACGAAGGTGCGCTGCTCGGCGCCGTCCAAACAGACACCCGCCACGTCGACCCGCACCGCTTCGCCCGCTTCCAGCCCGGCGACGGTCACGTCGGTCCGCTCCACTCCGGCGTCCCTGGCGAAGTGGTTCAGCGTGCCACCCGCGAATACCGCCAGCGGCAACCGGTGACGGACCGCGTACTCCGCGACGGCCGACACCGTTCCGTCCCCGCCGACGACGCCGAGAGCGCGGAGATCGTCGCGCCTCATTAGTTCGTCGACCCGCTCCTCGAAATCGTCGCCGCCCAGTTCCAGCACCTCGGCGGCGGGCAGTCGCTCACGCAGGTCGGCGAGCGCGTCGTCGCCATCGCCCGATCCCGCGTGCGGATTGCCGATCAGCAGCAATCCGGCGCCCTTCGGCAGCGGGTCGATGTGTTCGACCGGACCGAGCGCGGCGGGTTCGTCGTCGCGCACCGCCCACCACCGCCGAGTGACCAGTGCGACCGCGCTACCGAACAGCGCGCCCGCGACCACATCGGAGGGCCAGTGCACGCCGATGTGCACACGCGAATATCCCACCGCGGCGGCGACCGGGACCACCGCGACGGCCGCCGCGGGCGATTCCAGCGCCAAGCCCGTCACGAAGGCCGCGGCGGAGGCCGCGTGCCCGGAGGGGAACGATGACGAGACCGGCGGCGCGACCAGCCTGCGCACGAACGGAACGGATTCGTCCGGCGGACGACGGCGCGGGAACAGCGGCTTGGCCACACCGTTGGCCACGCCGCTGGCGATGCTCAGCGCGAGCAACCCGCGCACCGCGCCGCGCCGGGCCGAGCGATCTCCGGCGACGAACAGGACCGCCCCGAGCGCCATCCACAAGCGACTCTTGTCGGCGGCGGTGCTCAATGCCTTCAATGCCCGGTCCGCAGGAGTCGCACGCACGCGCGCACTGCGGCCGACCAGCCAGCGATCCAGGCTGCTCGTCATCCCGATCACCCCACCGTCGCGTTCGCGAGTCGAGAGAAACCGCATCGCCGCAGCCTACCGACCGCTCGAGCGCCGCGCCCACACGACCGCTCCATGCGGACGCGAGTGCTCAGGCGTGCGCCGGATCCCCGGCGCGGTCGAGACCGATGCGACTTCAGTGCACGGATGTACTCTGATCTTCAACGCCAAACGGCGCTGCGCGACAACAGGGAAGGGACGATCCAATGACGCAGACACCCCAATCAGCACACAGTCATGCACTGAATCTCCTCTGACGGCCGGGACCCCGATGGAACAGACGAACGAGCTGGCACAGGAACTCGCGGCCGCGGCCCGGCGGCACGGTTCGGCGATCGCGGGCATCGTCGGATCGGCCGCCCGCAAAGCGTCGTGGGAAGTGCTCGACCTCATGGCCGAGAGCCGCGAACTCGTCGGCGCGGCGTTTCGGGCCAGGGCCGAGGAACTTCGCCGCCGGGACCGGCCGAGCTGACCGGCCCGGATCAGATCGGTGGCCGCGGCGACGCGGGCACCGATTTGTCGGCCACCTCGATGAGGGCCTGCGCCCACCCGTCCAGCCGGTCGGAGGCGTGGCGCAGATCCGCCACGATGGTGTCGAAGTTGTGCCGCACCACGGTGGTCTCCGGCACCGCGAGAATCCGGCCCGCCGCGGCCACCACCTGCTCGTACTCCGTGACGCCCGCGTCGAGCCTGGCCAGGATCAGCCGCAGATTCTCGGTGAGCGCCACCGCCGCGGGCGAATTCGCGCTTCCGATGGCCCCGAGCCCCTGTTCCATCGCCGTGATATCGGCAGCCAGCGCATGGAGCGCCGCCGCGCCCGAGGCGGCGGTCTCGAGCATGTCGGCCAGTTCGTCCGGGGGCAGCCGATGCGAGCGGGCGATCTGAACGCCCAAGCCGTGCAAGGCCTTCTCCGCGCGCACCAGACGCGCGATCGACGGCCGGGCGTTCGACCATACCGGTGGCTGCTTACGCGGGAGGAACGCCGCATGCGGCAGCGGCGCTCCCCGCAGTCGCAGATAGCGACGAGTGCTCAGCGCCGCGCCGGTGACCAGTGCCACCGCGCCGCCGCCGACCACGACCACGGCCCACACCGGCGCCGAAAGGGCGACGAGGCCAACGGTTCCCACTGTGGTGAGGCCGGACACCGTGCCCAGCTGGAAGGTGCGACGGCGGGCCCTGCGGCGGCGGCGCAGCTCCCGCTCCCGTGGATCGGCCCAGCGCCGCACGGCGACGAGCGCGTTCTCACCGACTTCGCGAAGACTGTCCGGCAGGCTGCCCGGCTGTGGCGCGAGCGCGGCTTGGGCCCGGATCATCGCCGTCCCGCGCAGGCGCCGCGTTTCGGGCCGACGCTCGCGAAATGCACTGCCGCTCATACCTTCTCTCCACCGGTTGCACACATCGGACAGACCGGGACCCGACTCGGCCGACGGCCGGCCGGTCGGGTCCCCACGCCTTGTCCTCCAGTGAACCAGCCCCCACCGACACGTGTTCGCCGAACACCCGGAGGCGGCTACTGCTGCGCGGCCTGTCCCTTGTTCATCTGCGGCTGTGCCGAACCCGCCTGTGCCGGATTGATGGCGGGCTGGGCGCCACCGGCGGGCAACTGGTCCCCGCGCATGGACGCGCGGATCTGCTCCAGTTTGCTGTGCCCGGCCATCTGGATGCTGGCCTGCTGCACCTCGAGCATGCGGCCCTGCACCGAATTCTGCGCGAGTTCCGCTGCGCCCAGCGCGTTGGCGTAGCGGCGCTCGATCTTCTCGCGCACCGCGTCCAGGCTCGGCGTGCTGCCGGGCGCCGACAGCGTCGAATCCATCTGCTGCAGCGAGGCGGAGACCTGCTCCTGCATCTTGGCCTGCTCCAGCTGGCTGAGCAGCTTGGTGCGCTCGGCGACCTTCTGCTGCAACAGCATCGCGTTCTGCTCCACGGCCTTCTTCGCCTGGGCGGCCGCCTGCAGCGACTGGTCGTGCAGGACCTTCAGGTCCTCGACGGACTGCTCGGCGGTGACCAGTTGCGCGGCGAACGCCTCGGCGGCGTTGGTGTACTGGATCGCCTTCTCGGTGTCGCCCGCCGCGGTGGCCTGATCGGCCAGCAGGACGGCCTGACGTGCGTTGGCGTTGAGCTTCTCGACCTCGTCCAGCTGCCGGTTCAGCTTCATCTCCAGCTGACGCTGGTTGCCGATGACCGAGGCGGCCTGCTGCGAAAGGGCCTGATGCTGCCGCTGGGCTTCCTCGATAGCCTGCTGAATCTGGACCTTCGGATCCGCGTGCTCCTCGATCTTCGCGTCGAAGAGGGCCATCAGGTATTTCCAGGCCTTGACGAACGGATTAGCCATCGATTGATCCCGCCTCCATCTGACATGCCGCGCTCCGGCGCGACTCCAGTGCGCGACCGTCACGCACCCGATATGTGCCTATCCTCCACCATGTGGCACCAGGGCCGGGCGAACCCGGCCCAACCGACGCCTACGGAGAATCTATCCGCTTTCCGCACCGGCCCGCAGCGTTGCCGCCGTGGCCGCAACTCGTCGCCGGTCACGCACCTTTCACCAGGACCAACATGTCCGATCGCGGAGCCGGGATGACGATCCGGGTGTCCTCCGCCAGCGGCAGCGGCCGCGCCGCGGCGTCGGCCGACATGGTTGCCGCCGCGGATGCGGACTCGGCCTGCGCGGCGGACTCGGCCGCCGTCCGCTCCGGCTCGGCCGCGGCGGCCGCGGCCTCGTCCGCGGGCGCGCCGGCCGTCGCCGCGTCGACACCGGCCATGATCGTGCTCACATCCCACAGCACCCGCGACAGCGGGACGTCCAGCGCTTCGCAGATGGCGGCAAGCAGTTCGCTGGAGGCCTCCTTGCGACCCCGCTCGACTTCGGAGAGATAGCCGAGACTCACTCGCGCCGATGTCGACACCTCGCGCAAGGTCCGGCTCTGGGCGAGACGCGCACGCCGCAGACTGTCCCCGATCGCCTCTCGCAGCAGCGTCATCTCGTTCTCCTTCGCTCCCGGTCGCGGGGCTGACGCGATCGCCGACCCCACGCATGCCGTTCTTTCTGGCACAACGTCGGAACCGGGGTGGATGGTTCCCGCCGGAAGCACCTCAGCCGCTCCGCCCGACGCGGTCGGCCGGGTCCGTGCCCGCCTCCCGCACACACCGCAGCAATTCCGCCACCGCCGTGCGCGTCGCACCGATTCTGATCGTCCACCGGTCGCCGGGGAGTTTCAACCGCATCACTTCGGTGTGCCCGGGACCGGCCAGTCCGAGGAAGACCGTGCCGACCGGGTGCCCGTCCTGGGAATCGGGGCCCGCCACGCCGGTCAGCCCCACACCCCAGTCCGCGCCGCAGCGCGTGCGCGCGCCGACGGCCAGCTGTTCGGCGGTGCTCGCAGCCACCGGGCCTTCGGCCGCGAGGACCTCCGCGTCGACACCCGCGAGGCTGTGCTTGAGGTCAGTGGCGTAGACCACCAACCCGCCGCGCAGCACGGCACTGGCGCCCGGTACCCCGGCGATGGTCGCGGCGAGCAGACCCGCGGTCAGCGATTCCGCGGTGGCTACCGTTTGCCGCACAGTCACCAGCGCACGAACGAGATCGATGGCGGGCACGTCGGCGACCAGCGGATCGCTCATGCGCCGCGGTTCCGCCCCGGGCCGCCCGCGAACCACACCCGGGCCGCCTGACCGACGTAGTCGAGGCCGGTGGCCACGGTCAGCGCGACCGCCACATACATCAGCAGCATGCCGATACCGGCGACCCAGCCCGACAGCGGCAGCAGGAGCATGGCGATGGCCACCGACTGGACCAGTGTTTTGAGCTTTCCCCCGCGCCCTGCGGGAATGACTCCGCGCCGCACGACGATCAGACGCAGCAGTGTGACGCCGATCTCCCGGCCGCAGATCACCAACGTGATCCACCAGGCCAGGTCGCCGAGCACGGACAAGCCGATCACCGCGGACCCGATCAGCGCCTTGTCCGCGATGGGATCGGCCAGTTTGCCGAAATCGGTCACCAACCCGTATTTGCGAGCCAATTGCCCGTCGAACCGGTCGGTGATCGCGGCGAGGCCGAACAGCGCCGCGGCGGCGATCCGCCAACCGGTCTGGTGACCATCTCCGGCGAACAGCGCGACGACGAACAGCGGCACGATCGCGATGCGCAACATGGTGAGCACGTTCGCGATGTTCAGCAGCGGAGGGCCGCTCTCGGCCTGCGCGGGCGCGAAGCCGGGACGGATCGGGGCGGGCGCGCTCCAGGGGCGGTCCGTCTCGTCGGGTTGCACGCTCATGCCATCGCCTCACCGGCGATCGGCTCGCTCACGGCCGCCTCGTCGGACCGCCGCGCCGCCCGGCGCGATGCGGTGAGTTGGACGAGTGGATCTGCGGCACACGTTCAGACTATCGGTAGCCGAGCCGACTACTGTGCACCCCATGACCTCTCGGGGACCACTAGGTGGTTCGACCAGCGACGCGTATCCGGGCGCGGCTTCGGCCGCGCAGAGCTCCCTCCCGGTCGTCCGACGCGCGCGAACCTCCGACGTGCCCGAGATCAAACGCCTCGTCGACGTCTACGCCGGCCGCATCCTGCTGGAGAAGAACCTGGTCACCCTCTACGAGGCGGTGCAGGAATTCTGGGTCGCCGAACTCGACGGCCGCGTGGTCGGCTGCGGCGCGCTGCACGTGCTGTGGGCCGATCTCGGGGAGGTGCGCACGGTCGCGGTGCATCCCGACGTCAAGGGCAGCGGTGTGGGCAAGCTCATCGTGCAACGTCTCGTCGCGGTGGCGCGCGAACTCGAGCTGGAACGGCTGTTCGTGCTGACCTTCGAGGTGGAGTTCTTCGGCAGGCACGGCTTCGTCGAGATCGACGGCACGCCGGTCACCGCCGAGGTGTACGCCGAGATGTGTCGCTCCTACGACACCGGCGTGGCCGAGTTCCTCGACTTGAGCTATGTGAAGCCGAACACTCTCGGCAATACTCGGATGCTGCTGACGCTCTGAGCCCAACCCACAGGAAGCGATACCCGTGCCGATCTTCGCCGTCCACTACGCCTATTCCGAGGCCACCGCCGCAGACCGCGACGTCCACCGACCCGAGCACCGAGCCTGGCTGGCCGGGCTGCTCGAGTCGGGCACCCTGCTGAGCAGCGGTCCGTACCCGGACGGGTCCGGAGCGCTGCTGCTCTTCCGCTCGCCGGACGCGGGACAGCTGAAGGACCTGCTCGCCCAGGACCCGTTCGCCCGCGCGAACCTCATCGACGAGGTCCGCGCCGTGGAATGGGCTCCCGTCTTCGGCGCCTTCGCGCCCTGAGCGGCTACCGGTCCGCTCGGACCCGCGTGCGGAGCAGGCTGGCGACCGTCGCGACCACCAGGATGACCAGGATCACACCCAGCGAGACCGACGTGGAGATCTCCGGGACCGCGACGTGCTCGCCGCCGTTGACGAACGGCAACGTGTTCTCGTGCAGGGCGTGCAGCACCAGCTTCATGCCGATGAACGCCAGGATCGCCGCCAGTCCGTAGGACAGGTACACCAGCCGGTCGAGCAATCCGCCGATCAGGAAGTACAGCTGCCGCAGGCCCATGAGCGCGAACGCGTTCGCGGTGAAGACCAGGTACGGCTGCTCGGTCAGTCCGTAGATGGCTGGGATGGAGTCCAGCGCGAAGAGCAGGTCGGCGAACCCGATGGCCAGTAGCGCCAGCAACAACGGCGTGACCACCCGGCGTCCGTCCACTCTGGTCACCAGCTTGTCGCCGTCGTATTCATCGGTGGTCGGCAGGACCCGCTTGGCCAGTGCGACGATCCGGCTGTCTCGTTTCTCCTCGACCTCGACCTCGTGGCCGCTCTCGCGCAGCAGCTTGACCGCGGTGTAGACGAGGAACATGCCGAACAGGTAGAACACCCAGCTGAATGCGCCGATCGCGGCCGCGCCGACGGCGATGAACGCGCCGCGCATGGCCAGGGCGAGCACGATGCCGATCAGCAGCACCTTCTGCTGGTAGATCCGCGGCACCGCGAAGGTGGACATGATGATCAGGAAGACGAACAGATTGTCGACCGAGAGCGCTTTCTCGGTGACGAAACCCGCGTAGTACTCCCCGGCGTAGGTCGAACCCCACTGCCAGGCGACCACGCCGCCGAACAGCAGCGCCAGCCCGATGTAGACCCCGGACCAGAAGCCGGATTCCCGGAACGTCGGCTCGTGCGGAGTGCGCACGTGGGCGTAGAAGTCGAAGACGAACAGGCCGAGGATCACCACGACGGTGATCCCCCATTCGAGTGCGGTTACGTGCATGCGGCGTGCCGATCGAGGAACATGATGTCCATAATGCCCGATTTGTCCGTTACTGCGCGATAGCGAGGTGATTGCCGACCATAATTCCACATGCGTTCACTCGGCCGTTCGTGCCACCGTCGACGTTCGTGGCCGACGACTACCGCACCGCCTACTTCGAGACCGACGCCTGGTTCAGCCGGACCACCACGCACGAACGGAACCTCTCGGCGAGGTCGTGACCGCGCTGCCGCGGCGGACCTCACGCTGACCGGCCTGGTCGAACATCGCAGTGTTCCGTGGAACGCGCTGCCCGGCCTGATGACAACGGGCCGGGACGGTGAATGGCGGCTGACCCGGCACCCGGAAAGGCTACCGTTGAGCTATACCCTTCAGGCACGGAAGAACTGACCGGGTAGGGTCGTCGGCTAGGGAAAAGCGGTTCCCAACACCGACATCCGGTGTTACCTTCTGAGCCGGCGAAGATCAGACCACAGGAAGGCGAGACGATGACCGGGACGGCGGAGCGACAGGTGTCGCCGAGCGATGTCTCGCGCACCGGCGCCGCGCTATCGGCCTGGTCCGTCTCCTGGCGAGCCGCGCGGAGCCGCCCCTGAACGTGTCTTTCGCAGACCGTATCGAAAGGGGTCACTCCGCGGCGAATCGCCAGGAGCGACCCCTTTTTCGTGCGAACGGACGTAGCTCAGCCGGTAGAGCAGCGGTCTCCAAAACCGCGGGCCGGGGGTTCGAATCCCTCCGTCCGTGCCCAATCCTTCAGGTCGGAACCCCGACCGATCCCTCGTAGCCCAATCGGTAGAGGCGCCGGACCTAGATTCCGGTAGATGCGAGTTCGAATCTCGCCGAGGGAACCAGCCGGATCACTCCGACTCGTCGGAGTCGCCGCCGTCCCCGCCGCCGCGGATCGACCACAGCAACCCTTCCAGTTCATCGGGTTTCACCAGCACGTCGCGCGCCTTGGACCCCTCGCTCGGGCCGACCACGCCCCGGGTCTCCATGAGGTCCATCAGCCGTCCCGCCTTGGCGAAGCCGACGCGCAGCTTGCGCTGGAGCATGGAGGTGGACCCGAATTGCGAGGTGACCACGAGTTCCACCGCCTGCAAGAAGACGTCGAGATCGTCGCCGATATCGGGGTCGACGTCCTTCTTCTCGCCCGCCTTCGCGGCGGTGACGCCTTCTTGGTATTCCGGCTCCGCCTGGTTCTTGGTGAAGTCGACGACGCCGTGGATCTCCTCGTCGCTGATGAACGCACCCTGCAACCGGGTCGGCTTGCCCGCCCCCATCGGCAGGAACAAGCCGTCGCCCATGCCGATCAGCTTCTCCGCGCCGGGCTGGTCGAGGATGACGCGCGAGTCGGTCAGCGAGGAGGTCGCGAAGGCGAGCCGGGAGGGCACGTTGGTCTTGATCAGACCGGTTACCACGTCCACCGATGGCCGCTGCGTGGCCAGCACGAGGTGGATGCCGGCCGCACGAGCCTTCTGCGTGATGCGGACGATGGCGTCCTCCACGTCGCGCGGAGCGGTCATCATGAGATCGGCCAGCTCGTCGACGATGGCGAGGATGTACGGGTAGGGCCGGTACACCCGTTCGCTGCCCAGCGGCGCGGTGATCGCCCCCGACTTCACCTTCTTGTTGAAGTCGTCGATGTGGCGCACCTTGTTGGCCTGCATGTCCTGGTAGCGCTGCTCCATTTCCTCCACCAGCCAGGCCAGGGCGGCCGCGGCCTTCTTCGGCTGGGTGATGATCGGCGTGATCAGGTGCGGAATGCCCTCGTACGGCGTCAGTTCCACCATCTTCGGATCGATCAGGATCATCCGTACCTCGTCCGGCGTCGCCCGCTGCAGCAGCGACACCAGCATCGAGTTCACGAAGCTGGACTTACCCGAACCGGTGGAACCGGCGACCAGCAGGTGCGGCATCTTGGCCAGATTCGCCGAGACGAACTCACCCTCGATGTTCTTGCCCAGACCGATCACCAGTGGATGGTGGTCGGTACGCGTGGAGGGCGCCTTGAGCACGTCGGCCAGCCGGACCAGCTCGCGGTCGGCGTTGGGCACCTCGATGCCGACGGCGGACTTGCCGGGGATCGGCGCGAGCAGCCGGACGTTCTCCGTCGCGACGGCGTAGGCGATGTTACGCGCGAGCGCGGTGATCTTCTCCACCTTCACGCCGGGCCCGAGTTCGACCTCGTAGCGTGTCACCGTCGGGCCGCGCACGAACCCGGTCACCGCGGCGTCGATCTTGAACTGCACCAGCACCTCGGTGATCGCCTCGATCATCGATTCGTTGGCGGCGCTGCGTTTCTTCGGTGGATCCCCGTCGGTCAGCAGCGACAACGGCGGCAACGTGTAGTCGCCTTCGACCTCACGGTCGGTGACGAACTCCAGCTGCTTCGGCGGCGGTGGCGTCTGATCCTCCACCACCGCGGCGGGACGCTGCTTCTTCGGCTTCGGTTTCGGCGCGGGTTCCTCGGCCCCGATCTGCTTGGCGTCGCGCAGCGGGGGCTCGCCCAGCGACTCGGTGACCGCGTCGGGATCGCCGAACTCGTCGGGCGGGTAGTTCTCCGCGGGCGTGCGACCGCGCCGCTTGGCGGTGGCGCGATGCACCGGGAATCCGTCGGCGTCGTAGTCGGCCGGGTCGTAGTCCCTGCGCTCACCGTCGAATTCGCCGTATTCGTCGCCACCTGTCTCGGTGCCGAGGTAGCGCCGCAGCTTGGCGGGGACCTCGCGCACCGTCGTCCCGGTCACCAGCAACGCGCCGAAGACGATGGCCAGCAAAAGGATCGGGACCGAGAGCCAGGCGGTGAGGCCGTCGGTCAGCGGCCCGCCGGTCACGAAGCCGACGAAACCGGCTGCGCGGGAACGCCCGTGCGCGTCGGTGGGGGCACCCGCGGCGATGTGCCACAGCCCGAGGACGGGCAGGCCGATCAGCAGGCCGCCGAGCACAAGCCGCGGCCGGATCTCGGGGCGCGGTTCGGTGCGCATCAGGACGACGGCGATTCCGGAGGCGACGAACGGCAGGCATGCGGAGGCCGATCCGGAGATCGCGCGGATCACGTCCTCGACCAGGTGGCCGATGGGACCGCCTGCCGACAACCAGACCGCCGCCGCTATCACGGCGCTCACCGCGATCAGCGCCAGCGCTACGCCGTCGCGCCGATGTCCGTGTTCGATCTCGCCCGCACGGCTCAGGGCGCGTGTGGTGGCGCCGAGCCCGCGGGCCAGCATGGTCCAGCCGCTGCCGATACCCCGGGTGATCACCGTCAGCGGAGCCGTGTCGGACGGACGGCGCGCCGGGCGCCGGGCGGCGGTGGCGCGTCGGCGGGGCGTGGCGGTCGCCCTGGGCGTGGCTGTGCGGGGCGTGGCCGTGCGGGGCGTGGCCGCGCGAGACCGCGCCGCAGTGGTCCTCCCCCGCGCCGATCCCGCCCGCGCCCGACTGGTCGTGGTGCTGCGGGACTTACCTGCCATGGCCCCAGGCTAGCCGCAATCGCCCCATCCGGACCATCCGCAACACTGGCGCCGTTGCGCCTCTGGCGGCTTTTCGCCGATCCCCCGGTCCCGCGCGACGGGATGGCGGCGCGGAAATCAGAACGACCGGTCGGACTCGAGTACCGCCCGAACGGCCTCGGGAGATCCGGCGGTCTCCAGCCGCACTTCGTCCCGGCCGAAGGCATGCAACACCAGTTCCGACGGCTTGCCGGTCAGCGTGACGACGTCCTCGGCGGCGGACCGCACCACCGTGCGCCTGCCGTCCGGCGTCGCCAGCTCCACCGTGACCGGCGCCTTGCGGTAGGCCATCCTGGCCATCTTGCGCAGCACCGACCACAGCTGTTCCTCGTCGGCCGCGGGCAGTTCACGTGGCTGCCAACCGGGCTCGGCGCGGCGCACGTCCTCGTGATGGACGAACATCTCCGACAGATTGACCACGGCGTCGACCGGTCGCAGCGGCGACCACCACGGTGGGCCGGTACGCACCAGCTCCAGCAGTTCGGGGAACGGCTTGCCCGCCGCCTTCGCTTGCACGCGCTCGAGATACCCCGCAAGCGGCTTCAGCAGGATGCCCGGCGCGGCGTCGGGCCGCCGTTCGCGAACCACCAAGTGCGCGGCCAAGTCCCGCACCGTCCACGCACCGCAGAGCGTCCGCGCGTCCGGTCCCGCGGCCTCCATCGCCTCGACGACTCCCCGGCGTTCCCGCTGTGCCATAGTCACACCCTGAACATACCGACCGCTCGGCCATGCCGCCGCGCGGCGCGACGCACCGCGATCACCGCAACCGCCGCGCCACCAGCCGATCCCCCACCGGGATCTGACCGCAGCGCGCGGCCGACCGCGGAAACCGAACACTGCCGCACCTCGGCCTCATCCGGAACCGGATCGTTACGACCTTGCGGTTCAGCGGTTTTCACCGCACAAAAAGGCAGCGTGAGTTCCGCCTCCGGGTTGCGAGGCAGCCGACCGTGGGCCACACTTGGCGCCACGCCGATCGACGTGCATCCATAGCATGGCATTCGCGGCTCTCCC
The DNA here is from genome assembly GCF_040681035.1 of Nocardia sp. NPDC051911. NCBI lineage: Bacteria > Bacillati > Actinomycetota > Actinomycetes > Mycobacteriales > Nocardiaceae > Nocardia > Nocardia sp. NPDC051911. The sequence goes on from NZ_JBFAXY010000006.1 coordinate 31,075, forward strand.
TGCCGGGAAATCTCCGGCTAGCGTAATGAGAATCGGCTCTGTACCTTGTCACTCGGTCCATCGGGTCGTGGGCCAATGACAAGAAGGGGCAAATCCTCGTGAAGAAGTTTGCTACCGGTGTGGCCGCGCTCGCGGCGGTAGGTGCCGCGCTGGCTGTCAGCGCGCCCGCCGCGAATGCCTACACCAACAACTACGGCGCGATCGCGCTGTCCACCTCCACCGGTCTGATCGGGTACTCCTACGACTACCCGAACTCGGCTGCCGCGGAGCAACGCGCGATCAGCTCCTGTGGCGCAGGGGATTGCCAGTCGGTGGTCTGGTTCCGCAACGGCTGCGGCGCCGTGGCGTACTCCAGCGGCACCGGCACCTGGAGCTGGGGGTACGCGTCGTCGCGGCGCAGCGCGCAGGGGCAAGCCTTGGCGCACAACGATTCCGATGCCTACATCGTGCACTGGAACTGCACGTCCAACCACGGCTGACGCCCGGAATTCGAGAAGGAAACAACGTGAAGCACCGCACTTTCCGGACCACCGTGGCCGTCGTCCTCACCGCACTGGCCTGCTCGCTGACCGCCTGCGCCTCCAATGACGACTCCTCGTCTCCGAGCACCAGCGCCGCTCCCGGGCACCCCGCAGGTGAATTGGAGGGCGGCTCGGGCAAGGGCGACAAGGAGGCAGGCTCCGCGCCGACCACGCCGTCCTCGCCCGTATTGCCGAAGCCCACCACGCAGCAGCTCAACGAGCGGCTGCAGAAGGCGTTCGACCCGAACGTGCCGAACACCGAGAAGATCAGCTGGATCCAGGCCGCCGAGCAGGATCCCTATCTGGTCGCCAACCTCGTCGACGCCGCGAAGAAGCAGAAGGTCACCGTCGAGGTCACCAACGTGGGCGACCCGAAGGACGGCAAGCTCAAGGCCGACGCCAAGGTCACCATCGACGGCACCCCGGTGGACAGCGCGTTCATCCAATTCGTGTCCGAGGGCGGCCAGTGGAAGGTCGACCACACCTTCGCCTGCAACATCGTCAAGAGCGCGAAGATCGAGTCCGCGGCCTGCCAGGAGTAAGCCGCTACCGCGTGAGAAGCGCCGGGCAGCTGAGCTGCCCGGCGCTTTTCGCTGTGCGGAAGGTCAGACGCCGATCACGGTCGGCACGATCATCGGACGACGACGGTAGGTATCGGCCACCCAACGGCCCACTACGCGGCGCACGCCCTGCGCGATGCGGTGGGTGTCGGTGACGCCCTCGCCCGCCAGCCGCAGCAGTTCGGCTTCCACCAGTTCGGCCGCATCGACCAGTGCGGTGGGATCGTCGGAGAAGCCGCGTCCGCTCAGCTCCGGCGTGCTCACCGCCTTGCCGGTGGTCTCGTCGATGGCGACGGTGATGGCGATGAAACCGCCCTCGCCGAGCACCAGCCGGTCCGACAGCGTCGATTCCCCGACGTCGCCTACCGAAAGCCCGTCGACGTAGACGTGTCCCACCGGCACCCGTCCGACGACCGAGGCTATGCCGTCGACCAGGTCGACCACCACGCCGTCCTCGGCGAGCACCACCCGCTCCTGCGGCACCCCGGTCGCCACCGCCAGCGCCGCGTTCGCACGCAGGTGGCGCCACTCGCCGTGCACCGGCATCGCGTTGGTCGGACGCACCGCGTTGTACAGGTACAGCAGCTCGCCCGCCGAGGCGTGCCCGGAGACGTGCACCTTGGCGTTCTGCTGGGTGATCACCGTGGCTCCGAGCCGAGCCAGGCCGTTGACCACCGCGAACACCGAGTTCTCGTTCCCCGGGATGAGCGAGGAGGCCAGCACCACCAGGTCGTCGGGGCGGATGTTGATCTGCCGGTGGTCGCCGCGCGCCATCCGCGACAGCGCCGACAGCGGCTCGCCCTGCGAACCCGTCGAGATCAGCACCAAGCGATGGCCGGGCAAGGTGGCGGCGACGTCGAGGTCGACGACCACGCCCTCCGGCACGGTGAGATAGCCCAGATCCTGGGCGATCTGCATATTGCGGACCATCGAGCGGCCGACGAAGCACACCCGCCGCCCGTACTTCTGGGCCACGTCGACGACCTGCTGGATGCGGTGCACGTGACTGGCGAAGGACGCGACGATGACCCGGCCGCGTGCCTTGCCGATCACCGAGTCCAGCACGCCGCCGATCTCGCGCTCCGGCGTGACGAAGCCGGGGACCTCGGCGTTGGTGGAGTCCACCAGGAACAAATCGACGCCCTCGTCACCGAGCCGGGAGAATCCGGCCAGGTCGGTGAGCCGCCCGTCCAGCGGAAGCTGGTCGAGCTTGATGTCACCGGTGTGCAGGGCGACGCCGGCCGGCGTGCGGATGGCGACGGCGAGCGCGTCGGGAATGGAGTGGTTGACGGCGAAGTACTCGCAGCCGAACGGGCCGTGCGCGGTGTGCTGCCCCTCGGTCACTTCGATGAGCTTCGGGTGCAGGCGGTGTTCCCGGCACTTCGCGGCGACCAGCGCCAGGGTGAACTTCGAGCCGACGACCGGGATGTCGGGCCGCAGCCGCAGCAGGAACGGCACCGCCCCGATGTGGTCCTCGTGCCCGTGCGTGAGCACGACGGCCACGACGCCGGCGATCCGGTCCTCGATGGGGCGGAAGTCCGGCAGGATCAGGTCGACACCGGGCTGCTGGTCCTCCGGGAACAGCACGCCGCAGTCGACGATCAGCAGTTGGCCGCCGTACTCGAAAACCGTCATGTTGCGGCCGATTTCGCCGATGCCGCCGAGGGCGACCACGCGCAGGCCGTTCTCGGGGAGGGCGGGCGGAGCGCCGAGCCGGTCGTGCGCGGCGATCGGATCCGCCTGCGCCGGAGGCTCTTCGACCCGCCGCGCACCGGACTGTCCCCGTCCACGGCCCGCTCGCCGGGATCCCGCATCCTGCGTCCTGGTCTCTCGACGCGCCTGCACGGGCGCGGGCCGCTCGACTGAAACGGCGGGCACCGTCGTCTCGTCGAGTGCCGGTTCGGGCAGCGCGACGGTTTCCGGCGGCGTGTGCTCGGCGGGGGCGGGCGCTCCGGCGGGACGGGACGCGCCGCGACGGCGGCGACGGGGTAGGGACTCGCTCACGAAAGCACTCCGACCGCTCGCAGGTCCGCGGCGAGCGCTTCCAGCTGCTCACCGGTCGGCATCAGCTGCGGCAGGCGCGGTTCGCCGACCTCCACGCCGAGCAGCCGCAAACCACCCTTGCTCATCGCGACGCCGCCCAGCCTGGCCATCGCGGCGTGCAGCGGCAGCAGCGTGGTGTTGATCTCGCGGGCGCGCACGACCTCGCCCGCCGTGTACGCCTCCAGCAGCGCGCGCAGCCGTTCGGGCGCGAGATGTCCGATGACGCTGATGAATCCGGCCGCGCCGACCGACAGCCAGGGCAGGTTGAGCGCGTCGTCACCGGAGTAGAACGCCAGACCGGTGCTCGCGATGAGTTCGGCGCCCATGTTCAGGTCGCCCTTGGCGTCCTTGACCGCGACGATGCGCGGATGCTCGGCGAGCTTGCGGATGGTGTCGCTGGCGATCGGCACCACCGACCGTCCGGGGATGTCGTACAGCGTGACCGGCAGATCGGTGGCATCCGCGACGGCGGTGAAATGAGCGATCAGTCCCTCCTGCGAGGGCCGGGAGTAGTACGGCGTCACCACGAGCAAACCGTGCGCACCCGCCCGCTGCGCGTTGCGCGCGAGCTCGATCGAATGGGCGGTGTCGTAGGTGCCCGCCCCCGCGATCACGGTCGCCCGCTTGCCGACGGCGTCGACGACGGCGCGCAGCAGATCGGCCTTCTCCGATTCGGTGGTGGTCGGCGATTCACCGGTGGTTCCCGAGATCGCGAGCAGGTCGACGCCGCGGTCGACCAGGCGGGCCGCGAGCGCGACCCCGGCATCGACGTCGAGCTTGCCGTCGGCGCTGAAGGGGGTCACCATAGCGACACCTACCGTGCCGGACGCACGCAGCTCCGTTGGCGTCGATTCACCGTTCTTCATGGTCAGAAAGGCTACCCGGTCGGGGACACGCCCTCGACACCGTCGTCGGCGATCAGGCCGCAACAAGGACGCGAATCCATATCGACGACGGTGAGATGATGTCATTTCGCCGCTTGCCTGATGTCATTCATGACGTCACACTGACATCATGGATTTGAACAAGTACACCGGCCAACTGCGCGAGAGCCTGATCGCCGCCGCGGCGCTCGGTGACGAGAAGACGCAGGCCACGGCGGCCGCACTGGCCGCGGCGACGGAAGGCCCGGCCCGCTTGGTGCTGCTCGCCGCGCTGTCGGACCTCGCCGCCGAGGTCAGCGCCGCGCTCGGCGACCGCACGGTGCACGTCTCGGTCGACGGCACCGACGCCTCCATCGATGTGCGCAAGAGCACGGTGGGCGAGCAGAGCCCCTCCTTCGAGGAGATGACCGGGGACATCAGCAGGGTCACGCTGCGGCTGGTGGAACAGATGAAGGCGCGTGCGGAAGAGGCTGCCGCACAGAGTGGCCAGTCCCTGAACTCGTGGCTGTCGAGCGCCGTCCACGGAGCATTGCGCGATCAGATGCGCGGGTACGGGCCCAAACGAGACATCTGACCCGAACGCGCTACAGCAATGCGGCGAGATTGCCGCGATCGCCTGTCGCGACCTCGTCCAGTTCGAGCCAGTCCGCCAGCTCGCGCAGCGCGCCGCCGAGGGCCTGCGCGGTGGCCGGAGTGTCGTAGCCGGGCTCGGCGAACGCGGCCGGCACCCACAACCGGCCGTTCGCGCGTTCCGCCCGCAGATCGACGCGGCCCACGAGTTCGCCGTCGAGCAGGAACGGGAAGACGTAATATCCGTGCACCCGTTTGTGTTCCGGGGTGTAGATCTCGATGCGGTAGTGGAAGTCGAAGATCCGCTCCGTGCGGGCGCGGAAGAAGATGAGCGGGTCGAACGGGCACAGCAGCGCCGCGCCTTCGATGCGACGCGGCGTGGAAGTGCCCGCCCGCAGATAAGCCGGTTTCCCCCAGCCCGCCACCTCCACCGGGATCAGCTCGCCCGCGTCCACCAGATCGGCGATGGCGGGTTCGGTCTGGGTGCGTTGGAGGCGGTAGTAGTCCCGCAGGTCCGCTTCGGTGCCGATGCCGTGCGCGGTGGCGGCACGCAGCACGAGCTCACGAACGGCGTCCTGCTCGGTGACGTCGCGTGCCAGCACCTCGGCGGGCAGCACCCGCTCGGTCAGGTCGTAGTGCCTGGTGAACCCCACACGCGTGGCCACAGACAGCGCGCCCGCCGCGAAGAGCTGCTCGCAGATCATCTTCGTATCGCTGAGATTCCACCAGGAGCCCTTCGGCCGCGGCTTGTCCAGCTCCAGGTGACGCTCCACCTCACCCGCGGTGGCCGGGCCCACCGCGGTGATCACGTCCAGGATGTCCTTGCCCAAGGTCGGATTGCGCTCGACCACCTTGCGCATGCCGGACCAGCGCCCGTGCTCGTAGCGCCGCATCCGCCAGCGCAGCAGCGGCCAGTCCTCGACCGGGATGAGCGCGGCCTCGTGCGCCCAATACTCGACGAGCGACCGTGGCCGCCGCGAGCCGTTGCTCCACGCGGCCTGATCCAGGAGCGTGCGGTCGTAGGGCCCGATCCGGCTGAACACCGGCGCGTAATGCGCCCGCACCACCGCCGACACCGAATCCAGCTGCAGCAGTTGCGTCCGGTCCAGCACGCCGAGCACCGTCCGCCGCGTGATCCGACCGGGCTTGCGCGCCCCGAAGCCCTGCGCCGCCAACGCCGTTCGCCGCGCCGCCGCCGCACCCATCTTCCGCATAACCGACAACGATGCCATGGGGTACCGACAGGTCAGGTGGATACCGTGACCGCGCCCGTGGCGTCGATCTCCGTGCGGCGGTCGCGGTCCGACGCGGTAGCCAGGACGGTAGCCAGGATGCGGCGGCCGGTCGGGAGGATGCGGACGGTGACCGAACCGTCATTGGCGGCGTCCAGTTCTTTGGTGGCGGCGTCGATCACCTGCTGGCGCACCCGATGCGGGACGCCGGTGAAACCGCCGTCGTCGAGCAGGATCACCTCGACACCGCGGGAGCGCGCTCCGCGGGCGGCGCTGTTGAGTTGATCGGTGGCCAGCTGCGGGGCCCGAAGCCCGTCGCGGAGTTCGGCTTCCAGGAGCCTGCACTGTTCCCGCTCGGCGGCGGTGAGTTCGTCGCCGTCGGCGATGCGTTCCAGGATCGGGCGCGCCACCGCGTCCAACCGAGCCAGCTGACGGGTGCGTTCGGAGTTCTCCGCGGCCATGGCGGCTTCGGCGGCGGCGCGCATGGCCGCTTCGTCGCGCAGCAGCCGCAGCGATCGCTGGGTGGGCCGCATGATCGCCGCGAACAGGGAAACCCCGGCGACCGTGGCGACCGGCACGATCGAACCGACGACGACGCCCTCCCGCAGGCCCGCCACCACACCGACCACGGCGATCACCACGCCGATGCCGGCGACACCGAGCCAGGCCGCGGCCGATCGTCCGCGCAGCACCAGCACGGCCAGCACGTAGGACGCGGCGAACGCCGTCCACACCTGCTTCGACCAACCGTGCTCGACATCGAACGAGGTCAGGGTGGTGGCCAGCGGTCCGGAGGCGGCGACGAACACGGTCGCGGGCCAAGGCAGCGGGTCGGTCGGCGCCGCCATCACCACGACACCGGCCAGCGCCAGCACGACCAGTGCCGCGACCGCCGCGGCCACCGGCGATTCCGAGAAGTTCCGGACCATGTACAGCACGATGGTCGCTTCGAGCACGACCAGGAACAACCAGGCCGCGCGGTCGCGGAGCCCGAGCAGATCGCGCAACCCGAATTCGGTTTCCGTCTCAGCCATTTCCGCCCCACACCAGCGTCACGGTCGTTCCCTCGCCCGGCTCGGATTCCACGAACCCGGCGCCGCCGGACAGCTGACGCATGCGGCCCAGGATGCTCACCGAGATGCCGAGCCGATCGACGGGCACCGCGCTCAGGTCGAAGCCCGCTCCGTCGTCGCGGAACACCACGCGAATCCCGCCGGCGCTGATCGTCACAGTGACGGTCCGGCGCACCTCTCGCCCGACGACGGTGGCGTGCCGCAGGCTGTTGCGCACGGCCTCGGCCAGCGCGGCCGCGATCGTGCTCGCGGCGTCCACCGGCAGGTGCAGATCGTCGAATCCGGCCCAGCGCCGCGTGGTGAACCGGATACCGGGGTTCACCTCGTGCACGGCCGAGCGCAGGAACCCGATCGCGGATTGCGCGTCCAGCCGGTCGGGTTCGATCTCGGCGCCCCGGCACTCGTCGAGTTGTTCCAGGGTCCGTTCAGCTTGGCGGCGCAGCACCGGAGATTCGGTCCCGGTGCGAGAGGCATCCAGCAGAGTGGACAGCACGGCGTCGTGGATCAGCGCGGCGAATCGCGCTCGTTCCCGTTCCCGGGCCGCCGTGCCCGCAACCGCCGCCGCGCGGCTGCTCTCGATCGCCGACTCACGATCCACTCGGGCCGCCGCCGCCCTGGCATAGATCACGCACCACAGGAACAGCGCGCTCAGTCCCGCCGCCCTGGCGAAATCGCCCAGCAGCGCGAGTGCGGTGGTCTCCCGCAGCACGACCAGATTGGCCAGCGCGCTGAACGCCGCACCCACCACCAGGTAGGCCACGGCCAGCGGTGGGCGCCAGGCGAGCACGGCCGCGAGCACGCCGAGTGCCAACACCCGATACAGCCACACCGAAGCCGCTTCGGCATTCGGCGCCGCGTACGCCACCGGAACCACCGCCATCGCCCCGAGGAAACTCACCGCCGCCGCACCGGCCACCCGCTGGATCACGCGCGGGCCCATTCCGACCGAAACGACCGCGAGCACCGGGAACAGTCCGAACGCCAGCACCACCTCGACGATCGTCCACTGAACGGGCACGAAACGGCCTTGATCGGCGATCTCGGGCAGTTCCACGATCGCGGCGATCACGCCGGCGATGCCGATGGCGAAACCGAACCGGCGCAGGATGCGATCGGCGGCGCCCTCGGAGACCTTCTCCCTGGACAGCGCGACGACTCCGCGACGCCAACGGCTCGCACGCGGCCGGTCGAGCGGGCGGGAACGGGGGTGCGACGGAGTGTCCAGCATGCTGGACGCGGTCATCCGCGCGGCTGCCGCTCGGGAACCGGCAGCCACCCGTCCTCCACCGCCCGCTTGTAGAGGTCGGTCTTGGTGGGCGCCGGACGACCGGCGTCGGCGTACTTCTGCCGGATCCGGCCGAGGTAGTCGTTGACCGTCTGCTCGGACAGGCCGGTCAACCGCGCGACCCGGGATGCCTTCTCGCCGGACGCGTACAGCGTGAGCACTTCCTCCTGGCGCGGGCTCAGGCCCACGTCGGACAACTGCGGATCGCCGTCGATGGCGGCCGCCCAGTCGGTGGTGACCACCTGTTCGCCGCTGGCCGCACGGCGCACGGCGGCGACGACCGTCGGCGCGTCCTCGGACTTGCGCACCACACCGAGCACCCCGGCGCGCGCGGCGGACCGCACCAGGAAGGCGTTGTCCGCGCCGGTGAATACCAGCACCTCGATGCCGCGGTCACGCAGGGCGCGCACGTTGTCCTCGGGCGAGGACCCGTCGGCCAGCCGCAGGTCCAGCACCACCAGATCCAGCTTCGGCGCGCCGTCGGCGGCGGACAGCAGTTCCGGCACGGTGCCCGCGGTCAGCACCAGATCGAGATCCGTTTCCCGCGCGAGCATCGCGGCGAGACCGATCGCGACCGATTCGTGGTCCTCGACCAATCCGATTCGGCGCGGGGCGTTCTCGCTCCCTTCGGCCCAGGTCACCTGGCTCTCCCATCCCGAGGTACTCGTCCACATCCCCACCGCGACAACATCGCAGACAGTATGCCGGGCAATGGTGCGCCATGGTCAGACACCAGAATTCGGGGGATCAGGGCATCAGCCCGGCCGCGAGCGTGGCGCCCAGCTCCCAGCACCGCTGCAAATCCTCCTTGGCGGGCGGACCGGAGACCACGACCGCGGCGGAGGCCTGCTCCCAGCCCAGTCCGGTGGTGATGCTCGCCACCCCGCGCTCGGCGCCCTCGGTGCCTTCGTTGCCGTGCAGATACATGCCGTACGGACGCCCGCGCGTGGAGTCCAGGCACGGATAGTAGAACGTGTCGAACGCGTGCTTGAGCGCACCACTCATGTATCCCAGGTTCGCCGGACTGCCCAGCAGATATCCGTCGGCGGCCAGCACGTCGGACGCGGTGACGGCCAGCGCGGCTCGGCGCACCACCTCCACGTTTTCGATCTCGGGGTCCGTGGCCCCGGAGACGACGGCCTCGAACATCGCCTGCATGTGCGGGGACGGCGTGTGATGGATGATCAGCAACCGGGCCACCCTGCGATGGTATCGGCCCGCGCGCTCGTCAGTCGGTGCCGCGCTCGTGCCGTTCCAGGGCGACCGCGCGGCGCATGGTCTCGCGGGCCCTGGTGCGGTCACCGGCGTAGTCGTAGGCGCGCGCGAGGCGGTAGGAGACGCGCCAGTTGTCCGGGTCGGCCTCCCACTCCGCCTTGACCGTCGCGAAGAGCTCGTCGGCGGCCGCACGTTCGATGCGGCCGGACGGCAGGCGCGGCAACGCGGAGGTGTCGAGTTCCAGGCCCTCGTCGTGGATGCGCCGCGCCAGTTGCTGATGCGCCAGGGCCGCACGCACCGTGGCCACGACGATCCAGACGCCCAGCAGCGGCAGGATCAGCACGCCGACGCCGATCACGATCGCCGCCACCTCGCCCGAACCGATCAGGCTGAACGCGATCCGGCCGAGCAGCAGGAAATAGAACACGAGCACCAAGATGAGCGCCGCGATCGGCGCGACCACCTTGACGATTTCCCCGCTGCCCTTGCGCTCGGCAGGCTCCGAGCCGCTCACGGTCGCGCTCCAGCCCGCCGCGGCGCTCGCCGCCGGCTCACAGGTCCAGGAACGGGTCGAGCCCGACGGTGAGGCCGGGGCGGTTCGCGATCTCACGCACGCCGAGCAGCACACCGGGGGCGAACGACGAGCGGTCGATCGAGTCGTGCCGGATCGTGAGCGTCTCACCCTGCGTGCCGAACAGCACCTCTTGGTGGGCGACCAGACCGGCGAGCCGCACCGAGTGCACCCGCACCCCGTCCACCTCGGCGCCGCGCGCACCCTCCAGCTCGGTTGTCGTCGCGTCGGGACTGCGGTTCAGGCCCGCTTTGTCCCGGGCGGCGGCGATCAAGCCCGCGGTGCGGTAGGCGGTCCCGGACGGCGCGTCCGCTTTGTTGGGGTGGTGCAACTCGATGACTTCCACCGATTCGAAGAACCGGGCGGCCTGCTCGGCGAAACGCATGGTCAGCACCGCGCCGATGGCGAAGTTCGGCGCGATCAGCACGCCGACTTCTGGGCGACCCGACAACCAGCTCCGCACCTCCGCCAAGCGAGCCTCATCGAAACCGGTGGTGCCGACCACCGCGTGAATGCCGTGCTCCACCAGGAACTTCAGATTCCCCATCACCACGTCGGGGTGGGTGAAGTCGACGACCACCTGGGTATCCGCCGCGACGAACCCGTCGAGCGAATCGTCCTTGTCGACGGCGGCGACCAGTTCCAGATCGTCCGCCGCCGTCACCGCCGCGCAGATCGCCTGTCCGACTTTGCCTCGCGCTCCGAGCACTCCGACCCGAATGGCCACCGCACCTCCTCGTTCCGTTTCCGGTCGGGATCAGCCTAATGGGCCGGGCCGACCGCGAACCCGCCGCCCGACAGTGCCCCGCGAAAGGGCGGCAACCGCCTATCGCGCCCGCTGCGGTTCCCCGATCTCCGAGTTCGGCACGCCGCCGAGATTCTCGACCATCCGCTGGAGGGTCCGCACGGTCGCGGCGAACTGTTCGTCACTGATTCCCTCCGCGAATTGCCTTCTACGCTCGGCGATCCGAACGAATGCCTGGTCGTGGGTGATGCGGCCCTCAGCGGTCAGCGACAGCACGCCACCGTTGTCGGAGACCAGCCCGTCGGCGACGAGTCCGGCCAGTTCGGTCGGCCATTCGGAGTCGTCGGTCCAGAACGTGTCGAGCGCGTGGCGGATGTCATCGGCGCGCTGCGGTCCGTCGGCCAGCGAGTGCGTCACCTGCCAGCGCCTGCGAGTGAGTCGACCCGAGGCGAGGTCTTCGTCGAAGCGCTGGTTGATCAGTCGATCGAGCTCCACCAGCCAGTACCCGATGGGGCGATGAACGGCCATGACCACTTCCAATCTATGCATGTCAACAACTACATGTACTATTACATATAAATTCCGGGCATGACAAAGTGAGCGAATGGACGAGGACGATGCGATCACCGTCGCCGTCGAAGCGGCGATGGTTCGGATCCGGCGCAGGCAGACACGCGGTGCGCTGAGCGACGGCGCGATTCCGGTCGCGGTGTTCCGCGCGCTGGACGCCGTGGCCGACGGCGCGGCCGACACGGTCGGCGCGCTCGCTCCCGCGCTCGGCGTGGATCAGCCGAGGGCCAGCCGCCTCGCAGCCCAGGCGGTGTCCTCCGGCCTGCTGGAACGCGTCGCCGATCAGCGCGACGGACGGCGTTCGGTCCTGCGGCTGACCGCCGCCGGGAACCACGCGGTGGCCGAGGCCAGAGCGGGCAGGCGCGCCGCCATGGCCGCCGCCATGGCCGACTGGACCCCCGCCGAGCGCGCCGAGTTCGCCCGCCTGCTGGAGCGATTCGTCGACCGGATGGACCGGCCCGCCGGTTGAGCGACGCGCGCCGCACGCCGCGGTCGAGCGGGCTCCTGCGGCGCGCCAGGTCAGTCGAAGACGATGACCTGCCGCAAGGCGTGGCCCGCGGCGAGTTCGTCCATGGCGCGGTTGATTTCGTCGAGCCCGACGTGCGCCGAGACGAGCCGCTCCACCGGCAGACTTCCCGCCCGCCACATGCGGACATACTCGGGGATGTCCCGCGACGGCACCGCGGAACCGAGGTAGCTGCCGACGATGGAGCGCCCCTGGGCGACCAGCGCCAACGGCGAGATGCTGGCACGGGCGTCGGGAGCGGGCAGTCCGACCGTCACGGTCGTGCCGCCCGGAGCGGTCGCGGCGACGGCGGTCTCGAAGGCACGGACGTTGCCCGCCGCCTCGACCACCACCTCGGCCTGCACACCGAACTCGGCGACCTCGGCCGGGGTGTACGCCGCGTGCACGCCCAATTCCCGGGCGAGCGCCAGCTTCTCCGGCACGGTGTCGACCGCGATCACCTCGTGTCCCTCGGCGGCGAGCGACACCGCGACCAGCACCGCCGCCATCCCGACGCCGCCCAGGCCGACGACCATCACCCGGTCACCGGCGCCGGGTCGCGCCGAGTTCAGCAGAGCGCCACCGCCGGTCAGCACGGCGCAACCGAGGACGGCGGCGACCTCGGCGGGCACGTCGTCCTCGACCGGCACGACCGACCTGCGATCCACCACCGCGTGGGTGGCGAAAGCGGACACACCCAGATGGTGGTGCACCTCGGCGCCGTCACGGGACAACCGCCTGCCGCCGTTGAGCAATTCGCCCGCGTTGTTGGCGACGCTGCCGGGCACGCAAGGCGTGCGACCGTCGGTCGCGCACCCCGCGCACTCACCGCACCGCGGCAGGAACGTCATGACCACGCGCTGCCCGACCGCGATATCGCCGTCACCGGGACCGACCGCTTCCACCCGGCCCGCGGCCTCGTGGCCAAGCAGCATGGGCACCGGCCGGACCCGGTTACCGTCCACCACGGACAGGTCCGAATGGCAGATCCCCGCCGCCTCGATCCGGACCAGCAGTTCTCCCGGCCCCGGCTCGCGCAGCTCCAGATCGCACACGGTGATGGGCGCCGACTCGGCGAAGGGCGCCTGCGCCGCGATCTGCTCCAGGACCGCTCCACGAATCTTCATGCCGCCGACGCTACCGCGCCCTGCGGTCCGGGCACATGGGACGGTCGCCGCTCCTCGCCACGTCGGTCGCCGCCTGCGTACGATGCCGCGCATGGGTGTGGATCTGGTGGATGCGGTCGAGCGGTTGCACGCCGACCTCGCCACGTGGCTCGGGTCGCAAGCGCAGGCGGAGGTGTTCGAGCGATTCGCCGCGGCGCAGCACGAGCGGTTCAGCATGGTGACGACCGGTGGCGAAGTACTCGGGCGCGGCGCGTTGCTCGCGGGTGTCCGCGGCGCGCGAAACGCTCTGCCCGGATTGGCGATCGAAGTGTCCGAAGTCGAGGAACTCCTGCGCTCCGGCGACATCGCGGTGGTGCGATTCCTGGAGACACATCGGACGGCCGGAAGCGTCACCAGCCGCCGGGTGACCGCCGTGCTGACCACCGATGACCCCGGCGCGGTTCGCTGGCTGACGGTGCACGAGACCGAGTCCGCACCGACCTGACCCTTCCCAGCATCGGGATGCGCGCGATGCGTTCGCGTCCCGCCTGCCGGACAATTTCGACCTCGTTCCCGGACGCGGTTCGACGGTCGGGAACAAGGTGGACTCGAGGAGGTCGGTGCCGGTGGACCGGTGGGAACGCGACGGGCTGCGCTCCGCCAACAGCGGAATCCGCAACCAGGTGGACCACATCCTCGATGCGCTAGCCGAGCAGCGCACCCACCTGTCGGAGGTGCGCGACAAGCTGGCCGCCGTGCGGTGCACGGCCGCGTCGGCGGACAAGTCGGTGGAGGTGACCGTGGACGCGGCGGGCATCCTCGTCGACGTACGGTTCGCGCCGACCGCGCTGCGCGGCACACCGGAACAGCTGGGCCGTTCGGTCGCCGAAGCGGGCAGACAAGCGGCTCGGCTGGCCCGTGAACAGCACGCGGCGATCATCGCTCCGATCGTCGCCGAGGCAGGCTCGATCCCCGACCTGCCCGATCTGGTCCCCGGCGCCCCCAGCTTGCGCGCGGTGTGGGAACCCGCGCACGACGAACCGACGGGCTGATGCGCTCGGTATCTCCGGAGCGGTGATTCCTCGCCGGACGGGACGACCCGGGCGCTCCGGGCCGACTCGACCGGCGAGGAACCACGGCCACCCCGAGTCCCGTTGCGGTGTGAGGTGGCTCGATAGTGCGGTTGTCGAATGTCGGCACATGGCATCTACCTCCGTTCTGGCGGGCAGCGCACGGGCTGCCGGTGGATGGGCGCGAGAATCAGGCGTACAGCTTCGCCAGGAACGTGTTCAGGTTGTCGCGCACCCGCTCGATCTTCTCTTCTGGCGTGAGGTCCTCGCGGTATCGGCTCCCGAGTGCGGGGCGCTTCTTGTTGCGCGCGTAGAGCGAGCAAGCGAGATCGGTACACATGTAGGTGCCGACCGAGTTGCCCCTACGGCCGGATTCGCCCGCCTTGTGCGCGGTCATCAGCGAGACCCCGCCGCCGGTATGGGTGGTCAGGCAGATCGTGCACATCTGCGCCCGGCCGGTGCCGCCGGTCGCATAGCGCAGCGCCACGCCCACCAAGCGGTCGTCCCGCGGGACGACCAGGTAGCCGCGCCCGGGCAGAGACAGATCGCTCCAGCCGAGGAAGTCCAGATCCGCCCAGGGCCGTTCGTCCAGGTCCTTGGGTACCGGCAGCCGTTTGGCGTCGCCTTTCGAACAGTTGACGAACGACGACCTGATGTCGCGTTCGGTGACGGGTTCCACGATGGGTCTCCTTCGGTCGATCGGTGGACAAACTCGAGCGACGTTACGGTTCCGTGCTACGGGGAACAACGGATTTTCCGCCCTCCGCGCACCGCGCCCAGCACCCATCGAGTGCGCCGAAATCATCGAACATCACTGCCTCCGAATCTGTTTCGGAGCCCACCTGCCGGGTATCCGTCGCGAGCGGAGGTGAGGCGGGTGGCGCAGGGATTGCAGAAGAGGTTTGCGGTGCGACGCCGGCTGCGCGGGCCCGCGGATCTGCCGTGGCGGTCGTGGTCGGGCGTGGTCGAGCGGTCGGTCGGCGAGTTCCAAAGGGACAATCTCACCGACTGGGCCGCGGCGCTGACGTACTACAGCGTGCTGTCGCTGTTTCCGGGGTTGATCGTGTTGACCGCAGGACTGGGCATGCTGGGACGCGACGACACCAAGGCGCTGATCGACACCATGCGCGAGATCGCGCCGGGCAGCGGTACCGATCTGCTTGTCGACGCGGTGAACAACATAGAGCAAGCGCAAGCACCCGCCGGACCGCTGGCATTGCTCGGATTGGCGTCGGCGCTGTGGACCGCGTCCGCCTACATCGGCGCGTTCATGCGCGCGACCAACGCCATCTACGACATCGCGGAGGGGCGGCCCGTCTGGAAGACCGTGCCGGTGCGGGTCGCCCTGACCGCCGCGGTGGTGGTCCTGCTGGGCGCCTGCACCGTCGGCGTCGTCGTCAGCGGTTCGCTGGCCGAGCAGATCGGCCGGTGGCTCGGCCTCGGGCACGCCACGATCACAGTGTGGGGCATCGTCAAGTGGCCGGTGATGATGGCACTGATCGGTCTGGTCTTCGCCCTGCTGTACTGGGCGGCGCCGAACGTGCGGCAGCCGGGATTCCGCTGGCTGACGCCCGGTAGCGCCATAGCCGTTCTCCTCTGGGCGGGCGCGTCCTGGGGGTTCGCTTTCTATGTCGGCCACTTCGGCTCCTACAACCGGGTCTACGGCTCTCTTGGTGGCGTGGTCGTCTTCCTCGTCTGGCTGTGGATCTCGAACATCGCGATCCTGCTGGGCGCGGAACTCGATGCCGAACTCGCGCGTGCGCGCAGCATCGCAGGCGGCCACCCCGAGGATGCCGAGCCCTACTTGCCGCCGCGCGACGAGCCGGACGAATGAGCGACAACCGCAAGGGTTTCGCGGGGAAGCGCCGGCGCATCGGTGACACAGCCACGCCGCACACGGCGTTTGAACCCGTCCGGTCAGGTAAATCGAAGCCCGTCTGGATCGGGCATTTTCGAGAGGATTCGCATGGCTCAGCGCACTGAAAACTCCGTCGCCGGAAAGCCCGCCACCATGCCGTCGGACATCAAGGGGAAACTGTCGGTGTTCGACCGCTTCGCGACAGCGGCCAGCGCACTGGCCTCCAAAGCGGGATTCTTCGTCTTCTGTGTGATCCTGGTCTTGGTGTGGGCGCCGACGATCTTCCTGCTGCCGAGCGTCGACACCTGGCAACTGGTCATCAACACCGCGACGACGATCATCACGTTCCTGCTCGTCGCGTTGCTGCAGAACACTCAGAGCCGCTCCGACGCCGCCATCCAGCAGAAGCTCAACGCCATCGCCGACGGGCTGGGCGATCTGATGCGCGAGCTGAGTTCCGAGCACCCCGAACTCCTGCGTCACCGCCGCGAACTCACCGACGCCGTCGGCCTCGAGAATCGGGAGAGCGCGGGATGATCGGCGCGCAGGCCGGCAGCAGCCGGCCTGCGCGTCCGCCGATCCGTCACCGCTGCTCGGTCTCGCCGCTCTTGTCGGCTTCCCGGATCGCTTCGGCGAGCTCACGGCGCAGGCGCTCGGCATTCGCCTCGTCACCCGCGTCCGAGGCGGTGGTGATGTCCTGGCGCAATTGCGCGATCGTGTCCTGCGAAACCATAGGACCTCCTCGTCTCTCGGGACGGCGTTGTCGAAGGACGCCACCGCGCCCTTCGTGGTCAGGGTGGCCGCTGAGGTGCGGACGAAACACGTCGATGCCCGCGCCACCCGCCCGTGCTCCTCCCAGGTGCCCGATGCGATCGCCGCGCGGCGGGTAGAGTAGAGGTCTCCCGACGGTTGAAACGCAGCCGGAGCGGGTATTCACCTCATCTCGGTGCGTGCGGGATCGGAGCCTCGTCGCAGTTGGTGGTACCAACCGCGCGCCTCGCCTGAATCGACCACGGTTGTGACCAGGCCGCACGTCGAAGCAGAGTCGCTCGACAAACCTTTTACGACGTGCTGGGCGGGATGCCTTATCGAAACAGCAGGAGTGTCGCAGCAATGGAGTCATTGGCCTTCCACAGCGACAGTTTGGGCGACACAGAGGAATTCCTCAATTCCAACTACACCAGGATGCGGATCGGCACCAGCACCGGTGTGGCGGTGCGCACGGACATCACCCGGAAGATGCTCGGTCCGGTCAGCCTGGATGATCTCGACCTGAGCTTCGACATGAAGTACGACGCTCATCCGCTGGGCAAGATCTGCCTGTGTGAGGTGGGCTCGGGGTCGATCGAAGAGAACTATGCCGACGGCACCACCGACTTCTTCCAGTCCGGTGAACTCGGGCTGCTCACGCCACCGGACCTGCCGTACTCCGGGGTGGTCCACCATGCCCGCTACCGCATCACGATGTTCGATCCCGCGCTGCTGACCCGGGTGGCGGCCGCGAGCCCCGAGCACGACCTGGAGCCGGTTCGCCTGACGGGTCATCGCCCGGTCTCCGCGGTCGCGGCGAGGCATCTGTCCGACGTGCTGGGGCATATGCGCGGTCTCGCCGCGGATCCTGTGGCCAGTGAGGCGCGGCTGATCGCATCCACCGCCGTGCAGTACCTGGCCGCCACCGTGCTGCACACCCTGCCGAGCACCGCACACCTGGATCCGACGGCGAGCGACCGCAACGACGCCCATCCCGACACCGTGCGGCGCGCAGTGGCGTACATCGAGGCACATGTGTGCGAGGACATCAGCGTGGCCGACATCGCCGCGGCCTCCTATGTCAGCGCCCGTGCGCTGCAACTGGCGTTCCGCCGCCATCTGGACACCACGCCCATGGCGTATCTGCGGCGGCTTCGCCTGCGCGGGGCGCACGAACAACTGCGCGACTTCTCGCCCGACGACGGGCACACAGTGACCTCCATCGCCGCGGCTTGGGGCTTCGCTCACCCGGGACGATTCGCGACCGCCTATCGCGGCGCGTACGGCCGACCCCCGCACACGACGCTCAGCGCGTGACGCGGCGGGGCCTTCGGCCCGCGGCGAGTCCGGGCGACCGCGGTCAGTCCCGCATGGCGCGCTCGCGCAGCTCGGCGAGCGTCCGTGCCAGCACCCGGGAGATGTGCATCTGCGAGACGCCGAGCACCGCGGCGATCTGTGCTTGCGTGCGCGATTCGAAAAAGCGCATGTGCAGCACGCGCCGCTCTCGCTCGGGCAGTTCGGCGAGCAGCGGAGTGATCGCCAGGGCCTCGTCGGTCAACTCGTAGGACGGGTCCTCCTCGCCGAAGGTCTCCGCGATCCGGACCGAGGTGCTGCCGGTGTCGTCGTCCTCGACGACGGCGTCGATCGAGTTCGTGGAATAGGCGTTGCCTGCCAGCAGCGCTTGCGTGACTTCCGTCAGGTCGAGGTTCAACTCCACGGCGATCTCCAGCGCGGTCGGCATCCGTTCCAGGCGCTGGGAGAGCCGCTCCACGGCCGGGCCGATGGTCAACTGGATCTCCTTGATCCGGCGCGGCACCCGCACCGCCCAGCTGTGGTCGCGGAAGTGGCGACGCACCTCGCCCATGATCGTGGGGACCGCGAACGACAGGAACGACGGTCCCCGCGCCGGGTCGAACCGATCGACCGCGAGCACCAGCCCCACAGCCGCGATCTGGTACAGATCGTCGTAGTTTTCCCCGCGACCGACGAAGCGACGGGCGATGTGCTCGGCGAGCGGTAGACACCGCCGCAGAATCGCTTCCCGCAATCGCGAGCGTTCGGGATCGTTCTCGTCCATCGCGGACAGTTTCTCCAGCCACGGTTCGATGCCGTCGTAGCTGTCGGTTCCGCGCCGCGTCCGGCGGGGTGTGGCGGTCCTGTGGTTCGCGGTCGCCAATGACATGAGCTTCCTCGATTCCCGTTGTCCAGCGATCGACGCGCTCACCGGTGGTGAACGAGGCGATGATCGCGGGGTACCGCCCGGCGGCTGCCTCAAGCGCTCGTGGGCGGTCTTGTTCGTAAATCGGACGGCCGACAGCGTGGATCTGCGTTCTCGGGACCGCGGGTCAGCGCCGGACGCCGCCGGAGCGGAACTCCGGACGTACGGCACTCGCGCGGGTCGTGGGCACCGCCGTGTACCGCAGGCGCCGGGCACGCGACGACCGGCACGCTCCGTCCCACTCCGAGGACCTCCACGATGCGCCGCACGGGGCCGTCGTCGGGCACGGTCACGCCGACCGAGATGCCCGCTCGCGCAGCCCATCCCGCCAGCCGCAGCACCATACTGACGCCCGCGCAGGAAAGGAAACGCAGCTCGCAGAGGTCGATCACGACCGAAGTAAGATTCGCAGTTGTGTCGCAGTAGTTTTCGACGACATCGATGATCGCGGTGAAGCACTCGTCGGCGCTCGCGGCGTCCAGTTCACCGTGCGTCACCACGAGCAGACCATCCGCGGTCCGGATGCCTTTCACGCCGTACTGACAGGTCATGCGCACCTCCCGCGGCCGGTGTCGGCACGAGACCGCATGCTCGAGCCTGACAGCCATCGACGTGCATGTCAGCGCGTTAGACGAAGTCCCACGGAACATCGGTCCGAAAAACGAAATGCCCGCATCGCCGGGGGGCCGCCTCTCGCACGATCAGTCGGGCGGTATCCGGTGATGGACGGTGAGCAGGATGTGGTCGAACGCGGCGACCAGGTCCGCAGGTGGCGGCGGGACGAGCGGAAGTTCGGCGATCAGTTGCTGGGCGAGCGCTCGCAATTTGGTGTTGGTCTCCTGAGAACGCCAGCGCAGCACTTGGAACGCCTGATCTGCGCTGATCTGATAGATGCGCATGAGCACCCCTTTGGCCTGCTCGATCACCGCGCGATTCTCGTAGAGTCCGGGCAGGGTCGCGGCGAGCATGGCTTGGTGCGCTTCGGCGATGGTGCCGGAGAGGTCGACGTAGAAACCGGAGGTGCCGACGGCGGTGCCGGCGTCGTCCAGGATCCGGTCGGCGACGACGAGCACGGTGTGTTCCTGACCGGACAGGTCGATGAACCGGTGCCTGCTCGAGAAGGTCTCCCCTCGGTCGATGGCGCGCTCGATGATCTCGGCGACGTGCGTGCGGTCGTCCGGGTGCTTGTGCGCCAGCAACAACTCCGTGGTGGGCTCGATCTCACCGGGCCGGTAGCCGTGCATGCGATACACCTCGGCCGACCATTCCCAGCGACGGGTGGCGAACCAGAACCGGAAGCTTCCCACCGCGGGCTGGTCCGACGGCATGGAGCTATCTGCGAGCACGTCGGACATGTGGGGTTGCACGTGTTGAGTCATGAATGCAATGCCTCTCCGAGGTACAGGGGCTTGCGGCCGCGACACCACGGCACCGCCGCCATCCCTTCGACGGGATCGCGCGGACACGGGCGCGTTCGGCCGAGAATCCGCTGTTGACTCAACGGCCGGCGCGCGCACATCGTGATGGCAGCCGGTGACCTGCGAACCCAGTATGTCATCTGCGGCGGGCTCGGGCACGAGGAGGTTCGGTTACCGCCGGAAAAGCGAGGCAGGACGCGGTTTCCGAACTTCGGGGTGATCGCTTGGTACACAAGGTTTTCGAGGCAGGCGGATCAGGTCCACAGCCGGTCCCAGGCGGCGGACGCTCCGGAAACCGTCGCCGCTTCCGTCTCCGAGAACGCGGCGGCGGCGCCCGACCCGACGAACTCGGCTGCCGCGAGCACCGCGCGGCGCACCGCGCTCTCCGGTCCACGCCCCTCGGCCAAGCGGGCTGCCGCGGCAACGGCGAAGCTGTCCCCCGCACCGCAGGTGTCGGCGCCATCCGGCGCCTTTGCCACGGACGGAAGCGGGATGCGCAGGCGTTTGCCCGACGCGCGCAGGCAGACCAGGGCCCCTTCCGTTCCGAGGGTCACCGCGATCGCCCCGACAGCCCACCCTTTGGCGAGCCTCCACAGGTCAGGTCCGTCGTCGAGCCGCCCGGACAGCAGGGTGAGCGCTTCCGCGTGATTCGGGGTGACCAGGGCCGCGCCCGGGATCGGTACGGGTCCGCGGGGATGGGGGTCCCAGACGATCGGAACGTGGTCGGCGTGGGCGCGCAGCAGCCCACGGATCTGCGGGTGGGCCGCGGCGCCGCCACCATAGTCCGAGACCAGGACCGCGCGCGCCGCCGCAAGCACGGCGACCGCCTCGTCGGGAAGCAGGTCGGCGCCGACCTGCCCGGCGCCGGAGTCGATTCTGGTGATCAGGATGGGCCGCCGGGACTGCCGGGCACGGGCGTGGCCGTTCGGGGCGCAGGGGCCGATCGCCCGCACTCGCTGCTTGCAGACCGTCGAACCGCGCTGGGGAAGGGCGATGACCCGCACGTGCGAGTCCAGCAGCCCGCGCAGCCGGGCAGCCGCCTCGTCTTCCGCGAAGCCCGCGATCAGCACCACTTCGCGCTCCTGCGCCGCGGCGAGCCGGGCCGCCAATCCCGCGCCACCGGGGCGGAACGTCCGGTGCGCGACGTCGACGACGGGAGCGGTCGTATCCGGGCTGCATCGGTCGGCGCGGCCCTCGACATCGATGTCGAGCAGCGCGTCGCCGATCACGACGAGCGGGTCGCCCGCTGCCATCACGGCCGCTCCAGCTGGGAAGACCCGAAGTCGGCCGACAGGTGCCGGGCTTCGGCGGCGCTCCCGCCACGGCCGTCGCCACCGGATCCGGCCGTCGGGCCCGCGTGCTCGGACACCGTGACGATCTGCACTGCTGTCTCCGTTCGCCGAGGACGATTGGATGGAACGCGCAGTTACCGATCCGGGCCTCACGGCGAAGCCCGCACGTGCGGACATGCCCGGACCGAACGCGCCGAAACATTCCGTCTCGGATGCGGCGCGGTTTGTGCCGTCGGACCCCGGGTAGAACGACGACATTCGTTCCGGGCCGTCGGATCGTCTCCACAGGAGGTCGCATGGGACAGACGAGCGCGATCGATGCGGAACTCGTCTCCTCTCGTCCGGTGCTCGGCCCGCTCGGCGAGACCTTCCCCGATGTGCGGCGCATCGCGGTACTGCGCGGCGGCGGTCTCGGCGATCTGCTGTTCGCCCTACCCGCGATCCATGCGCTGGCGGCGAGGTATCCCGGCGCCCGCATCATCTTGCTCGGTTCCGCCGAGCACGCCGCGCTGCTGGCCGACCGGCCAGGCCCCGTCGACGAGGTGGTGGTCGTCGACGGGGAGGGCAGCGACGGAGGCACGGGCGGGCACCGGTTGGGCCCGATCGATCTGGGTGTGCAGCTGCACGGCGGAGGCGCGTGGTCGAATCCCTTCCTGACCAGCTTGCGGCCACGGTGGACGGTGGGTTCCCGCGCCGAAGGGGCCGCTCCCCTGTCCCGCATGCTGCCGTTCCGCTACTACCAGCACGAGACCTTGCGAGCGCTCGAGGTGGTCGGCCTGGCCGGCGCGGCGCCCGTGCTGCTCGAACCCCACCTCGAGCCGACGCCGGCGGATCGCTCCGCCGCCGCCGAGATCCTGCGCGGCCTGCACGGGCCGGTCGCGGCCGTTCATCCCGGAGCCAGAGATCCCCGCCGCCGATGGCCTCCGGAACGCTTCGCCGAGGTCGCCGGCCACTGCCTCGACCGGGACATGGCGGTCGTCCTCTTGGGCTCGGAGCCCGATCGCGACCTCGTCGAGGACCTCCGCTGGCGTATCGGCGCGCGATCGTCCGACGGCGTGCGGACCCGGCAGGTCCGCACGCTGATCGGCGCGCCGCTGCCCACGCTGTGCGGCGTCCTGGCCCGCAGTGCGATCTTCGTGGGCAACGACAGCGGACCCCGTCATCTGGCCAGGGCGTTCGGTACCCCGACCGTGGGCATCTTCTGGATCGGCAACGTGATCAACGCCGGGCCGCTCGGCCGCGCCCGTGACCGGGTGCTGATGTCGTGGACCACGGCCTGCCCGGTCTGCCACCGCGACTGCACCGACGAAGAACTCCCCCGCTGCCCGCACGACGTGTCGTTCGTCGCGGGCGTACGGGCCCGAGACGTCGTCCGCGACATCGATGATCTGCTCGATCACCGCTGACCACAGACCGGTGCACACCCGCGCGAGTCGGGGGAACCGCTCACCAGGCGACTGATACACCTTCTACGCTGGTTGGCCGGTACCGCACAGCAGGTCCACCGGGGGATGGCGAGTGACCATCGACTGGATGTGATCGCGTGAACCCGGCGGAGCGGCCGGGTGATTTCGTGGAGCGGATGACGGGATTCGAACCCGCGACCCTCACCTTGGCAAGGTGATGCGCTACCAGCTGCGCTACATCCGCATTCGCATCGCGGTGACCGTGATGCGACACAGAACATTAGCGGACACTCGTGACAAAAAGCCAATCGCCGCTATGCCCGTACGACCCCAGACCGGTCGCGGCGCAGGCCGAGACCGGCCGCGATCAGGCAGGCGACGGCGACGACACCGACGAACCACGGGAACACGGCGCTCAGGCCCCAGGTGGTGGCCGCCCAACCGGCCGCGATAGTGGGCAGCGCCATGGCCGAATAGGCGAGCAAGTAGTACGCCGACATGGTCTCGCCGCGCTTGTGTTGCGGCACGACATCCGACAGGTGGCGCAGCGATCCGCCGAAACCGAGTCCGAAGGTCGCGCCCAGCGCGACGCCCGCGGCGAGCACCACCACCCAGTTGTGTGTGGCCAGCGCGGGCACCGTCAGCACAAGCGCCAGCGCCATGCCGGTGTCGCCGAGGATCGCGGCCCGCCGAGCGGGCACGCCGGTCGCGAACAGTTGCGCGGTGGCGCCGGAGAGGGCGGTCGAGGCGACGACGGCGCCGCCGAAGACCAAGTTGTGGATGCCGGTCTGCTGCGTGGCCAGCGAGGGGTACAGCGACAGCAGCACGCCCAGCACCGACCAGGCCGCCATCACGCCGATGGCCGAGAACCAGAAGTCGGCCCGAATCTCCGGCGGCACGGCGGGTTTCGCGATCCGGATGCGCCCGGCCACCCGGGCCGAATGCGGTTCGCGCAGCGCGAGCACGCCGACGCCGATCGCGAGGCAGACGACGGTGATCACGACGTACGGCGTCCGCAACGGATGCGGCGCGTACTGAGCCAGCAGCGCCGAGCCCAAGATCGCCACCGCCATTCCCACGTTGAACGCGACGCCGCTGAGTTGCCCGGACCGCGCGCCGCGGTGCGGACGCAGATCCAGCAGCGCGGCCGCGCCCGCGACCACGGTCGAGCCGACCGCGACGCCGTGCAGCGCACGGGCCAGCAGCAGCATGGGCACGCTGTCGGCGAGCACGAATACCAGCAATCCGGCGACCATTGTGGCGAAGGCGCCGAGCAGCACCGGTTTCCGGCCGACCACATCGGAGATCCGCCCGGATACCAGCACCGCCCCCAGGGCGGCCACCGCGTAGACCGCGAACACGATGGTCGTGGTGAGCGGCGAGAGATGCCACTGTTTCTGATAGATGCCGTAGAGCGGCGCGGGAACGCCCGAAACCCCCAGCGCCACGCCGCTGGCCGCCAGCACCAGGGCGTAAGCCCAGCGCTGTGAGGTCTGCTCGTCGACGGCCACCGCCATCGTCGCTGCCATCGGAACTCCGATCAGGTAGGTTTGATGATGATCGAACAGCAGTCGACGATACATCCGGTACGACAATCATCAAACCCGAGAGTGAGCCAGATCATGGTCGATGTCCGAGACGCGGACCAGCAGGCGCCCCCGGTGGCCACCCTGCCCGCGGTGCTCAGCGCGCTGCAGGACCCGGTGCGCCTGGAAATGGTGCGCCGGCTCAGCAACGCGGGAACGGCGGTCCGCTGCGGCGCGCTCTACGAGGTGATCAACAAGTCGACCGCCACCCACCATTTCAAGATCCTGCGCGACGCGGGCGTGATCGAGCGCCTGGTCATCGACGGCCAGACCTGCCAGCGTCTGCGCACCGACGAACTCGAGTCCGCTCTGCCCGGACTGGTGCCGACGATCGTGGCGGCCGCCAACCGCGCCCGGCCGGAATGACCCGGCCGAGCGGGTCTGCGGTCAGCAGTTGTCGAAGCGCCACTGCCCGTCGACGAATGTCCAGGTCTTGGGCTTCGAGTCGTCCTGGGCGGCGCGGGCGTCGAAATTCTTGACCGTGACCGTCCCGGTCGATCCGGACGTGGTGACGGTGATCTCCGACGGCTTCGACTTCAGGTCCCGGCCGTCGTACAGCTGCGCCATGGACGCCACGTAGTCGTCCTCGTTGAGCGTGAGCCTGCAACGCGCGGAACGGAATCGGTACGCGGCGGCGTAGTCGTGACTCGCCAGCGCCTCGGTCATCTTCGTGGCTTCCGTGCGCAGTGCGGCCTCGGTCGGCTCACCCGGCTCGCCCGCGTCCGCGTCCGTTCCGCCGCACCCGGCCAGCACGACGACGGACAGCGAAACCGCGCCGAGCAGGCGAAGGGCACGACTTGTTCGGTTCATCTCGACTCCTTGCCAGAGATCGCCGGATCCGACACCCGGACAATCGAGTTCAGCGCCCTCCGGCGAAGAACCGACGGCCGGGCGGCCGAAACAGTATCGCGGCGGGGGATGCTCCGCCAAGCGGCAACCCCGCGCCCGCGTGCGGATCAGCTCGGCACCAGCCGCCGGACGGCAGCGGGCAGATCACGGGTGCGCTTGTACGGTCCGGCGACCGACGCGGCGAACGGCCGCGCCAGCAAGGTCCGCGCGACGGCCGACACTTCCTCGGTCGTGACGGCGTCGATGCGGGCCAAGGTCTCCGACACGGTGCGGTGGTTGCCGTAGCTGAGTTCGCTGCGCCCCAACCGGTTCATGCGCGAGGCCGAATCCTCCAGACCGAGCACCAGCCCGCCGCGCAACGAGCCCTTGGCGCGGGCGCACTCGGCGTCGCTGATGCCGTCGGCTGCGACTTCCTCGAGAACGCCGCGGGCCAGTGCCGCCACCTGACCGAGGTTCTCCGGCTGGCAGCCGATGTAGACCGAGAACGCTCCGGTGTCGGCGAAGGTGTCCACGCTGGAATACACCGAATAGGCCAGTCCGCGCTCCTCCCGGATGCGCTGGAACAGACGGGAACTCAACCCGCCGCCGACCACGGTGTTCAACACCGACAGCGGCCAGCGCCGGTCCCCTTCGTGCCGCCCGAAGGCGCGCACGCCGAACACCAGATGAGCCTGCTCGCTGTCGCGATGGCTCCAGTGCAGCTGCGGGTCGCCGTGTGGGCGGAACCGGCCCTCGCGCCGCCGGGCGGGCGCCGCCGCCAGGTCGAGCCGGTTCTCGAAGGCACGATGCACCAATTCCACGGTGTGGTCGTGCTCCACGTTGCCCGCGACCGCGACCACCATCCGGTCCGGCCGGTAACGCCGCAGGTGGAACGACCGCAGCTGCGCGGCCCGCATCCCCTCGATGGATTCGATCGAGCCGATCACCGGACGCCCGATCGGATGATCGCCGAACAACGCCGCCAAGAAGGAGTCGCCGACCAGGTCCTCGGGGTCGTCGTCGCGCATGGCGATCTCCTCGAGCACCACCTGCCGCTCCACGTCCACGTCCGAGGCCCGGCACAAGCCGTTGAGCACCACGTCGGAGACCATGTCGACCGCCAAGGGCAGGTCGTCGTCCAGGACATGCGCGTAGTAGCAGGTCTGCTCCTTCGCGGTGAACGCGTTCAGCTCGCCGCCGACCGCGTCCATCGCCTCGGCGATGTCCAGGGCCGACCGCGTCGGCGTCGCCTTGAACAGCAGGTGCTCCAGGAAGTGGGCAGCTCCCGCGACGCTCGGGCCCTCGTCACGCGATCCGACACCGACCCAAACACCCACGGACGCCGAACGCACCCCGGGCAGATGCTCGGTGACCACCCGCAATCCGCCGGGCAGTACGGTACGCCGCACGCCGCTGTCCGAGTCCGCCCGCAGCTCGAGTGACGAACCCCCCTGCCCGGTGCTGAGCAGAGGGGTTGTCGTCTTCTTCTTCGTCACAGAGACAAGTACTACTCGGTCCCGGCCGAACCCGCATCGGCCGTGTCATCGCCGGTCTCCTCGGCGTTCTCCTCGACCGGCACGAGCGAGATCTTGCCGCGATTGTCGATGTCGGCGATCTCCACCCGCAGCTTGTCGCCGACGTTCACCACGTCCTCGACCTTCGCCACGCGCTTGCCGTTGCCCAGCTTGGAGATGTGCACCAGACCGTCGCGGCCCGGCAGCAGCGAGACGAACGCGCCGAAGGCGGTGGTCTTGACGACCGTGCCCAGGAAGCGCTCGCCGACCTTCGGCAGCTGCGGGTTGGCGATGGCGTTGATGGCGTCGATCGCGGCCTGCGCGGACGGGCCGTCGGTCGCGCCGACGAACACGGTGCCGTCGTCCTCGATGGAGATGTTGGCGCCGGTGTCCTCGGTGATCTGGTTGATCACCTTGCCCTTGGGGCCGATCACCTCGCCGATCTTGTCGACCGGGATCTTGATCGCGGTGACGCGCGGCGCGTACGGGCTCATCTCGTCCGGGGTGGTGATGGCCTCGGCCATCACGTCCAGGATCGTGGTGCGCGCGTCGTGGGCCTGGCTCAGCGCGCCGGCCAGCACCTGCGACGGGATGCCGTCCAGCTTGGTGTCCAGCTGCAACGCGGTGACGAACTGGCGGGTGCCCGCGACCTTGAAGTCCATGTCGCCGAAGGCGTCCTCGGCGCCGAGGATGTCGGTCAGCGCGACGTAGCGGACTTCTTCCTCACCCTGGTCGTTGGTGATGGTGTCCGACACCAGACCCATCGCGATGCCGGCGACCGGCGCCTTCAGCGGCACACCGGCGTTGAGCAGCGACAGGGTGGAGGCGCACACCGAACCCATCGAGGTGGAGCCGTTGGATCCCAGCGCCTCCGACACCTGACGGATGGCGTAAGGGAACTCCTCCTGGCTGGGCAGCACGGGAATCAGCGCCCGCTCGGCCAGCGCGCCGTGGCCGATCTCGCGACGCTTGGGCGAACCCACCCGGCCGGTCTCGCCGGTGGAGAACGGCGGGAAGTTGTAGTGGTGCATGTAGCGCTTGCTGGTCTCCGGGCCGAGCGAGTCGACCTGCTGGGCCATCTTCACCATGTCCAGCGTGGTGACGCCCAGGATCTGGGTCTCGCCACGCTCGAACAGCGCCGAGCCGTGCGCCCGGGGCACCACAGCGACCTCGGCGGACAGCGCGCGGATATCGGCCAGCCCGCGGCCGTCGATGCGGAAGCCGTCGGACAGGATCCGCTGACGGACCAGCTTCTTGGTGACGGAGCGGAATGCCGCGCCCAGTTCCTTCTCCCGCCCGGCGTAGTCGTCGGCCAGGCGGTCGAGCACGGCGAGCTTGATCTCGTCGATCTTCTCCTCGCGCTCCTGCTTGCCGGAGATGCTCAGCGCCTCGCCCAGCTCACGCTTCGCGGTGCCCTCGACGGCCTCGTACACGTCCCGGCCGTACGGCGGGAAGAGCGGGAACTCCTCGGTGGGCTTGGCGGCCAGTTCGGCCAGGTCCTGCTGCGCGCGGCAGAGGCGGGCGATGAACGGCTTGGCGGCCTCGAGCCCCTCGGCGACGACAGCCTCGGTCGGCGCCTGCGCACCGCCGTCGACCAGCGCGATGACGTTCTCGGTCGCCTCCGCCTCGACCATCATGATCGCGACGTCACCTGACTCGACCACGCGGCCCGCGACGACCATGTCGAATACCGCGCCCTCGAGCTGCTCGGTGGTCGGGAAGGCCACCCATTGGGATCCCGCCCCGTCGTGGATCAGCGCGACGCGCACGCCGCCGACCGGGCCGGAGAACGGCAGGCCCGCGATCTGGGTGGACGCGGACGCGGCGTTGATGGCCACCACGTCGTAGAGGTCCTTGGGGTCCAGGCTCAGCACGGTGACCACGACCTGGATCTCGTTGCGCAGGCCGTCGACGAACGACGGACGCAGCGGACGGTCGATCAGGCGGCAGGTCAGGATCGCGTCGGTGGAGGGGCGGCCCTCGCGGCGGAAGAACGACCCGGGGATGCGGCCCGCGGCGTACATCCGCTCCTCGACGTCAACCGTCAGCGGGAAGAAGTCGAACTGGTCCTTGGGCTGCTTGCCCGCGGTGGTGGCCGACAGCAGCATGGTCTCGTCGTCCAGGTAGGCGACGACCGAACCGGCGGCCTGCCTGGCGAGGCGTCCGGTCTCGAACCGGATGGTGCGGGTGCCGTAGCTGCCGTTGTCGATCAGCGCTACGGATTCGAACACGCCCGGCTCGACCTCGACGGCCGAGCTCTTGCGTTCAGTTGTTTCGGTCATTCTTCTCTCTCAACCTCTCGTCTTCGCCGGCTCCAGCGCACGCTGGCGCGATCCGGCTGTCGTCAGCCGTACCGGGTACGGACGCGCGGCAACCCTCCTGGCTGCGGCGCGCACACCCGGCCGAATCCCCTTGGACACGGCGACGCGGAGGCGGTCATCGATCGAAGCCCGACGGCGCCAACTCGCTGCCGATAGGCCACTACCGAAGACCGACGCCACGCGACGGGTGCATACGGCTGTGCAATGTTGTCGTGCGACGGGGGCAATCCGCACCCCTGTACACATATAACCAACGGTGCGATTGTACGTCTCCCCGTTGGCCGAACCAGCGACCGCCTCGGACACCCCCGTGTCGAGCAGCCGCCTACCACTCCGTCCATCGGCGCACCGGCTGCCCGGTGGCCACGGCCGGAAACCGCGCAAGCAGGGCCGGACCGATACCCCTGATTTCTGACGCGGCAGGCGCAACAACCCCCGGCCCGCGTCGGGTCCGTATGAACCACGACGGATCGCCTCACGAGCACGTAGGCGTGCACGACTCGGCAGCGCGAAAGCACCACGAGCAATGGTTACCAGCGGCGACCCGAACGCTTAGAACAGCAACTCTCCATCGACGGCCCCGCCGGACGGCGAACGAACAAACCGACACCGCAGCCCCACCAACGGATACTTCCCGAACAACACGGCCTCGCCGACGGATAACTCCCGACAACAAGGCCCCGCCGACGGATAACCCTCGACAACACGGTCCCGCCACCCGGACCGCACCGTCAGCACAAGGCGCGCTCAGCTCACCTCGACCACGTCTTTCGAGCGAAGCGAGACCAAGCCTGTTCCGTTCGCCGCCCGGCTCGCGTCCGAGTGGCCGCTGCGTCCGCGACGAAGTCGCCAGCAGTGGCCGCTCGGACGCGAGCCATGAAGGGGCGGCGAACACCCAGCGCCGCAGGCGCTGGAAATCAGCGCCTGAGCCCGAGCCGCTCGATCAGCGAACGGTAGCGGTTGATGTCGTTGTCCTGCAGGTACTTCGACAGCCGCTTGCGACGACCGATCAGCGCCATCAGGCCGTGGCGGGTGTGGTGGTCGTGCTTGTGCTTCTTCAGGTGCTCGGTGATGTCGGCGATGCGCTTGGAAAGCAGCGCGATCTGCGCCTCCGGGGAACCGGTGTCCTTCTCGTGCAGGCCGTACTCGGCGAGAATCGCCGACTTCTGCTCGGTGGTCAGTGCCATGGGGCATCCACTCCTGTTTCTCAGTTCCGCGCTCGAATGTCCGGTTACCCGGGTGCGGGCGCCACCGCGGACCGCAGCAAACCCGAGGGACCACCCTACCGGACCGGGATCTTCCCGCCGAAATCGCGGGCCGACCGAGTCCCATCCGGGCAACGACGCTCGCCCGCGCTGATCGAGCACGAGACCCGCCGCTACAGCGATCCGCTCGAGTTCGGAATTCCCGACGCTCAGCGGGCGTCGACGGCGGTGAGGATTTTGCGCGCGGTCTCCACGTCGCGGCCCATGCACTCGATGAGCTCGTCCACCGAGTCGAATTTGCGCTGGCCCCGGATGTGCTCGACGAAGTCCACCGCGACGTGCTGACCGTAGAGATCGGCCTCGCCGTCGAGCACGTACGCCTCCACCGTGCGGGCGCGTCCGGAGAAGGTCGGGTTGGTGCCCACCGAGACGGCGGCCATGGCCCGCTCGCCCGGGGTGACGGTGCCGATGGTGGGGCCGGGGCCGAGCACGGTGAACCACCCGGCGTACACGCCGTCGGCGGGAATGGCGGCATGCATCGGCGGCGCGACGTTCGCGGTCGGGAAGCCGAGTTGCTTGCCGCGGCCGTCACCGTGTACGACGACGCCCTCCACCCGGTGCGGACGCCCGAGCGCCTCGGCGGCGGCCGCCATGTCCCCCGCGTCGACGCACGAGCGGATATAAGTCGAGGAGAAGGTCACGGCGTGTTCGGCGAGCAGCGTCACGCCGTCGACCTCGAAACCGAATCGCTTGCCGAGCTCGCGCATGGTCTCGACCGTGCCCGCGGCCTTCTTGCCGAAGGTGAAGTTGTCGCCGACCACCACCTCCACCACGTGCAGCCGCTCCACCAGCAGGTCGTGGACATAGCTCGCCGGAGTCAGCTTCATGAACTCCTGGGTGAAGGGCATGACGCAGAACACGTCGACACCCAGTTCCTCGGCCAGTTCGGCGCGGCGGGTCAGGGTGGTCAATTGCGCGGGGTGCGACCCGGGGCGGACCACTTCCATCGGGTGCGGATCGAACGTCATCAGCACCGCGGGCACGCCGCGCGCGGCGGCGGACTTCACGGCCCGGCTGATCAGCTGCGCGTGGCCGCGGTGCACACCGTCGAACACACCGATCGTGAGGACACAGCGCCCCCAGTCCGCGGGCACCTCGTCGAGACTTCGCCATCTCTGCACAGTGCGCAGCCTACGCAAATCAGGTAGCGAACAGTATTCGGGCGTGCTGATCTCACACAACGGTTGCGCGGCCGTGAGCCGACGTGGAGGTGCGAAGCGCGCCGGGGCCCCGCGCGCCGGTTCGCGCCGCGCGGCCGCGCCGCGAACCGGTCGGATCATCCGAACCGCGGCACGACTCGTGCCGCAACCGCGGCGGTGGGATAACCGGCAGGTCGCCGTGGCCGTCGCACGACGGCGCGCCGCGGGGCCGCTACGTCGGGGTCGGCGACATCGCCGCGGAAGTCTTCGCGCACCGGAAACTAACCGGACGGATTCGCGAAAGCGCCGATATACCCCGGGTTTTCCACGGGCCCGCAAGCTCGTCTCACCAGCAGCGGGAATGGTCTAGCGTCCAATTCGTCGATGACGGAATGCCCCGGAGTAGCCATGAAAAGCGCAGTCAAGCACGTGCGTGTGATCAAACCGTCCGATGCGGCCGAAACAATCGGACGGCAACGACAACGCCTCATTCCTTGCATCACCACGGAAACCTGTGGCGCCACCGGCATTTCGGCGGGCATGGTCAACATGGCCCCGGGAGCGATGTCGAAAGCGCATTATCACGCGCACAGCGAGATCGTCGTCGTTTGCCTGCGCGGGCGAGCGGCCACCTTGATCGGCCCGGAACTGACGCCCTATTTCCACGGTCCCGGTGAGTTCATCTACATCCCCGACGGCGTCGTGCACGTGGCGGTGAACCTCGACGATGCCGAGGACCTGGTCGCGGTGGAAATGCGGACCGATCCCCTGTTCAACGACGACGTGGTGCTGACGCCGGAGTACGACGCCCACGTGCCCGAAGCCGTTGCCCGCCTGCGGCGGCGCGGGCCGGCCGGCGCCTGACATGGCCGTCGGCAAACGCAGCCGCGGCGCGGCCGAGGTGACCAGCGGTCCCATCGACGATATCTTCGCGGCACTGGCAGGCCGCCCCGACGTGGTGTCCTTCGCGGTCGGAGCGCCCGATCCCGCTCTGCTGCCGAGCGAGCTCGTGGCGACGCTGGCGCAAACGGTCATCGGCAGATACGGCAGCGCCGTCCTCCAATACGGCATGACCCGGGGATTCGCTCCGCTGTTGGACGAAGCCCGAAACCTTCTGCACGGCCGCGATATTCAGTGCACGCTCGAGCGCCTGCATATCTCGACCGGCGGCTCCGGCGCATTGCACAACGTGTGTTTGGCGCTGCTCGACCCGCAGGACGTGGTTCTGGTCGAAACCCCCACTTACGGCCCGGCGGTCAAGGAATTCCGCAGCCACGGAGCGACCGTCGTGGCGGTGCCGTCCGACGAATTCGGCATCGTTCCGGAAGCGCTCGAAGAAGCCCTGGCTCGATACGATACGGCATTCGTCTACCTACTGCCGACTTTCCAGAATCCGACCGGCCGGACGATGCCCGTCGATCGGCGCGAACGAATCGCCGAGATCGTCGTCCGCCACGGCACGCTGGTCATCGAAGACGACGTCTACACCGACCTGCGCTATCGCGGTGTGGCACCGCCCGCGTTGTCGTCTTTCGCCCCGGACAACTCGGTGTACATCACGTCCCTGTCGAAAACTCTCGCTCCTGCGATCCGCGTCGGGATCACCGTTATGCCCCCGGATCTGCTGCGGACCGTGCTCGCGTTGAAGCAGGGCATCGACATGCAGACCTCGACGTACTGCCAGGCGATTGCGGCCGAATTTCTCGGCAGTCCGGACGGGGCCGCGCACCTCGCTCATGTCGTCGACGCCTATTCGGCCAAGTTGGACGCGTTGACGGTCGCGCTCGAGCGGCATTTCCCGGCCGGGTTCCGGTGGGTCGAGCCGGAGGGCGGGATGTTCCTGTGGGTCGAGGGGCCGCCGGGTTTCGATGCCGACGCGCTGCTGGCGCGGGCACTGCGGCACGGAGTCGCGTTCCTGCCCGGCAGCGCGTTCTACGCCGACGACATCACCGAGCACCGCAACACCATGCGGCTGAGTTTCGCGAACGTGCCGCGCGACGCCATCGATCGGGGCATCGCCGCACTGGCGTTCGTCTGCGGGGAGACGGTATGAGTGGTCAGGCCCGGAGGCGGCAGCGCAGCGTGATCGCGCAGAGGCCAACTCGTGCCGGCGACGAACACAGCGCGAGCGATCGGCATCCGGTGCTCGGCACCTGGGAGGTTCGCGCCGACGGCGCTCCGTTCGGCTACCACGTGATGCAGTTCCACCCTGGCGGCACGATGCTGCAATCGAATCCCGACCACGGCAATCGCGCCACGAGCGACAGCAACGGCATGGGCACCTGGCACGGCGCGGGCAACCGGGTCACCGGCGCCTTCTTGGAGTTCACCGTCGATCGCACCGACCCCGCCGTAGTCCGCAAAGGGATCGTCGCCTTCGAACTCGACGTGACCGGCGACGACTTCACCGGACGCGCCACGGCGACGTTCTACGAGTTGTCCGGCGAGCCGGTCGGCGCGCCCGCGACCGCCCGGTTGGCCGGTCGCCGATTCGACGGCGTGGCCGCGCATCGGAACACGCTGGATCTGTCGAGAACGGTATGACCCAGGCGGACCGGCATCGGTCCACCGCTTCCAAATGGGTGAACGGCGAATAGCGATTCGCTGTCGATCGGCCGACGGCAGGTCGAGGATGTGTGTATCGGCGCGCCAGTGCCTAAGCTCGGGTATGTGCCAGGTAAACGAGATATCGCCACTCGACGCGAGTTGGCCGACGCCCCGGCGCCGGGCGATGCGCACGGCGGTACCGCGACGATCGCGCCTGTGCTCTCGTCGGTCGCCCAGGACTACCTGAAGGTCATCTGGACCGCGCAGGAGTGGTCGCAGGAGAAGGTGACCACCAAGTTGCTCGCCGAACGGATCGGCGTATCGGCCTCGACCGTGTCCGAAGCCGTCCGCAAGCTCGCCGACCAAGGGTTGGTCGAGCACGCCCGCTACGGCGCGATCGCCCTCACCCCGGAGGGCCGCCGAGCCGCCGTCGCGATGGTGCGCAGGCATCGGCTCATCGAGACCTTCCTGGTGAACGAGCTCGGCTACGGCTGGGACGAGGTGCACGACGAAGCCGAGGTGCTCGAGCACGCGGTCTCCGAGCTGCTGATGGCCCGGATCGACGCCAAACTCGGATACCCCGATCGCGATCCGCACGGCGACCCGATCCCGT
The DNA here is from genome assembly GCF_040681035.1 of Nocardia sp. NPDC051911. Lineage (NCBI taxonomy): Bacteria > Bacillati > Actinomycetota > Actinomycetes > Mycobacteriales > Nocardiaceae > Nocardia > Nocardia sp. NPDC051911. The sequence continues at coordinate 65,780 of NZ_JBFAXY010000006.1, forward strand.
CGGTGGACGGCGCGGTGCCCACCCCGCCCGCGCGCCAGCTCAGCGACTTCCATGCCGGTGAATCCGGCCGGGTCGCGCGCATCTCCGACGCCGATCCCGACATGCTGCGCTACTTCGACTCCGTCGGCATCGCCCTGGACACCGCCATCGCCGTCGTCGAACGCCGCGACTTCGCGGGCACCATCGCCATCCGCATCGGCGCCACCGAATCACCGACCGACCTCGGGCGCCCCGCCGCCGAGGCCATCTGGCTCACCGCCTGACCGGGGCTCCACAGATCAGGCCCACCCCGTCGAACCGGCGATAGCGGGTGCGTCGGGCTCGGACGCCGCCGGGCGTGCCATCGGGGCCGCACCGGGTAACGGCATGGCGCAGGACCGGGGTCACGCAGCCCCTCCGCCGGCCACGCGCGGGCGCATACGACTCGAGCCCGGCGATGGATGACCACCGCGAAGCCCGATGCCCGGAAACCGGCGAAACGATCCCGCCCAGACCGCTTCCGAACACCCCCGGTTTCCGAGGCGGTTCCGGCCGCGGACTCAGCCCAGGTCGGCCCTGAGGGCGGGACACACCAACTCGTCCGCGCGGGCGGCGATGGCGTCGCCCAGTTCGTCGGTGGTCGAGGTGCCACCGAGGTCCGGGGTGCGGACCTCCCCCGCGGCGAGCACGTCGCACACCGCTCGGTCCACCGCGGCCGCCGCGGCGGACTCGCCGAGATGATCCAGCAGCATCGCGCCCGCCAGGACCTGCGCGACGGGGTTCGCGATGCCCTGACCGGCGATGTCGGGCGCGCTGCCGTGCACCGCCTCGAACATCGAGGGGCCGGTGCGCTCGGGGTTGACGTTGCCCGACGGCGCCAAGCCGAGCCCGCCGGTCACCGCGGCGGCGAGGTCGGAGAGGATGTCGCCGAACAGGTTCGAGCCCACGATCACGTCCAGCCGGTCCGGGTGCAGCACGATTTCGGCGGCCAGCGCGTCGACGTGCATCTGCCGCGTCCGCACCTGGGGATACTCGGTCCCGACGCGTTCGAACACACTGTCCCAGTAGGGCATCGAATGGATGAGCCCGTTCGACTTGGTCGCCGAGCACAATCGCCCGGATCGCTCGGCGGCCCGCTCGAAGGCGTAGCGGATGATTCGCTCGCATCCGGTGCGGGTGAACACCGATTCCTGGAGCACGAATTCGTCGGGGCGGCCCTCGTTGTGGATGCCGCCGATCCGCGAGTACTCGCCCTCGGAGTTCTCCCGCACGATGAGGATGTCCAGATCGTCGGCGGTCCGGCCGCGCAGTGCCGATTCCGTGCCGGGCAGCAGGCGCACCGGGCGCAGGTTGACGTACTGACCGAAAGCGCGGCGCAGCGGGATCAGCAGGCCCCACAGCGAAACATGGTCGGGCACACCGGGAAAGCCGACAGCGCCGAGCAGGATCGCGTCGAAGCCCGCGAGCCGCTGCGCGCCGTCCGGCGGCATCATGGCGCCCGTGCGCACGTAGTTCTCGCACGACCAGTCGAATTCGGTCCATGCCAGACCGGGCAGCACGGCGTCGAGCACACGTACCGCCGCCGCGGTGACGTCGACTCCGATCCCGTCACCCGGGATGGTGGCGATGCGGTACTCGCTCACTGGCACTCCTTCACAGTCGCACTCCGATGTACTTGGTCTCCAGGAATTCGTCGATCCCGGTCAGCCCGCCCTCGCGTCCGAGCCCGGATTCCTTGACGCCGCCGAAGGGCGCGGCCGGATTCGACACCACGCCCTGGTTGAGGCCGACCATCCCGGTTTCCAGCGCCTCGCACACCCGCAGTCCGCGCCGGAGATTCTCGGTGAACACGTAGCTCACCAGCCCGTAGGGAGTGTCGTTGGCCCGGCGCACGGCTTCGTCCTCGGTGTCGAAGACGCCGATCGCGGCGACCGGTCCGAAGATCTCGGTGTGGCACAACTCGGCGTCGTCGGGGACGTCGACCAGGACGGTCGCGGGATAGAAAGTGCCCGGTCCGTCCCAGGCCGCCCCTCCGGTTAGCACCCCGGCCCCCCGGGCGCGGGCATCGTCGACCAAGCGCTGCACCTTGGCGACGGCCTCGGTATCGATCAGCGGGCCGACCACGACGTCCGGCTCGGTGCCCCGGCCCATCGGCAGGGCCGCCAGCCGCTCGGCGAGCCTGCGCGCGAAGACCTCGGCGACGCCGCGCTGAACCAGAATCCGATTGGCGGCGGTGCACGCCTGACCGATGTTGCGCATCTTCGCCGCCACCGTGCCCTCGACCGCCTCGTCGAGATCCGCGTCGTCGAAAACCAGCAGCGGCGCGTTGCCGCCCAGTTCCATCGAGGTGCGCATCACCGTCTGCGCGCACTGCGCGAGCAACTGCTTGCCGACCGCCGTCGAGCCAGTGAACGACAGCTTGCGCGAGCGGTCGTCGAGGATCAGCGGAGTCATCACCGCGGCGGGATCCGCCGTCGTGACGACGTTGACCACCCCGGCCGGCAACCCGGCGTCCGCCAGCACCTGAGCCAGCGCCAGCATCGAAAGCGGCGTCTGCTCCGCGGGTTTCACGACGCAGGTGCAGCCCGCGGCGAGCGCGGGCGCGATCTTGCGCGCGCCCATGGCGACGGGAAAGTTCCATGGCGTGATGAGCAGGCTCGGACCGACCGGCTGCCGGGCCACCAGAAAACGCGAGCCGCCGGTCGGCGCGGGCATGTACCCGCCGTCCAGGCGGACGGCTTCCTCGGCGAACCAGCGGAAGAACTCCGCGGCGTAGGCGATCTCACCGCGCGCCTCGGCCAGCGGCTTGCCCATTTCGAGGGTCGCGATCAGCCCGAGCCGGTCGGTGTCGGCCAGCAACGCGCGATGCACGCGCATCAGCAGATCGCTGCGCTCGCGCGGCGCGGTGGCTGCCCAGTCGGCCTGCGCCGCGCACGCCGCGTCCAGCGCCGCGCGACCGTCGTCCGGCGTCGCGTCGGCTACTTCGCACAGCAGTCCACCCGTCGACGGATCGAAGACCGGCAGCGTGCGGGTCGTCGCCCGCCACTGCCCCTGGATGAACAAGCCGCGCGGCACCGTGTCGATCGCGGCGCGTTCGGGCGCGCTCAGCGCGCTTTCGGTGAGCATGGTCGGTGGCTCCTTTCGGCAGCGCGCAGCGTCCGGCCATTGCTGCGACCCGTGCGGCCATGTTATGCATATTGTCGACAATCCGACAATAGACAATGACCCTCCATCCCACCCGCACCGGGAGGCGAACCACCATGACCGAGCTCTCGCCCATCCTGAAACAGGCCACTCCGGTGACCGTCGACCACGGCGCGGGGTGCTACCTCTACGGCACCGACGGACGCCGCTACCTGGACTTCACCGCCGGCATCGGCGTGACCAGCACCGGCCACTGCCATCCGAAAGTGGTCGCCGCCGCGCAGGCACAGGTCGCTTCGCTGATCCACGGCCAGTACACGACCGTGCTGCATCGGCCGCTGCTGGAGCTGACCGAACGGCTCGGCGCGGTGCTTCCGGAAGGACTGGACACGCTGTTCTTCGCGAACTCCGGCAGCGAGGCGGTCGAGGCCGCACTGCGACTGGTGCGCCAGGCCACCGGGCGGCCGAACGTCGTCGTCTTCCACGGCGGTTTCCACGGCCGCACCGTGGCCGCCGCGACCATGACCACCTCGGGCACCCGCTTCTCGGCCGGGTTCAGCCCGCTCATGCCGGGCGTGCACGTCGCGCCCTTCCCCACCGCCTACCGCTATGGCTGGAGCGAGCGGGAGGCCACCGCCTTCGCGCTGCGCGAACTCGACTACTTGTTCGCCACGCTCACCTCGCCCGCCGAGACCGCCGCGTTCATCGTGGAGCCGGTGCTCGGTGAGGGCGGTTACGTCCCCGGCAACACCGAGTTCTTCCACGGGCTGCGCGAACGCGCCGACCGGCACGGCATCCTGCTGGTCTTCGACGAGATCCAGACCGGTTTCGGCCGCACCGGGAAGTTCTTCGGGCATCAGCACTTCGGCGTCCGGCCCGACGTGATCACCATCGCGAAGGGCCTGGCCAGCGGCTTTCCCCTGTCCGGCATCGCGGCGCCGCGCGAACTGATGACGCGGGCGTGGCCGGGTTCGCAGGGCGGCACCTACGGTGGCAACGCGGTGGCGTGCGCGGCGGCGATCGCCACGCTCGACGTGATCGAATCCGAAGGGCTGGTGGACAACGCGGCCGCCCGAGGGGCGCAACTGCTGCGCGGTATGCGCGAGAGCGCCACCAAGGCGATCGGCGACGTCCGCGGCCTCGGACTGCTCGTGGGCGCCGAATTCACCACGGCCACCGGCGAGCCCGATACGGCCACCGCCGCGGCCGCCCAGCGCGCGGCGGTGGACAAGGGACTGCTGCTGTTGACCTGCGGCGCGCACATGAACGTGGTGCGGATGATTCCGCCGCTGATCGTGACCGATACTCAGATCGAGGACGCTCTGGCGATCTGGTCCGAGGTGCTCGCCGAGTTGTAGCGCGCACCCCACCCGTCCGCAGTGCCCGCCCGGCGGGCCCGATCAGGAAGCAGGACCGCATGGCCCGCTACATCACCATCACGCTCACCAAAGCCGCGGTGACCTGCCGCGCCCGTTTGCTGGACGAGGAAGCGCCGCAGACCTGCGCCGCGGTGTGGAACGCGCTGCCGCTGGAAGGCGACGCCTTCCACGCCAAGTACGCCCGCAACGAGGTGTACACCCTGCTCCCGCGCATCGGCGCGGCCCCGCATCGGGAGAATCCGACGGTCACGCCCATCCCCGGCGATGTGTGCCTGTTCGACTTCGAGCCGTGGGAGATCGGCAATCCGGCCTACGGCTACGAGCCCGGTTCCGCGGCCGAGCACGAGCGCGGGGCGACCGATCTCGCGCTGTTCTACGGCCGCAACAATCTGCTGATCAACGGCGACCTCGGGTGGGTGCCGGGCAATGTGTTCGCCACCATCGAGGAGGGGCTCGCCGAGATGGCCGCGGCCTGCAACACGCTGTGGTTGCACGGTGTGCAGGGCGAGACGCTCGTCTTCGCCCGCGCCTGAGCGACGGTGACGAGTGGCCCCGCGGTCTTCCGCGGGGCCATTCGCTTTCAGGAAGCCAGCACGAATTCGGCGTAGCGGGCTACCGCGAGGATCAGATCGTCGGAGTGGCGTGGGCCGATGATCTGCATCCCGACCGGTAGACCCGCGCGAGTCGTGCCCGCCGGGATACTGATCGCGGGTTGCTGGGTCATGTTGAACGGGTAGGTGAACGGCGTCCATTCGGGCCAGCTGCGCAGGCCGCTGCCCGGTGGCACGTCGTGTCCCGCTTCGAACGCGGGAATCGGCACCGTCGGAGTGATCAGGATGTCGTAGTCGTTGTGGAAGGCGCCCATGGTGATACCGATCTGGGCCGCGACGTTGCGCGCGTCGAGATACTCGACGGCGGTGACGGTTTCACCGCGCTCCCAGACCGCGCGCAGGCCCGGATCCACCCGTTCGCGCGTACCTTCCGGGTACCCGGACAGCATGGTGGCCGCGCCGGCCGCCCACAGCAGCTCGAACGCCTCGCGCGGATCGGCGAATCCGGGATCGGCGGCGCTCACCCGGAGTTCGGCGTCGGCCAGCCGGGTCACCGCCGCTTCCACGATCGCGGCGACCTCGGGGTCGACCGTGGCGTAGCCGAGCGCAGGTGAGTACGCCACGCGCAATCCCCGCACGTCGCGTTGCATTTCGGCGCGGAAGGCGGCGAGCGTGGGAGCCAGCGCGGTGGGATCGCGCGGATCCGGTAGCGACAGGATGTCCATCAGCAGCGCCGCGTCCTCGACGGTGCGCGTCATCGGTCCCGCATGCGCCAGCGGACCGAACGGGCTGGCCGGGAACAGCGGAATCCGGCCGTAGGTGGGCTTGAAGCCGACGATGCCGCAGAAGGCGGCCGGAATGCGCACGCTGCCACCGCCGTCCGTGCCCACCGACACCGGGCCCATGCCCGCGGCGACGGCCGCGGCGCTGCCGCCGGAGGAGCCGCCCGCGGTGGTCGACGGGTCGGCCGGATTCCGCGTGACACCCGCCAGCGGACTGTCGGTGACCGCCTTCCACGCGATCTCCGGGGTGGTGGTCTTGCCGAGGAAGACCATCCCGTCCTCGCGCAGCCGCGCAGCCACCGGACTGTCCACCAGCCAAGGTCCCGCCGGGTCGATGGACGTGGAGCCGCGCCGGGTGGGCCAGCCCTCGGTCAGGAAGACGTCCTTGATCGAGATCGGCACGCCGTCGAGCAGCCCTCTGGCATGACCGGACTGCCAGCGCGCCTCGGAGTCCTTCGCCTGCACCAGGGCGCGATCGGGATCGACCAGACAGAAGGCGTTGAGCGCGCCGTCGCGATCGGCGATCGCGCGCAGGATCGCCTCGGTCGCCTCGACGGGCGACAGCGCGCCCGCCGCGTAGGCCGAGACCAGCTCGACCGCGGTCATGGCGGTCGGGTCGGTGGGTTGGTTCTTTTCGGGGTAGCTCATGGATGGGCTCCTTCAGCCGGGCACATACCCCAGCCTTTTGTCGACCACGTTGTCCAGCGGACGTCCGGCGATCCAGTTGTCGAAGTTCTCGGTGAACGCGTCGACGATCTCGGTGCGCCATCCGATGAAGTCACCGGAGTTGTGCGGGGTGATCCGGACGTTCGGCAGTTCCCACAGGGGGTGATCGGCGGGGAGCGGCTCGGGGTCCACCACATCGAGCGCCGCCGCGGCGATCGATCCGGTGCGCAGCGCGGCGACGAGATCGTCGGTCACAACGAGTTCCCCGCGGCCGACGTTGACAAACCTGGCGTGCGGCTTCATCGCGGCGAAGGCGGCGGCGTCGAACATGTTCCTGGTCCGCTCGGTGAGCGGAGCGATCGCGACGACGTAATCGGCGCGGGCCAGTTCGGCGTGCAGATCGGTGGTGACCTCGCCGAAATCCGGGTCCGCCGCGCGCTCCCGCCTGCCGACGGCGCGCACGGTCATGCCGACCGCGCGCAGCAATCGGGCGATATGACGCCCGATCGAGCCGGTGCCCACGATCAGCGCCGTCGACCCCGCGACCCGTTCGGATTCCCGATGCCGCCACTCGTGCCGTTGTTGCAGCAGCAACGAACCGGACAGGTCCTTGGCGAAACCGAGAATCTGCCCGAGCACGTACTCGGCGATCGCGGCGTCGAAGACGCCTCTGGTGTTGGTCACGACCACGTCACTGGCCCGCAGTTCGGGAAACATCGCCGGATCGACGCCGGTGGATCCCATGTGCACCCAGCGCAGCCGGTCGGCGGCATGCCAGGCGCCGGGCAGCGCCCGGGTGCGAAAGTCGTAGACGAACAAGATCTCCGCTCCGCGCAGGGCGTTCGCCAACCCGGGCGCCTCGGTGTACCGGATGGTGGCGCGGCCTGCTACTCGGTCCATTCGTTCGTCGTCGGGCACACTGTCACTGTGCAGGACGACGACAATCGGGCCCTGTTCCACATTGACACACTAAGATCACATCGTATGATTGTCAACAATCCGATCGTGTTCGGAGGTCGTCCCGGCTGAGCGCGAGAGGGGCCGTAGTGGATTTGAGCTTTCCCGACCTCGAAGGGCCCGTTGCACAACGGGGTATCGGGATCATCGCACCGTTCGACCTCGCCCTCGAACGAGAGCTCTGGCGCTGGGCGCCTCTGGAGGTGAGTCTGCACCTGGCCCGTACCCCCTACGAACCGGTTCCGGTGTCGCTGGAGATGGCCGAATTGGTCTCCGACGCGGCGCATCTCACCGCGGCCACCCGCAACGTCCTGCACGTGGAACCCGAAGTCGTGGCCTACCTGTGCACATCGGGCAGTTTCATCAAAGGCCTCGCCTACGAGAAGTCGTTGCGCGACACCATCTGCCGTGCCGGGGCGCTGGACGCGGTCACCACCTCGGGCGCGTTGCTCGAAGCGATCCGCCATCTGGACCTCACCCGGATCTCGGTACTGACCCCGTACGACGAGATCCTCACCCACCGGCTGCACGAGTTCCTCGCCGAAGCCGGCTGCACGGTGGTCCGCTCCGATCACCTCGGGCTCGGCGGCGGCATCTGGAAGGTCAGCTATCGCACGATCGCCGAACGCATCGTCGGCGCCGACGACCCCGAGGCCCAGGCCGTCTTCGTCAGCTGTACCAACCTGCCCACGTACGACGTGATCGAGCCGCTGGAGAAAGCCCTCGGCAAGCCGGTGCTCACCGCCAACCAACTCACCATGTGGGCATGTCTCGGCCGGATGAAGCTCCCGATGATGGGCCCGGGCAAGTGGCTGCTCAACGTTTTCTGAAGGAAGAACATCACATGCACGCACCCACCGTCGGTTTCATCTACCCCGACCACGCGGCTGAGGACGACTACCCGCTCGCGGCGGCAGCGCTCGGCGCGCACCTTCCGGTGGCCCACATCTACGGCACCGATCTGCACGCCGTCCCCGAACTGCTCGAACTGGGCAGCCCGGAGAAATTGCGCCTCGGCGCCTCACTGCTCGCCCGGCACCGCCCCGACGCGATCGTCTGGGCCTGCACGTCGGGCAGTTTCGTCTACGGACCCGAGGGCGCGCGCGATCAGGTGCGCGCGCTGGCCGAGGTCGCGGGCGTCCCGGCGACCAGCACCAGCATCGCGTTCGCCGACGCCGTGCACACGCTGGGACTGCGCACCGTCGCGGTCGCCGCCAGCTATCCCGACGAGGTCGCCCGGCTGTTCGTGGAGTTCCTCGCCGACGCGCGCATCGACGTCGTCTCGATGTCCAGCGCGGGGATCGACACCGCCGCCGAGGTCGGCACCCTCACCCCGGCCCAGGTGCTGCGGCTGGCGGCGGACAACGACCATCCCGACGCGGAGGCGCTGCTCATCCCCGACACCGCGATGCACACCGTGGCGGTGCTGCCGGACCTGGAGGCTACGCTGGGCAAACCGGTGCTGACGGCCAATCAGGTCACGATCTGGGCAGGGCTGCGGCTGGCCGACGCCGAGCCGGTCGTTCCCGGATTCGGGACCTTGTTCGCGGAAAGGCAGATCGATGTCCGTCGTTGATTTCGAGCCGGTGAACCGGCAGTCGACCGCGGAGATGATCGCAGATCGGCTCCGCGAGGCGATCATGCGCGGCAGTCTCGCGCCAGGGTCGCAGCTCGGCGAGGCCGACCTCGCGGCGCGGTTCGCGGTCTCGCGCGGGCCGGTGCGCGAGGCGATGCAGCGCTTGGTGTCCGAGGGTCTGCTGCGCAGCATCCGCCACCGCGGCATCTTCGTCATCGAACTGAGCCTCGACGACGTCGTCGACATCTACCGGGCCAGGACGGCACTGGAGGGCGGCGCACTGGAGCTGATCCTGGACGGTCGCCGCCCCATCGCCTACGAGGCGCTCGGTCCCAGCGTCGAGGAGATGATCGCGTGCGCCGAACGCGGCGACGCGGTCGGCGTGTCGGAGGCCGACCAGGCCTTCCACGAGGCGCTGGTGGAGAGTGCGGCCAGTCCGCGGCTGGTACGCGCGGCTCGCACCTTGCTGATCGAGACGCGCATGTGCTTGGGCGCCTTGCAGACGACCTATCCGGACCTGCGGGAACAGTCCCGCGAACACATCGGCCTGCGCGACGCGATCGGCGCGGGCGACCCCGCGCGCGCCCGCGCTCTGCTCGTCGAGCACATGGACGACGCCGTGCAACGCCTCCGGCACCAGATCGGCTCCTGAACGCCGACTCACCGCGACCGCTACCCGGCCACTGCCGCCGCAGGCGACTTTCCCACACTGCGCGAATTTCCTTGCGGCGGTGGGATTATGCGATGAACCCCCTCGGCGGGCCGGAGCCGGTCACGGAAATCAGCAGACGAGGCTCGAATCCTGCGGCACGGGCAGGTGCGAGCATTGCACAGTGCCGAGCAAGCGCCGCGAGGTGGTCAACCACTATCGCCCGGGAGATTGGCGGGGCGGACGACCATCACCGAGGACGCGCGATTACCGGATTCCCGGAGCAGTGCGATAGCGCGGCCTTCCGGATCGATGGCGGCGTAGACGCCGGGCATTCCGGCCGGAGCGAGCCAGCGTCCGTTGCGCAGGTCGTCGGCCTGCTTGTCATCGATGTCGCGGCGCGGGAACGCCGTTCGCACCGCGGCATCGATATCGAGGCTCAGTGGCGGCACGCCGGACTCAGCGGCGGCGGCCAGATCGTCCAAGGTGCGTGCACGCTCGAGCGTGAACGGCCCGACGCTGGTGCGGCGCAACGCGGTCAAGTGGCCGCCGACGCCGAGCCCGGCGCCCAGGTCTCTGGCCAGCGCGCGCACGTAGGTGCCCGAGGAACATTCGACCACCACGTCCAGGTCGACGAAATCGCCGACATCGCGCCGCGTGAGCACGTCGAACCGCGACACCGTGACCGGGCGGGCGGCCAACTGCACGTCCTCGCCCGCACGGTGGCGGGCATAGGCACGTTCGCCGTTCACCTTGATCGCGCTGACGGTGGCGGGCACCTGCTCGATGTTCCCGGTCAGTTCGGCTGTGCGCGTGGCGATGTCGGCGTCGGCGAGATGACCGGCCGGTGTCGTGGCCAGCACCTCGCCCTCGGCGTCGTCGGTGCTGGTCGCCTGCCCCAGCCGGATGGTCGCGGTGTACGCCTTGGTGGTCAAGGTGAGCAGGCCGAGCAGTTTGGTCGCGCGTTCCACGCCGAGCACCAGCACACCGGTCGCCATCGGATCGAGCGTGCCCGCGTGGCCGATCTTCTTGGTGCGCAGCAGCTTCCGGCATTTCGCGACGACGTCGTGACTGGTCCAGCCACCGGCCTTGTCGATGACGAGCAGCCCGCCGAGTCCGTCCATCAGACGTGCGCGATCGCTGTCAGGATGTACCCGTCGGTGATCAGCCAACGACCGTCGAACGCGATCAGCGGCGTGCCGCCGTCGGTGGTCTGCCCCGGCACCAGCAGTTCGGTATGGAAGCTTCCGCGCCCGGAAGCGGCGGAGCTGTCCTCGATCTCGAACGTGATGTGCGCGTCCTCGAAGCCGAGCCAGCGCAGCGTCAGCGGGAACCACGCCTTATAGGTGGCCTCTTTGGCGCAGAACAGCAACCGGTCCAGGTGCAATTCGGACTCGGTGGTCTTCAGCCATTCCCGCTCCGGCGGCAGGCTGACCGAGTCCAGTACGCCGTCCGGCAGGGTGGCGTGCGGCTCGGCGTCGATGCCGATGGAACGGAACCGCAGTTTGTGACCGAGCGCGGCGGCCTGGTAGCCGTCGCAGTGGGTCAGGCTGCCGACGATTCCGCGCGGCCACACCGGAGCGCCGCGCTCGCCCTTGCCGATCGCGACCGGCTGCTCGCCGAGTTGCGTGAGCGCAAGGCGGGCGCAATGCCGCGCGCCGATGAAGTCACGGCGCCGCTTCTCCACCGACTTGGCGATGAGATGCTCCTCCGCCGGATGCGGCCGCAGATCCTCCGGGTACGCCAGCAACTCGGCCGAGGCCACACCCGCGGGCAGAATTTTCTCGATCATCACCGACGAGCGTAGTCGAGCCGCACCGGGTGGGATCGCAGCGCCATGTGCGTGGGACTACGCCAGCCCGCGCCGCTGCTGCGCTTTGCTGCGCATCTCCGCGGCGGCGGCTTCCATCTCGGGAGTCACCTGGAAGTGTCCGCCCCACTTGTTCAGCGTGCCCGGCGGATACTGCGGGGTCGGCAGGATCTGGCGCAGCAATCGCTCGGGCAGGCCGCGGCGCTGCCACTCGCGCGGGTAGCCGAGCGAGACCTCCTCGAATCGGACGCCGTCGTAGTGCGAGGTCCGCGGGATGTGCAGGTGACCGTAGACCGAGCAGACCACGTTGTAGCGGGTGTGCCAGTCCGCGGTGAGTTCGGTGCCGCACCACAGCGCGAACTCCGGGTAGAACAGCACGTCGGTCGGCTGCCGCACCAGCGGGAAATGGTTGATCAGGACGATCGGGGTGCCCGGGGCGAGCGCGTCGAGCTTGCGCTTGGTCACCTGCACCCGGGCGTGGCACCACGCGTCCCTGGTCAGGTACGGATCCGGCGAGAGCAGGAATTCGTCGGTGGCCACCACGTTGCGCTCACGCGCGATCGCCAGGCCCTCCGCTTTGGTGGTGGCTCCTTCCGGCAGGAACGAGTAGTCGTACAACAGGAACATCGGAACCAGCGTGACCGCTCCGCCGTGCTCTTCCGCGCCCGCGCCCTGCCACACCGGAAACGGATCCTCCGGCGTCAACACATCCAGGTCGCGGCAGATCGACACCAGGTAGTCGTAGCGTGCCACCCCGACCATCTGCACCGGGTCCTTGGCCGTCGTCCACAGCTCGTGATTGCCCGGCACCCAGATCACCTTGGCGAACCGACGGCGCAGCAGCTCCAGCGCCCACCGGATGTCCTCGGTCTTCTCCCCCACGTCGCCGGCCACGATGAGCCAGTCCTCCGGCGAGTCCGCCTTGATCTGCTCGACGACCGGCCGATTCCCCTGGTGCCCGACATGAATGTCGCTCACCGCCATCAACTTGGGTATCACCACACCTACCTTGGCACATCGTTTCGGATTCGCGCGCACCGGCCGAGCCGGGTGTCGCTCACCTCGGTACTTCGGCGCCGACCAGGGCCCACCGGCCCGACAGCGCCCGCCCCGCGACGGCGATCAGCCGCAACAGCATGAACGCGGCGAGGCCGGACCAGATTCCGGCGACGCCCCAGTCGAAGGCCAGCGACAACCAGATAGCGGGCAGGAAGCCGAGCAGGGCCGCTCCGAGCGTGGTGGTGCGCAGGTAGGCCGCGTCACCGGCTCCGAGCAGGACGCCGTCGAGCGCGAAGACGATGCCCGCCACCGGAATGAGCGCGACGAAGAACCACCACACCACGTGCGCGCGCTCCAGCACGTCCGGGTCATCGGTGAACAGCGCGGGGATCGCCACCGCCCCCGCCGCGAAGCAGGCGGCGAGCCCCAGGCTGAAGATCTCCGACCAGCGGGTCACGCGCCGGGCGATCCCTCGGGCGCCGGTGGCATCACCCGCGCCCAGAGCCGCGCCCGTGAGCGTCTGCGCGGCGATGGCCAGCGCGTCCAGGGCGAGCGCCAGGAAGTTCCACAGTTGCAGCACCAACTGGTGGGCCGCTACCGACGCGGCGCCGAAACGCGCGGCGACGGCAGCTGCCGAGACGAAGCACGCCTGGAAGGCGAAACTGCGGACGATCAGGTCGCGTCCGAGGACGAGCTGGGCACGCATCACCGACCAATGCGGGGCGAGGGAAACCTCCTCGCGGATCAGCGCGTTCAGGAACAGGACCGCGGTGACGATCTGACCCGCCACGTTCGCCGCGGCCGAGCCCGGCAGACCCAGGCGCGGTGCGCCGAACAGTCCGTGCACCAGCGCCGGGCAGAGCACCGCCGACACCCCGAGTCCGGCGACGACGTAGACCAACGGCCTGCGCGTCTCCTGGACGCCACGCAGCCACCCGTTCCCCGCCATGGAGATCAGGATCAGCGGCACGCCGAACAGCGCGATCCGCACCCAGTCCAGCGCCTGCGCCGCGATGTCACCACCGCCCGCGATGGCGCTGGTCACCGGCACGGCGAACGCTTGGACCAGCAGCAGGATCGCGACGCCGACGGCCACCGCGATCCACGTGGCCTGCACGCCCTCGGCGACGGCTCCTTGATGGTCGCCCGCGCCGTGACGGCGCGCCGAGCGCGCGGTGGTGCCATAGGACAGGAAGGTCAGCTGCGAACTCGTCTGCGCGAGGATCAACCCGCCCACGGCGAGCCCGGCCAGCGCGAGCGCGCCGAGCCTGCCGACCACGGCCAAGTCGAACAACAGGTAGATCGGTTCGGCGACCAGTACACCGAGGGTGGGCACCGCGAGGCCGAGAATGCGTTTGGGCCCGGCGGCGGCGGCCCGGTCGATAGTTTCCGGCTCGCTCGCGCGCAGGACCGGGTCACCGATATCCGCCCCACTACAACCCCGCGCGCTCACGAACACCTCCCCCGCATGTCGTCCTTCGAGACCACCGTCGTTGCGATCCGGCTCCCACCTTGGCACGGCCCACCGACAAACTCGGCGGCGTCCGGCTCCGGTCGCGGAGAGGGTCGCATCACCGGTGATTCCGGATGTGTGGCACGACGCCGAACCAGGCTCGGATGGCGAGGCGGGCGAACCGGCTCGACTTCCAGCGCCACTCGACAGGCAAACGCCCGCAGGGCACCGGGCACGAACGCGGGGCGCCCCGCACACGCCGAGAGTGCGCCGCATCCGCACACCGCCCCGGTCGATCCGTCGACCCGTCCGGACGACGAATTCGGCCTCAGCACTCGAAACCCGTCGGACCGGAACGTTTTGGTGAGAGCCGACCCGGCATTCGCCGATGATCGAACACGATCATCCGAGCGCGGTCAGCAGCGCGCCGATCAGGTCCTCGGGCGCGCCGTGTGCGGTGTACCCGGCCGCGAAGCGATGCCCACCACCACCCAGTGTCGTGGCCACCTCTGCGACGTCCACCCCGTCGCCCGCACACGCTCCGCTGTCCCGTGAGCGCAGCGATACCGTCCACCGATCCGGCACCACACGAGATTGCTTGAACACCGCGGCGATTCCCGCTTCGGCGGTCGTGCGCACGATATCTATGACGCTCTCGACTTCCTCCGAACGCACGTCGTCGATGTCGTCGCGCCGCACGAACGCGTACACCAATCCGACGCCGCCGCGCGCCCCCGGGACGAGCTGCGCCGTCCCGAGCACCCGCGCCAACATGGGCAGCCATCCGAACGGGTGCGTGTCCATCAAGGTGCGGGCGATATGCGCGCCGTCGATTCCGGTGGCCAGCAGCCGCTCCGCCAGTTCGTGGGTACCCGGCCGCACCCACCGGAACGAACCCGTGTCGGTGACCAGACCGGCGTACAGGCAATGCGCCACGTCCGCATCGATCGGCACACCCCACGCGTCGAGCAGTCGCGCGATCAGGCTCGTGGTGGACTCCGCGGCGGGATCGACCACGTTGATCGCTCCGAACCTCGTGTTCGACCGATGGTGATCGATCACCAGCGTCGTTGCGGCACCGGACAATCGGTCGACAAGCGCACCGAGCCTGCCCGCGCTGCCGCAGTCGACCGCTACCAGCAGGTCGACCTCGGCGCGCACTTCGGCGGGCGCCACCAGGTGCCTTACGCCGGGCAGCGACCGCATCGATACGGGCAATTCCGCCGGCTCGGCGAACGACACCTGCACCGGGACGCCGCGCCGGTGCAGCACCAGCGCCAGCGCCAGACCACTTCCTATGGTGTCCGCATCGGGCTGCACATGGCAGACGATGGTCACCGAGCGCGCGGCGTCGAGCGCCGCCACGGCCGTGTCCAAGCCGGCCGTTTCTCGCATCGTCGTCATCGACTACCGCATGTCACTCGTCGGCGTCGCGTTCGATCTTGTAGGGGTCGGCGTCGCCCGCGGGCCTGGCGGTGGCGGCCACCTTGGCGACCTCGTCGTCCGCGGCCCGCGCCCTGGCGAGCAGTTCCTCCATCTGCCGTGCCGCGTCGGGCACGGTGTCCAGTACGAATGCCAGCGTCGGGGTGAACTTCACCCCGGTTCCCGCGCCCACCTTGGAGCGCAGAACTCCCTTGGCCTTCTCCAGTCCGGCCGCCGCACCGTCGTAATCCGGTTCGGCGTCGAGGGTTTCACCCATCACGGTGTAGTACACCGTCGCCTCCCGGAGATCGCCGGTGACCTTGGCGTCGGTCACGGTCACGAAACGCAGCCGCGGGTCCTTCACCTCGTATTCGATCGCGGTCGCGACGATCGAGGAGATCCGCTTGGCGAGTCGGCGTGCCCTGGCTTGATCCACCATGGCCGTTTCCTCCTCACTATCAACTCTGTTCGATGGCGGTCGGAGCGTGGCTCGCGGCCGCCACCCGAGCTCCGTCGCTGCGCCGCGGTCAGTCCTCGGGCCCGAAGATTCGGCGGCGCACCGCCAGCAACTGTAACTCCGGACGGGCCGCGACGTGCCGTTCACATTTGTCCAGCACCTCGGTCAGATGATCCATGCCCGCACTGACCATGGCCACGCCCAGCAGCGAACGACGGTATAGATCGTGTTCCCCGCCTTCGGCGGCACTCACACCGAAACGCTGCAATTCGGCCAGGATAGGCCGGATCACCGAGCGCTTCTGTTTCAGTGAATGCACATCGCCGAGCAGCAGGTCGAACTCCAGTGCACCCAGGTACACCCACACCCTCCCCAGTCAGGAAGACCCGCCGGGCGCCGCGCACTTCGCGCGGCGCCCGGACTCGTCTCGGTCTATCAGTCGCGCGGCTTCTCGCGCAGTTCGTAGGCCTCGATGATGTCGCCTTCCTTGATGTCGGAGTAGGTGACCGTCATACCGCATTCGAAGCCCTCGCGGACCTCGGTGACGTCGTCCTTCTCCCGGCGCAGCGACGAGATCGACATCGTCTCGGCGATCACCACGTTGTCCCGGAGCAGGCGCGCCTTGGCGTTGCGCTTGACCGAGCCCGACGTGACCATGCAACCGGCGATGTTGCCGATCTTCGACGAACGGAAGATCGCCCTGATCTCGGCCCGCCCCAGCTCGACCTCTTCGTAGATCGGCTTGAGCATGCCCTTGAGGGCCTTCTCGATCTCGTCGATGGCCTGGTAGATCACCGAGTAGTACCGGATGTCGACGCCCTCACGGTTGGCCAGCTCGGTCGCCTTGCCCTCGGCGCGGACGTTGAATCCGATGATGATCGCGTTCGACGCCGAAGCGAGGTTGACGTTGGTCTCGGTGACGCCACCGACGCCGCGGTCGATCACCCGCAGCCGCACCTCGTCGCCCACCTGAATCCCGAGCAGCGCCTCTTCGAGGGCCTCGACCGTACCCGAGTTGTCGCCCTTGAGGATCAGGTTCAGCTCGCTGGTTTCCTTCAGCGCGGCATCCAGATCTTCCAGGCTGATCCGCTTGCGGCTGCGTGCGGCCAGCGCGTTGCGCTTGCGCGCGTTGCGCCGATCGGCGATCTGCCGGGCGATCCGGTCCTCGTCGACCACGAGCAGGTTGTCACCCGCGCCGGGCACCGACGTGAAGCCGATGACCTGAACCGGCCGCGACGGCAGCGCCGCCTCGACGTCGTCGCCGTGCTCGTCGACCATCCGGCGCACTCGGCCGTAGGCGTCTCCCGCCACGATCGAGTCGCCGACCCGCAGGGTGCCGCGCTGGATGAGCACGGTCGCCACCGGGCCGCGGCCACGGTCGAGGTGCGCCTCGATGGCCACACCCTGCGCGTCCATGTCCGGGTTGGCCCGCAGGTCCAGCGCCGCGTCCGCGGTCAGCAGGACCGCCTCGAGCAGCGCATCGATATTGATGTTCTGCCTGGCGGAGATGTCGACGAACATGGTCTCGCCGCCGTATTCCTCGGCGACCAGGCCGTACTCGGTGAGCTGCTGACGCACCTTCTGCGGGTTGGCGCCTTCCTTGTCGATCTTGTTGACCGCCACGACGATCGGCACGTCGGCCGCTTGCGCGTGGTTGATCGCCTCCACCGTCTGCGGCATGACGCCGTCGTCGGCGGCGACCACCAGGATCGCGATGTCGGTGGCCTTCGCACCACGGGCGCGCATGGCGGTGAACGCCTCGTGACCCGGGGTGTCGATGAAGGTGATCAGCCGGTCCTCGTCGCCGAGGTGGGTGAGCACCTGGTAGGCGCCGATGTGCTGGGTGATGCCGCCTGCCTCGCCCTCGCGGACGTTCGCCTTGCGGATGGTGTCCAGCAAGCGGGTCTTACCGTGGTCGACGTGACCCATGACGGTCACCACCGGCGGACGCTGTTCGAGGTCTTCCTCGCCGCCCTCGTCCTCGCCATAGGTGAGGTCGAACGACTCCAGCAGCTCGCGGTCCTCGTCCTCGGGGCTGACCACGTGGACGACGTAGTTCATCTCGCTGCCCAGCAGCTCGAGGGTCTCGTCGTTCACCGACTGGGTCGCGGTGACCATCTCACCGAGGTTGAACAGGGCCTGCACCAGCGCGGCCGGGTTCGCATCGATCTTCTCGGCGAAGTCCGACAGCGACGCGCCGCGAGCGAGCCGGATGATCTCGCCGTTGCCGCGCGGCAGCCGCACGCCGCCGACGGCGGGCGCCTGCATCGAGTCGTACTCTTGCCGCTTCTGCCGCTTCGACTTGCGGCCACGCCGGGGCGCGCCACCGGGACGGCCGAACGCGCCTGCCGCACCACCGCGGCCACCGGGACCGCCAGGACGACCGCCGCCGCCACCGCCGCCACCGGGACGACCGCGGAAGCCACCGGCCGCACCACCGGCACCGGGCGCACCCGCACCCGCACCGGGAGCGCCGCCACCGCCACCGCGGTAGCCGCCGCCACCGCCGCCACCGGGACGACCGGCACCGGCGCCACCGGGACGACCGGGACGACCCGCACCGGGGCCTCCGGCGCCGCCGGGACGCGCCGCACGCGACGGCATCGCGCCGGGATTCGGACGAGGCGGCATCGAGCCGGGGCTCGGCCGCGGGCCGCCGGGACGCGGACCACCAGGGCCGGGCGCCGGACGCGGGCCACCCTGAGCGGGGCCGGGACGCGGACCACCCTGGGACGGACCGGGACGCGGACCACCCTGAGCGGGGCCGGGACGCGGACCACCCTGGGACGGGCCGGGACGCGGGCCACCCTGACCGGGGGCCGGACGCGGCGCGGGACGCTCGGGAGCCGAGGAATAGGGGTTGTTACCGACGCGCGGGGTCTTCGGCCCAGGACGCGGGCCGGGAGCCGCGCCACCCGGGCGATGTCCACCCTGGCCGGGGCCGCCGGGACGCTGCTGCTGCCCGGGGCGCGGGCCGCCCGGCGTCGGACGCGGACCGGCCGGAGCGGGCGCGGAACTCGCGCTCGCGCCCGAAGCCGCGGCGGCTTGCGGGTTGATCGATTCCCGGGCGGCGGGCTTGGGCGCCGGGGCCGGTCCGGGACGCGCGGCGGGGCCCGGCTTCACGGCCGGGGATTCACCGGTACGCGCGGCCGGGGCCGCGGTCTCCTGCGCGGTGGGCGCCGGAGTGGGCGCCGACGGACGGGGACCTGGACGCGGGCCTCCGCCCGCGGGCTTGGGGGCCGGACGACCGGACGGTCCGGGGCGTGCACCCGGCTTGTTGCCGTTGGACGGGGCGGATTTCGCCGCGAACGACTCACGCAGCCGGCGGGCGACGGGAGCTTCCACCGTCGAGGACGCCGACTTCACGAACTCGCCCTGCTCCTTGAGCGTTGCGAGTAGTTCCTTGCTCGTGACACCGAGTTCTTTTGCCAACTCGTGCACGCGGGCCTTGCCTGCCACTGCTCTCCTCACTGAGAGGCCGAGCAGCGCCACCGTTGGGGACGGCGGCCCGCACGACCTCGGGTTATCTCCGATGGACGTTCATCGTTGGTACTTCACGGTGTGCTCATGAGTGCTCGTGCCTGTTCTCGAGGTAATGCTCCAGGGCTGAGATATCCAGATGTCCGGACACTCGTAGTGCTCTGCCGATCGCTCGGCGCCGCTCTGCCGCGCGCAGACAAGCCGAAAGGGGGTGCAGCCAGGCACCCCGTCCGGGAAGTCTGCGCCGCGGATCGGGAACGATCTCGATGACGTGGGAGCCGTCTCCGGTCTCACGGTCCCGAGCCACGATCCGCAACAGATCGACGGCCAGCTCGCGCTTCCGGCACCCGATACACGTCCGTACCGGAGCCGCTCGGCGCCGGGGCGCCTGGTGCTGCTCGGTGGTGCGGTCGGGCATGGAAACCGAAGACTCGGACTGAACCTTGGACCACTCTACCGCTGCCACGCTCGGAACGCCGAACCCCTCCCCCGCGGAAGTTACGAACCTGTCATCCCGAGCACTCCGCGGGCGGGCTCCGGTCAACTGCGATGCGCCTCCGTCCGAACGGATCCGCCCATGTCGGGCGCGGCGTCGCTGCGGATATCGATGCGCCAGCCGGTCAGCCGCGCGGCCAGGCGGGCGTTCTGCCCCTCCTTGCCGATCGCCAGGGAAAGCTGGAAATCGGGGACCACTACGCGGGCCGCCCTTGCCTCCGGGTCGACGATAGTGACCGAAACCACTTTCGACGGCGAGAGCGCATTGCCGACGAAGGTCGCCGGATCGTCGGCGTAGTCGATGATGTCGATCTTCTCGCCGGCCAGTTCGCTCATCACGTTGCGCACGCGCTGTCCCATGGGCCCGATACAGGCGCCCTTGGCGTTGACGCCGGGCACCGTGGTGCGCACGGCGATCTTGGATCGGTGCCCCGCCTCGCGCGCCACGGCGACGATCTCCACCGAGCCGTCGGCGATCTCCGGCACCTCCAGCGCGAACAGGCGCCGCACCAGATTCGGGTGGGTGCGCGACAGCGTGATCTGCGGTCCACGCGGCCCACGGGAGACCCCGACGACGTAGCACTTGATCCGGTCGCCGTGCTCGTAGGTCTCGCCGGGCACCTGCTCGGCGGGCGGGATCAAGCCCTCCGCGCCGTGCAGTTCGCTGCCGATGCGCACCACGATGGTGCCGCGGGCGTTGGCGCGCGCGTCGCGCTGCACCACACCGCCGACGATGTCGCCCTCGTGGGTGGAGAACTCGCCGAAGGACTTCTCGTTCTCCGCGTCGCGCAGCCGCTGCAGTACGACCTGCCTGGCGGTGGTCGCCGCGATCCGGCCGAACCCCTCCGGGGTGTCGTCCCATTCGGAGATCACGTTGCCGTCGGCGTCCACCTCGCGCGCCATCACCCGGACCACGCCGGTCCTCTGGTTGATGTCGATGCGCGCGTTGGGCTGGTGGCCCTCGGTGTGGCGGTACGCGGTGAGCAGCGCCGACTCGATCGCGGAGATCACGGTCTCGATCGAGATCCCCTTGTCGGCGACGATCGCGCGCAGGGCTTCGATTTCGATGTTCATTCCACGATCCCTTCGGTCGGCGAATCGGACGCTGTTACGGATTCGGACAGTGCATTCGGTGTTCCTCGGAGCTGCGCGGCGTCCTCGACCGCCACCGCGTCGTCCGCACCCGGAGCGGGCCGCCCCGGAACGACTCCGCCCGTGAGTTCCAGCTCTCGAGCACTCGGCGGGGAGAACTCGACTTGGACGACGGCCGTGGCGATGTCGGCGAGCGGGACCGTCACCCGGTGCGGGTCGCGTTTGCCGCCGAGCACCAGCGCCACCGAATCACCGGTGAGCGCGCCGACCCTGGCCTCGAAGGTCGCCGACCCCTCCGGCGGCTGTGCGCCTTCGCGTAGTCGCACGCGCACCTTCCGCCCGCGCGCCCGACGCCAGTGCCGGTCGGCGGTCAACGGGCGGTCGATCCCGGGGGTCGTGACTTCCAGCAGGTAGGGCGTCTCGCCGAACTCCCCCGCGTCGTCCAGCAGCGCCGACAGCTCCGTACTCAGAGTCGCCAGGGAGTCCAGATCGGAGGTGTCGCGGTCCACGGTCACCTGCACCCGAGCCTGCGCGTCCACGCGCGTGCCCGCCGTCGAGATCTCGACGCCCTCGAGATCGAATCCTCGGCGTTCGACGAGACCAGCTACTAGCTGGCTCACCCTTTCCTCGGTCGGCATCGGCATGTGGGCGGCTCCTGGTTCAGTTGTGACGCGGCGGGAAATTTCTCTACCGAAGGTCTAGCGTAACGCGCCACGAGAGTGTAAAGGACCAGCGGTCTCGGAGTCCGCACGCCACGGCCGATGCTCGTCCGGCGACGCCCCGCGAGTCTGGCACGATAGTGCCGTGCCCATCCGCCTTCCCGCCCCGCCGCGTGCCGGGCGCACTACCGGCATGCCCTCCGACCGGCACGAGCCCCGCCGCGCCGCCCTGGATCGTCGCAGCGCGCTACGTCTCGCCGGCGGCGGAACGGCCGGGGTGCTCGCCCTCGGCGCGCTGGTCGGCTGCACCGGTGACGACGTGGTCCACGAGCCGGATCCGCTTGCCGCACAAGAGGTCGCGGCCCGCTCCGACGCCGCGGCGGCGACCGCGGCCATCGCCGTCGCGCCCGACCGGCACGCCGCGTTGGCGGCGATCGCGGCCGAGCGCACCGCCCACGCCGACGCCTTGCGCACCGAGATCGACCGCGCGATCGGCGTCTACGCCGACGGCACCAAACCGGCGCACCGCACCCGCGCCGGTGCGTCCGGCCCGTCGGCCGTGGCTTCGGGCAGCGCCGTGCCGCCCACCGCGCCGCCGAGCGTCGAGACGCTGCGCACGCAGCTCACCGCCTCCCAGAGATCGGCGGCCGAACTCGCCCGCGCCCTGACCGGCTATCGGGCCGGTCTGCTCGCTTCGATCAGCGCGGCCTGCGCGGTGCAGACGGGGGTGTTGCTGGCATGACCGAGGACGAACGCCGAGCGCTCATCGGCGCGCTGAACGCCGAATACGGCGCGGTGTACGCCTACGGGGTGATCGCCGCCTACGCCTCCTCCGAGCGCACCAGGCTGGTCGCCGAGCACACCGCCGCGCACCGGGCTCGCCGCGACACCACGGTGGACGCCCTCGCTCTGGGCGGCGCGACGGCGCCGCCGCCGGACGCGGCCTACACGGTGCCGTTCGCCGTGACCGATCCGATCTCGGCCGCCAAGCTGGCCGTGACGGTCGAGTCCGACACCGCCGTGGCCTGGCGGTCGGTGGTCGAGCGCGGTGACTCCATGGCCATCCGGCGCACCGGTGTCGAAGCGCTCACCGAGGCCGCCGTCCGGCTGGCCGCGTGGCAGTCGATTCTCGGCGCGAATCCGCCCACGGTCGCGTTTCCTGGCAAAGCCTGACCCGTCGACCTGATCGACTGCCCGAGATCTGATGCGCCGCAAAGGAGACGACGCGAACGGCGGCCGCGGGCGACCCGGGCCGCCGTTCGCTCGACAACCGACCTACGGCCGCATCTCGTACGCGCCGTCGTAGGACGCGACCTCGGCCCACACCCGGTCGAAGCGCGGGCGATCGGCGACCGGCGGCCGCAACGCGGATGCCGCCCAGCCCTGCTGGTCCGGCGTGGCCGACGGCTTGCCGTACAGCGCGGTGGCGTAGCCGTTGAAGTCGCGGACCTGGAAGTCGAAGATCTGGTCGATCAGGTCGCGGTCCAAGCCGGTGATCGCGGCCTGCTCCAGAATCAGCTGCCCGTAGACCACCAGGGAGAACAGGTGGCCGATGGTCAGCATGAAGTCCAGGTCCTTCTGCTGCGCGGCGTCCGGTGCCGCCGTGGTCAGCAGCGTGCGCAGCGCCTGCGCCTGCTCGTAGAACCGGCTCACATTCGGGATGTCGGCGTGCTTGTCGTAGATCGGCGCCCAGTCGGCGAAGCGCACCTTGCCCGCGCCCCGCGCCGGGCCCTGGCGCCAGAAGAACGCGTCGTCGGCCGCGTCCTGCCGGGTGCCGATCTCCGGGTAGTCCTGCGGGTCGAACAGATAGTTGGGCATGAACTTCAGGATCTGCCCGACGTTCACGTGCACCGTGCCCTCGAGCCGGGGCAGCGTGCTGATCAGCCGTTGCACCTCGGCGAAGTAGGTGTTCTTCTCGAATCCCTTGGCGGCCAGCACATCCAGCAGCAGCGTCATGACGGTTTCGCCCTCGGAGGTCACCTTGGACTTCGTCATCGGGTTGAACAGCAGGTACCTGCGATCCTCCAGGCTCGCGCCGCGGAAGTAGTCGATCGCGCGGTCGCTGAACAGCTTCATCGCGATGATGCGCGCGTAGGCGTCGACGAAATTCGCCCGCACGTGCGGGAATTCGGTGACCGGGTTGCCGTAGAGGACGCGGTTGTTCGCATGGGTGATCGCCTCGTAGAAGGAGTGCTCGACCATGCCGATCCCGCCGTGGCACAGATTGAACTTGCCCACGTTCACGGTGTTCAGCGCCGCGGAGAACGCCTCGGGGCCGGTGTGCAGGATGTCCTCCGCGCGCACCGGGTAGTTCTCCAGCCGGAAGGTGCTCACGTACATCTGCTGGTGCACGACGTTGCCGAGCAGGCGATAGTTCTCGTGCCGGGAGTCGGCGGCGAACCAGACGTACGCGTCGGCGCCTTCGAGGTCGGCGCGGCGGGAGAACACCGACACCATGCTGGCCACATTGCCGTTGCCGATGTAGTACTTCTCGCCGTTGGCGCGGAAGAGGATTCCGGCTTCGGCGTCCGCGCTTCCCGGCTCGGTCGGGGTCAGCACCAGGTCGGTGTTGTAGATGTCGGCGCCGTGGGTCTGCTCGGACAGACCGAACGCCATCACCTCACCCGCGGCCAGGTCGGCGGCCGCGCGCTTCTTGGCCGCCTCGTTGTCGCTCTGCCAGATCGGGCCGAGACCGAGGATGGTCACCTGCTCGGCGTACCAGTACGCCAGACCGTAGAAGCCGAAGATCTCCGACAGCGCCGCGTTGCGCGCGGCGTCCCAGCGGCGGTCCGGGTCACCGTCGGCGTACGCCGCGGGGGTCAGGAAGGTGGCGAACAACTTCTCCTTCTTCACGAAGTCGAGGAAGTCCGCGGTCCACACCGCATTCGCGTCGTCGGCGAGCAGACGCTGCTTGCCCCGCCCCTCGAACCACTCGATCGTGGCGCGCAGCAGGCGCCGCGTCTCGGCGTCGAACTGCTGCGGATCATAGGTGGCGGGGTTGAACAACCGCACGTCGGTGTTTGTCATGCGGGTTAACTTACCAGCGGGTAACAGCAGCGTGGACGAGGTCTGCGGATCTGTGACCAGCGAATTCAGGTTACGGTCGCGTAGGTGGACACCGTCCCCGTTCCCGCGTGCGCATTCTCCTGCGGCCTTCGTGCCGATAGCGAACGGCCCCCGGCATTTTCTGCCGGGGGCCGTTCGGGGAAACGAGTCAGCCGCGAACTCTGGCCACCACCGCGTCCACCGCGGAGGCGGCGGGCAGTTCCTCGGTCTCGCCGGTGAAGCGGTCGCGCAGTTCGACCTTGCCCTCGGCCCAGCCGCGGCCGATCACCAGCACCAGCGGCATGCCGAGCAGCTCGGCGTCCTTGAACTTCACGCCCGGCGAGGCGGTGCGATCGTCGAAGAGCACGTCCAAGCCCTGCGCGTGCAGGCCGGACACCACCTCTTCGGCGCCCGCGCGGGCCGCGTCGTCCTTGTTCGCGATGACGACGTGCACGTCGTAGGGCGCGACCGCCGCGGGCCAGCGCAGCCCCTTGTCGTCGTGCTGCTGCTCGGCGATCACCGCGACCATGCGGGAGACGCCGATGCCGTAGGACCCCATGGTCAGCCGCACGGGCTTGCCGTTCTCACCGAGCACGTCCACCTCGAACGCGTCGGTGTACTTGTTGCCGAGCTGGAAGATGTGGCCGATCTCGATGCCGCGGGCCGCCACCAGGGTGCCGCGCCCGTCGGGCGAGGGGTCGCCGTCACGGACCTCGGCGGCCTCGATGGTGCCGTCCGGGACGAAGTCGCGGCCCGCGACCAGGCCGACGACGTGCCTGCCCGGCTCGTCGGCGCCGGTGATCCAGCTGGTGCCGGTGCCGACGCGGGGATCGACCAGGTAACGAATGCCGTTGGCCTGCAACGCCTTCGGGCCGATGTAGCCCTTGACCAGGAACGGATTCTCGGCGAAGTCCGCTTCGGTGAGCAGCTCGACCTCAGCCGGTTCGACCGAGGCGCCGAGGCGCTTGTCGTCGACCTCGCGGTCACCGGGGACGCCGATGCCGACGATCTCGGTCTTCCCGTCCGGGTGGCGCAATTTGACCATCACGTTCTTCAAGGTGTCGGCCGCGGTGACGGGGCGACCGTAGCGCTCGGCGATGCCCGCGCCGTTGGCCCAGTCCACCAGCCTCGCGATGGTGGGAGTGTCCGGGGTGTCGTGCACGACCGCCTCGGGCTGTCCTTCGATGGGCAGCGGTTCGGGAGCGGGCGTGACCACCGCCTCCACGTTGGCCGCGTAGCCGGATTCCGGGCAGCGCACGTAGGTGTCCTCGCCGACCGGGCTGTCGGCCAGGAACTCCTCCGACGCGCTGCCGCCCATCGCGCCCGAGGTGGCGGCCACGATGACGTACTTGACCCGCAGCCGGTCGAAGATGCGCTGGTAGGCCTGGCGGTGCGCGTGATAGCTGGCCTTGAGGCCGTCCTCGTCCAGATCGAAGGAGTAGGAGTCCTTCATCACGAACTCGCGCCCGCGCAGGATGCCCGCCCGCGGGCGCTCCTCGTCGCGATACTTGGTCTGGATCTGGTACAGCGTGACCGGCAGGTCCTTGTAGGAGCTGTACTCGCCCTTCACGGTGAGCGCGAAGAGCTCCTCGTGGGTGGGCCCGAGCAGGTAGTCCGCGCCCTTGCGGTCGCGCAGCCGGAACAGGCCGTCGCCGTATTCGGTCCACCGGTTGGTGGTCTCGTACGGTTCGCGTGGCAGCAGCGCGGGTAGCGAGATCTCCTGCCCCCCGATCGCGTCCATCTCCGCGCGCACCACGTCCTCGACCTTGCGCAGCACACGCAGGCCCAGCGGCAGCCACGAGTAGACACCCGGGGCGACGCGGCGCACGTAGCCGGCACGGACCAAGAGTTTGTGGCTGGGCACCTCCGCGTCGGCGGGATCGTCGCGGAGAGTGCGCAGGAACAGGCGGGAGAGGCGGGTGATCACGGAAGCACAGGGTAGTCGCTGGCCGGACGCAGGTCCCAGCGCATTACCGTATTCGTTCGTGCTGGTCCTGCTGCCTCCCTCCGAAACCAAGTCCGACGGCGGCGCCGGGGCGCCGCTCACCCTGGACTCGCTGGCGATGCCGCAGCTCACGGCGGTGCGCGCCCGGCTGATCGAGGAAGTGGTGCGCCTGGCGGCCGACCCGGAACGCTCCCGGCACGCGCTCGGCCTCGGCAAGGGGGCCGACGGCGAGATCGCCCGCAACGCCGCGCTGCGCACCTCGCCGACGCGGCCCGCGCTGGAGCGCTACACCGGCGTGCTCTACGACGCGCTCGACGCGCGCTCGTTCACCAAGGCGCAGCGGGCCAAGGCGGATGCCCGGCTCGGTATCGGCTCCGCGTTGTTCGGCGCGGTCCGCGCCGGTGACCCGATTCCCGCGTACCGTCTGTCCGGCGGCTCGAAACTACCCGGGCTGCCTACTCTTTCGGCCGTCTGGCGCGACGAGCTCGCGGCGGCGCTGCACGCCGAGGCGGCGGGCGAACTCGTCGTCGACCTGCGCTCGGGCACCTATCAGCAGTTGGGGCGGGTGCCCGGCGCGATCACCGCCAACGTCCTCACCGAGCATCCGGATGGGTCGCGCACGGTGGTGAGTCATTTCAACAAACACCACAAGGGTCTGCTGGCGCGTGCCCTCGTGCTCACCAGGGCCGAACCAGCCGACGTGCGGAGCGTCGCACGGGTGGCGGACAAAGCGGGGTTGCGAGCCGAGATCGCCTCTGCCACCGAACTTCTGATAATCACCTGAGCGCGTCCGGCTGTTCCGTGGTGAGCGCGGCGAGTTCGACCGCGAGGTTGGCTCGGGCCCAGTCTTACGCGAACCGCGGTCGCGCGACAACGGCGTGGCGACCGGGATCACCCCTGACCCGGACCCGCCGTCAGATCACGGATCAACAGCGCGGTGTGCAGGGAGGTGCGGGACTCGCCGTCGTCGAGATCGACTTCGAGGATGCGCGCGATGCGGGCGAGCCGTTCGTAGAGGGTGGGGCGGCTGATTCCGAGCCTGCGGGCGAGTTCGGTCTTGTTGCCCGCGAGATCGAGGAACTGCCGCAGCGTGCGGGTCAGATCCGCGTCGTGGCGGATGTCGTAGCGCAGCAGCGCGCTCAGCTCGGTCTCGGCGAAGCGCTGCACGCCCGGCTCCGCCCGGATCAGCGACAGCAGTCCGCGCAGCCGCACGTCGCCGCTGCGATAGAACGGCCGAGACGCCGAAGTTCGCAGCGAGAGCGCGACGTCCGCGACGTGCGCGGCGTGCGGGAGGCCGTGGGCGGTGTCCAGCAGTGTGTCGGATACCGCGCCCGCGCCGATCACCACTCCGCGCACGCCGTCGACGCGCCGGACCTCGCCGAGCATCGCGGCGCACGCGGCGGCCAACGCCTCGTCCGGATCACCGGCCCGGGGCAGCGCGACGATCAACGACACCCGGTCGCCCGGCTCGGGGGCGACCAGCGCGGTCACCTTGGCCAGCCCCAGCCCGTGCGTCACCGCGTCCACGATGCCCGCCGTGCGGCGCTGACCCGCCAGCGGATCGGACTCGGCCGCCGCGGCGACCTCGACGGCCAGCGGCACGTAGACGGCACGGCGAGCCAACCCGAGCGCGGCGGCGCGCGCGAGGGCGTCGCGCTCGTCCAGTCTGCCGTTGACCAGGTCGTCGATCAGTCCGGTCTGCGCCTGGCGGTGCAGGCCGAAGCGATCCCGCTCGATCATGCGGTGCAACGTCAGCGTCTGGGCGGCGCGTTCGAGCACCATGCGCGCCCGTGCGGTCGGCACGCCGTCGGCGCGCAGGATCAACCGTCCCCAGCGCTGCGGGTGCGGGCCGACGGCCACCGCGTTCCAGTCGTCCGGCAGCAGGCGGGAGGTGGCCTCCCAGTTCTCCAGCACCGCCGAGGCGGACGCGTGGCGCGCGGACAGGGCGAGCACCCGGTGCGCCAGGTCCTCCAGCACCACCGAGGCGTCGAGCATCGCCGCCGCGGTCTGCACGATCTCGGCCAGCGCGGCGCGACGCACACTCAGCTCCGTGAACGTCTCGTGCACGGTGCGCGCGAACTCCACTTCCGCGTATTGCTCGGCGACGATCACCCGGTGCACCGCCTCGGTGATCTCCACGAATCGGGTCACCCGGTGCAGCGCGATCAAAGGAAGCCCCAGCGCGTCGGCCGTCGCCCCGACAGCGGGCGACACCTCGGGCACGTGGTCGCCCAGTTCGACCACCAGTCCCGACACGCCCGCACCGGCCAGCGCGGTCAGATACCGCGTCGTCGCCGCATCGCCGTGGCTCATGGGCTGCCCGGTGGTCAAGATCAGCTCGCCGCCGACCAGCAGATGCGCCACGTCGGCCACCTCGCTCACGTGCACCCAGCGCACCGGCCGCGCCAGCGATCCCCCGCCGACGACCTCCGGTTCACCGGCACGCAGCACCGGCATCGCCAGCACATCGGCGACGGAGAGGAGCATTGACGAATCGTAATACTCGCTCCCGAATTCCTTACTGATCGTCGGCACACCGAGAAGGGTGTATGCCGGACAGTGTTAGTCAGGCCGCGTTCTCGCCCCCGATCCGGTCCAGGCGGGAACCACGGCACCGCTGATGCTCACCGATCGAATCGAGGAGACATGCAAACCATCGCGCACTGGCTCGACGGCAAAGCTTTCGCAGGCACCAGCGAGACGACGGCCCCGGTGACCAACCCGGCGACCGGCGAAGTGACCGGACAGGTCGCGCTGGCGACCGTCGCCGATACCCGCGCGGCCATCGATTCCGCAGCGAAGGCCTTCCCTGCTTGGCGGGACACCTCGCTGACCCGGCGCACCCAGATCCTGTTCCGGTTCCGTGAGCTGCTGAACGAACGCAAGGAGGAGCTGGCCCGGCTGATCACCGCCGAACACGGCAAGGTCGTCGCCGATGCCGTCGGCGAGGTGAGCCGCGGCCTGGAAGTCGTCGAATTCGCCTGCGGCATACCGCATCTACTCCAGGGCGGCTACACCGAGAACGCCTCGACCAAGGTCGACATCTTCTCCATCCGCCAGCCGCTCGGACCGGTCGCGATCATCTCGCCGTTCAACTTTCCCGCGATGGTTCCGATGTGGTTCTTCCCGATCGCCATCGCAGCGGGCAACACGGTGGTGCTCAAACCGAGCGAGAAGGACCCGTCCCCGTCGCTGTGGCTGGCGCGGCTGTGGGCCGAAGCCGAACTGCCCGCGGGGGTGTTCACCGTGCTGCAAGGCGACAAGGTGGCGGTCGACGAACTGCTGGACAACCCGGGCGTCAAGGCCGTCTCGTTCGTCGGCTCGACGCCGATCGCCCGGTACGTCTACCAGCGCGGCACCGCTGCGGGCAAGCGGGTGCAGGCGCTCGGCGGCGCGAAGAACCACATGGTGGTACTGCCGGACGCGGACCTGGAACTGGCCGCCGACGCCGCGGTGAACGCCGGGTTCGGCTCGGCGGGCGAGCGGTGCATGGCGATCAGCGTGGTGGTCGCCGTGGGCGGGGCGGGCGACGCGCTGGTCGGCAAGATCGCCGAGCGGGCCGGGACCATCAAGACCGGCGACGGCACCCGGGGCGCCGACATGGGCCCGCTGGTCACCCGGGCGCACCGCGACCGGGTCGCCGAGTACATCGCGGCGGGTGAATCCGCCGGAGCCACCGTGGTTCTCGACGGCCGGGGCGTCGAAGCGGACGGCGCGGCCGACGGCTTCTGGCTCGGTCCGACGATTCTGGACCGGGTCGCCACTGACATGAGCGTCTACACCGACGAGATCTTCGGACCCGTGCTGTCGGTGGTGCGCGCCGACAGCTACGACGACGCGCTGGCGCTGATCAACGCCAACCCCTACGGCAACGGCACCGCCCTGTTCACCAACGACGGCGGCGCGGCGCGCCGCTTCCACAACGAGGTCGAAGTCGGGATGGTCGGCATCAACGTGCCGATCCCGGTTCCGATGTCCTACTACAGCTTCGGCGGCTGGAAGAACTCGCTGTTCGGCGACGCGCACGCGCACGGCGCCGACGGCGTGCGGTTCTTCACCCGCACCAAAGCGGTCACCACCCGCTGGCTCGATCCCAGCCACGGTGGACTGAACCTCGGCTTCCCCCGGAACAGGTAGGCGGACGCGATGACAGAAAGCAAGGCCCGGGCGTCGGTCGACCGGGCCGACGACCTCGATCGCAGGCACGTCTTCCACTCCTGGTCGGCGCAGGCGCATCGGGACCTCATGACGATCACCGCGGCGGCGGGTTGCTACGTGTGGGACGGCGAGGGCAACCGACTGCTCGACTTCTCCTCGCAGATGGTCAACACCAACATCGGCCACCAGCACCCGAAGGTCGTCGCGGCCGTGCAGCAGCAGGCGGCGAAGCTGTGCACCGTCGCGCCGCAGCACGTCAACGAGGCCCGTTCGGAGGCGGCGCGCCTCATCGCCGAGCGCACTCCCGGCGACCTCGACCGGATCTTCTTCACCAACGGCGGCGCCGACGCCGTCGAGCACGCGGTGCGGATGGCGCGGCTGCACACCGGCCGCTACAAGGTGCTCTCGCGTTATCGCTCCTACCACGGCGGCACCGAGACCGCGATCAACCTGACCGGCGACCCGCGGCGCTGGCCCAACGACCACGGCAGCAGCGGCGTGGTCCATTTCTTCGGACCGTTCTTGTACCGCAGCCAGTTCCACGCGACCACCGAGGCCGAGGAAGCCGAGCGCGCGCTCGCGCATCTCGAGCAGACCATCGCGTTCGAGGGTCCGGAGACGATCGCGGCGATCGTGCTCGAAACGGTCCCCGGCACCGCGGGCATCATGGTCCCGCCGCCGGGATACCTGGCCGGCGTGCGGGCCCTGTGCGACGCGTACGGGATCGTGTTCATCGCCGATGAGGTGATGTGCGGCTTCGGCCGGACCGGCAAATGGTTCGCCCTCGAGCATTTCGACGGCGTCGTGCCGGACCTGCTCACCTTCGCCAAGGGCGTGAACTCCGGATACGTGCCGCTGGGCGGGGTCGCGATCGGTCCGGCCATCGCCGCGACCTTCGCCGACCGGGCCTACCCCGGCGGGCTCACCTACTCGGGGCATCCGCTGGCCACGGCCGCGGCGGTGGCCACCATCACCGCGATGCGCGAGGAGTGGATCGTGGAGAACGCCGCCGACATCGGCGCCCGCGTGCTCGGACCGGGCCTGCGGGAACTCGCGCAACGCCATCCCAGCGTCGGCGAAGTGCGCGGCCTGGGCGTGTTCTGGGCGGTCGAGCTGGTCCGCGACCGGGAAACCCGCGAGCCGCTGGCACCGTACGGCGGCTCGAGCCCGGCGATGACCGAACTGGTCGCGGCATGCCGGGCGGCCGGGTTGCTGCCGCTGGTGAACTTCAACCGGCTGCACGTCGTGCCGCCGTGCGTGCTCACCGAGACCGAGGCGAAGGAGGGGCTGGCGATTCTGGACCACGCGTTGGCGGCGGCGGACCGGCACACCGTCTGAGTGACAGCGTCTTTCGCGGCCGACGGGAATGCGGGGCCGTCTGGCGCTGTTCGCTCAGAGCGTGACCACTACCGCTGAGTTCTCCGACGAACTGAAGAAGTACCTGGACGAAGAGAAGGTCTTCGCCACCGCGGCCACGATCGGCCCCAACGGGCAGCCGCACCTGACCGTGATCTGGCTGAAGCGCGACGGCAACGACCTGCTCTTCTCCACCACGACAGATCGCCAGCAGGGCAAGAACCTCGCGCGCGACCCGCGCATCACCGTGCTGATCAATCCGCCGGACAACCCGTACGTCTACGCGGAGATCCGGGGCAGCGCGACCCTCACGCCCGATCCGGAGAAGACGCTGCCCAACGAGCTGTCGGCGAAGTACACCGGACAGAAGTACGTGGACTTCAACCCCGCCTCCGTCAACGACGGCCCGCGCGTCATCGTGCGCGTGACACCCCGTCGAGTAGCGGGGAGGTTCTGAGTTCAGGCCTGCTGGGCTTCTTCTTGGGCGTGCTGGGCCATGGCCAGTTGCTGCGGGGTGAAGCGCAGGGTCAGGGCGACCAGCCCGGCCGCGAACGCGGCGAAGGCGCAGACGAACAGCACCAGGGTGTAGCCGTTGCCGAGCGCGGCGATCTCCGCGGACGTCATCCCGGCCACCTTCTCGGTGCGGCCGCCGAGCGAGAGGGTGCGGGAGGCGGCGATCGGGGTGAGCAGGCCGATGGCCACGGGAGTGGCAAGGTTCATGAACATCTGCCCGACCGCGGCCAGCGGGCCGATATTGGCGGGCGGCACGCCGACCAGCACGCACAGCGGTGCGAGCACCATGGCGATGCCGACGCCGAAGCCGATCACCACCAGCAGCGGCAGCAGCGTGGCGAAGTACATGACCTCGCCGTCGAGGGTGGAGCCGAACAGCAGTCCGACACCGAGCACCACGGCCGCGCCCGCGAGCAGCCAGCGCGGCGCGATGTACAGCGCCGCCTTGGAGGCCACCGCGCCGCCGATGCCGATGCCGACGGTGAACGGAATCGCCGCGACGCCCGCCTTGAGCGGCCCGTACCCGATGACGTTCTGCATGAACTGGGCGACGAAGAAGGTCATCGCGCCCAGCACGCCACCGGCCAGGAAGATCAGCAGGAAGGTGGCGACGCGGTCACGGCTGTCGAACAGCGACCACGGCAGCAGCGGGTCGTCCACCCGCCGTTCCAGCGCCACGAAGACGATCAGCAGCACGACGCCCGCGATCAGCGAACCGATGATCGCCGGGTGCCCCCACCCCATCTCCGGCCCCTCGGTCGCGCCGAACACGATCGACGCGCAGGCGAAGGTGCCGAGCACCGCGCCGGGGATGTCGAGGGCCGAACGGTGATGTTCGGTGTCGGCGAGCTTGTAGGCCGCGCCGAGGATGATCAGCGCGCCGATCGGGACGTTGATCAGGAAGATCCACCGCCACGACAACTGGGTCAGCGCGCCGCCGACCACGAGGCCGCCGACGGAGCCGATGCCGACCATCGACCCGACGATCGCGATCGCCTGGTTGCGTGCCTTGCCCGGCGCGAAGGTCGTCGCCACGAGCGCGAACGCGGTCGGCGCCGCGACGGCCGCGCCCGCGCCCTGGAAGGCCCGCGCGGCGAGCAGCATCGCCTGGTTCTGCGCCAATCCGCACAACAGCGAGGCCAGCGTGAACACCGCGACACCGACCACGAGCATGCGCTTGCGGCCGAACGCGTCACCGAGCCTGCCGCCGAGCAGCATCAGACCCGCGAAGGTGAGCCCGTAGGAGGTCACCGTCCACGCGCTGCCCGCGCTGGACAACCCCATTTCCTCTTGCAGCCGCGGCAGCGCGAAGATCACGACCGTGCCGTCGAGCACGACCATGAGCTGCAATCCGCTCAGGACTAGGATCGCGAGCCCGAAGGCCCGCTGCGTCACTGGATACTGCATCGTCGCAGCGGGGTTCCGAAGCACAGTGAGTCACTGTAATTGATGCCGCTGCCGTATTTGTCCGCCCACCGGCCCGGCCGGGTACACGACGGGGAGCGCGCCCTGTGATCCGGGCGGCCCGAAAGGTCTCCGGCTCGTCCACTCCAGTGCCAGCCCTCGGTCGACTGAGCGACCTGCTGTGCGGCACGTCGCGGGGCGGATCGGGCGGCGGCCCGCGAGCGACGACGCGCGCACTCGGCGGGCGGCCACCGGCACGGGTGCCACCGCGACCGGGACGGGCGGCGGTCGATGCGGCCATGGTCTCGCGGAATCGGATCGCCGCACCGCCGCGGACGCTAGCCCGCCGCGGAGTCGGCGTGCGGAACGAGCGCGTCGGCGGAGAAACCGGCGGTCGGGCCGATCACCACGATCGCGGGTGGGCGGATGCCCTCGGCGCGAACCCGGGCGGCCACCGTGCCGAGATCGGCGCGCAGCACGCGCTGCGTGCGCAGCGTGCCCTCCTGGATGACGGTGGCGGGGGTACCCTCCGGACGACCGCCCTCCAGCAGCGCGGCGGCGAATTGTTCGATCCGCTCCACCGCCATCATCAGCACCAGGGTGCCGCGCAGCCGGGCCAGTGCGGGCCAGTCCACCAGCGAATCCGGGTGATCCGGCGCGACGTGCCCGCTCACCACCACGAACTCGTGGGTGACGCCGCGATGGGTGACCGGGATACCCGCCGCGGCGGGCACCGAGATGGGACTGGTGACGCCGGGCACCACCGTGACCGAGACCCCGGCGGCCACACAGGCCTCCAGCTCCTCGTACCCGCGCCCGAACACGTACGGGTCGCCGCCCTTGAGCCGCACCACGAACTTGCCCGCCTTCGCGCCTTCGATCAGCGCGTTGTTGATCGCTTCCTGCGCCATCGCCCGTCCGTACGGGATCTTGGCGGCGTCGACCACCTCGACCTCGGGCCCGAGCTCGGCGAGCAGTTCCGGCGGCGCGAGCCGGTCGGCCACCACCAGATCCGCCCTGGCCAGCAGCCGCCGTCCGCGCACGGTGATCAGGTCGGGATCACCGGGCCCACCGCCCACCAGGGCGACACCGGGCGCGATCGGCGTCGAGTCGTCGCTCACGACACCGGATTGCAGGGCTTCCAGCAACGCGTTGCGCACGGCCGCCGAGCGCCGGTGCTGCCCGCTCGCGAGCACACCGAGGGTGAGCCCGTCGTAGCGCGCGGTGGCCGGGGTGACCGCCGTGCCCAGCCGTGCCGTGTCGGCCCGCACGCAGAAGACCCGCCGCCGGGTCGCCTCGGCCACCACCGCCGCGTTGGTCTCGGGTTCGTCGGTGCACGCGATCGCGTACCAGGCGCCGTCGAGGTCGCCGTCGGCGTAATCGCGCAGCGTGACGGTGATCTGCCCGGAGCTCGCCATTCCCTCGACCGCGGGCGTGACGGCACGACTCACGACGTGGACGTCCGCGCCGGAGGCGATCAGCAGGCCCAGCCTGCGCTGCGCCACCGACCCACCGCCGACCACGACGACACGCCGTCCGTGCAGATCGAGCCCGACCAGGTAGTTCGGGTCGCCGGTGGGCTGCTCTTGCGTTGCGTCTGACGTGTTCGGCACAAGTTTCGAGCCTACGGCGTGACCGTCGGGCACCGGCAATCGACCGGCACGCCCGCACGGACGACGCAACGACCGCGCGGCCGGGCAAACCTACTGTGACCAGCGGTAACAAGCGATTCGGCGGTCCGCGGCGGTAGGTTGCGGTGTAGTCGTCCAGCTCGGAAAGGCGGACCGATGAAGCAGCCGACACCGGCACGACTGCTCGACGTGGCCTACGACGAGGCGCTGCGCGGGCTCGCCGAGGGCGGGATCCCGATCGGCGCCGCCCTCTTCGACGCGGGCGGCACCCTGCTCGGGCGTGGCCGCAACCGCCGGGTGCAGTCCGGCGACCCCAGCATGCACGCCGAGACCGACGCCTTCCGCGCGGCGGGACGTCGCCGCGATTACCGCGACACCATCATGGTCACCACGCTTTCGCCGTGCTGGTATTGCAGCGGCCTGATCCGTCAGTTCGGCATCGGCTCGGTGGTGGTCGGGGAGTCGCAGACCTTCTCCGGCGGGCACGAATGGCTCGCCGGGCACGGCGTCGCCGTCACCGTCCTGGAAGACCGGCGCTGCATCGACCTGATGACCCGCTTCATCGCCGAGCATCCCGCGCTGTGGCACGAGGACATCGGATTCGCCGACGATCTCGAGGCTTGACCCGAGCCGCGGGCGGCTCAGCGGAAATACGGATATTCCTGCACCCAATGAAAACCACGGCTGCGCAAGGGGAAGTCCTCGAGCGCGACCGAGGTCAGCGCCACCGATACCGGCTGCCCGGCGAGCGTGCCCGTCAAGGTCAGCCGTTCGGGCGCGGGCCGGTCGAAGCCGAAACTGCCCAGCGGTTGCGGTCCCCCGCCGACGGCCGTCGGCGGCGCGGCCATGACAAGCGTGCGCGCGCCGGGATCGACCATGGCGAGCACCGGGACCAACTGACCGTCCATTCGTTGCACGGTCGCCCCGTCCCGGTCGAAGACGACTTTCTGCCAACGTAATTGATCGGTGCTCAACGGTGGAAGCGGTTTGCCGTCCACGCTGAAGTCGGTGACCGCCCAGATGCCGTACAGCGGAGGTTCCGGCCGCCCGGCTCCCTCTTCGTTCCACCTTTCCCAGCCGGTGTAGGCGTTCGAGAACACCAGCCACACCCCGAGCGCGATCTGCGCCGCGGCCGCGATCCGACGGGCACGGGGCGAGTGCAGCAACGGCGGTGTCGTCGACGGTCCGGTGGGCCGGTCCAGTACGAGCGCGTTCGCCAGACGCCCGGCCTCCGGAACGAGCAGCACCAGGCACAGCAACATCAGGTGGAACGACAGGATTTTCGCGGGCACGTCGTAGGTCATGTCCAGCACGACCACCTGTGTCGTGCATACCAAGGCGAGCATGGCGCCCACCAGCGCGGTGCGCGGTACGAACAGCAGCACACCGGCGAGCAGTTCTGCCGAGCCCAGCAGGATCTCGTACTGCGGCGACACCCCGATGTGGTTCCAGAGCACCGCCATCGGACTGAAGTTCCCGTAGGGCTCGAGCAATCGGCTCAGCGGTGTGGGCGGCATCTGGGTCGGGACGGCCTTCGCCATGCCGTAGGAGACCAGCTGCCCCGCCAGGCACAAACGCACGAACAGCAGGAACCACGGTTGCACAGCGCGGTAATGCGGCCGCTGCCGATCCAGCACGCTCCAGAGCAGGGTTCCGAACACCGCGGCCACCAGGACGACGAACACCAGCACCCAGAAGTACGCCTGGTCACCGCTGATCGAAGCGGTGTTCGCCGCGACGGACGCGCCGAACACGCGCGTCCCGACCCCCTCCACCACCGGACGCAGCGCGCGGGCCGCGCCGTAGTTCACCCAGTCCGGCAGCCATTCGCGCGTCAGTCCGAGGAACTCCGGGACGATCGACGGATACGCCAGGCAGAACAGTCCGAAGTACAGGAAGCCGAAACGGAACGTCACCCGGGTCGCCCCGCTCCACGGCCGGACTCCGGCGTCCTCCGCGCTAGCGGCAGCGTCTGTCCGATCCAGGATCGCTTCGGTCACGACGGCCCTCCAGTCCGAGTCGATGCAGACCGAAGGTATCGAAAAGAGCCGTGGCCGTAGGGGATTTCAGCGGAAGTACGGGTATTCCTGAACGAAGTGGAATCCCCGGCCGCGCAGCGGGAAGGAATTCAGGTCCATCCGGTCCAGCGACAGGGTCACCGGCGTTCCGTTCAGCTCACCCGTCAACGACAGCGTGTCGGTACCGGGTCGGGTGAAGGTGAAGGCGCCGAGGCGGGCGGGCGGAGCGCCTGCCGACTGGGGAGCCACCGACAGAACAATGGTGTGCGCGGCCTCGTCGACCACCGCCACGACGGGCACGAACGAGTCGTCCATCTTCTGCACGGTCGTGCCATGGCGGTCGAAGACGAGCCGCCGCCAGCGGCCGTCGTCGGTGAGCAGCGGCGGCGCCGGATGCCCGTCCCTGGTGAACTCGCCGACGGTCCAGATGCCGTAGAGCGCGGGCTTCGGCGCGCCGTCACCCGACTCGCGCCAGGTGTGCCAGCCGATGTACACACCGCCGATCAGCACCCACAGGCCCAGAGCCACTTGCGCCGCCGCCGCGATCCGGTTCGCGCGGCGGGAACCGAACAGCGGCGGCTGCGCGGCCGGTTCGGACGGGCGTTCCAGCACGAGCAGGTTCGCCAACCGCCCGGCCTGCGGCGCCAGCACCACCAGCGAGAGCAGCAGCAAGTGGAACGAGAGGATCTTCACCGGCACGTCGTAGGTCATGTTCAGCACGAAGACCTGTGCCATGCTCACCAGACTGAGCAACGCGCCCGCCGTCGCGGTGCGCGGGAGGAACAGCAGCAGGCCACCGAGCACCTCGGCCGTACCGAGCAGGATTTCGTACATGGGCGCGGCGCCGACCTGGTTCCAGAGCACCGACGCCGGGCTCATCGTCCCGTACGGTTGCAGCAGCGCGGTCAGCGAAGGCGCGGGCATCTGCGACGGAATCGCCTTGGCCATACCGTAGAAGAGCATTTGGCCGCCCAGGCACAGCCGGATGAACACCAGGAACCAGTTGCGCAGTGCCGTGTAGTCCCGGCGGCGGCGATCGAGGATCGACCAGACGATCGTGATCAGCGCCGCGGCGACGAGTTCGCAGAAGATCAGCAGCCAGATCGCGGCCTGGTCGCCGCTGCCCGAATTCTCGTGCAAGACGGCTTCGACCCCGAAGACATGCTCGCCGACCCACCCGACCAGCGGGCTCGTCGTGCGCATCTGCCACAGGATCGCGCTCTCGGGCAGCCACTTGCTCAGTATCCCGGTGAAGACGAAGAGGATCTGGGCGAACAGCAGGCAGAACAGACCGAGGTAGGCGAAGACGAAGCGGAACGCGATCCGGGCCGGCAGGCTCCACGGCCGCCGCTCGCCACCGGTTCGCGCCTCGCCGCTCGTCAGGACTTCCATTTCGACGGTACGCACACCGCTCCCCTCGCAGGCCGACAGATTGGCCAGCCGAAAGTATCCGACCAGGTCATGGGATGACCTCCGGGAAAACCCTGGATTTCCGGGTACTTCTTTCGGCCTACGTGCCCGCCGCACCGAGCGGCGCCGGGATTCGTTCCCGGTTCCGGCCCGTCAATAACTAGAACGCGTTACAGTCGCGTATCCCGGCGCACCGCCAGCGGTGCACCCGGGCCGCACGTGTCAGGAGGACAATGATGACCGACGATCCGGACCCGGCACAGCGAC
Source organism: Nocardia sp. NPDC051911 (assembly GCF_040681035.1). NCBI lineage: Bacteria > Bacillati > Actinomycetota > Actinomycetes > Mycobacteriales > Nocardiaceae > Nocardia > Nocardia sp. NPDC051911. Next base: position 105,077 of record NZ_JBFAXY010000006.1, read on the forward strand.
AGCAGCTGACCGTCAGCGAACGCGACCTGGACACGCTCGCCGGGAACCTGGCGCGCTGGCTGAACGCGAAGGTCGCCGCGGACGAGTTGCCGCGCATCTCGGATCTGTCGCGTCCACAGTCCGGCGGCATGTCCAGCACCTCGATTTTGTTCGACGCCGAATGGACCGCCGGGGGTCGGGCGGAGCGCGGGTCGTTCGTGGCGCGGATGGCGCCCGAGGCCGGATCGTTCCCGGTCTTCGAGACCTACGACCTGGCCACCCAGTACCAGGTGATGGCCGGTGTCGCCGCGGCCACCGACGTGCCGGTGCCGGGCCTGTGCTGGCTGGAGAACGACGAAAAGCCGCTCGGCGCACCGTTCTTCGTCATGCGCCGGGTGGACGGACGGGTGCCTACGGACAACCCGCCGTACGTGTTCATCGGCTGGCTGTTCGATGCCGATCCCGCCGACCGCCTTCGGCTCACCCACAACACCGTCGAGGTGATCGCGAAGATCCACGGCCTCCCCGAGCCGGCGGCGCACTTCCCGATGCTGAGCGGGCCGGGAGACGCGCTGCGCAGGCACGTCGCCGCGCAGCGCTCCTGGTACCGGTGGGGGCTCGCGGACGACGGCTACGAGATCCCACTCATCGAGCGGAGTTTCACCTGGCTGGAGGAGCACTGGCCCGCCGATCCCGGTCCGGATGTGCTCACTTGGGGCGACGCCCGCCCGGGCAACATCATCTACCGCGAATTCGACCCGGTGGCGGTGCTGGACTGGGAGATGGCCGCCCTCGGGCCGCGGGAGCTCGACCTGGGCTGGGTGATCTTCATCCACCGGTTCTTCCAGGACCTGGCCACCCGCTTCGGGCAGCCGGGGCTCCCCGATTTCCTCCGCCGCGACGACGTGGTGTCGAAATACGAGGAGCTGACCGGTCACACGGTGCGCGATCTCGATTTCTACCTCGTGTACGCCGCGCTGCGGCACGCGATCGTGATGGCGCGGGTGAAACGCAGGATGATCCACTTCGGCGAGGACACCGACACGCCGGACCGCGACGACTACGTCATGCACCGGGCAAGCCTGGAAGCGCTGCTCGACGGAACCTACGAATGGGACTGATCATGCCTGTGCCCTTGGACGAGTACCCGATCCACCAGACCCCGCTGTCGCTGGCCCGGGTGGCCAGTAGCGATCGGAACTTCTACGACCGCAGCTACTTCAACGCGCACGACCGCGACGGCGGCACGTTCCTGATCACCGGTCTCGGCGTGTACCCCAACCTCGGGGTGACCGACGCCTACGCCGCCGTCCGGCGCGGCGACACGGTGCGCGCGGTGCGCTTCTCCGACGCGCTCGGCGACCGGAGCCTCGACCAGCGCGTCGGCGGCTACCGCGTCGAAGTGATCGAACCGCTGCGGCGCATCCGGGTGGTCTGCGAGCACGACGATCTCGGCTTCGACCTGACCTGGACCGGGGCCTTCCCCGCCGTGCAGGAACAACCGCACCAGATCCTCGCGGGCAACCGGCCGATCATCGACGCGTCCCGATTCGCGCAGGTCGGCTCGTGGGCGGGAACGCTGCACGTGGACGGCGACGACATCATGGTCGACCCGGCGGTGTGGACCGGGACCAGGGATCGTTCGTGGGGCATCCGCCCGGTCGGCGAGACCGAGCCGCCCGGACGCGCGGCCGCCGAGCCCTCGGGCGGATTCTGGTGGCTCTACGTGCCGCTGCGGTTCGACGACTTCGCCGTCGTGGTCATCGTGCAGGAGGAGCCGGACGGCAGGCGCACCCTCAACGACGCGACCCGGATCTGGCCGGACGGACGCACCGAACAGCTCGGCTGGCCCCGCATCGCCATCGACTATCGTTCCGGCACCAGGTTTCCCGTCGGGGCGCGACTGGAGCTGACCACGCCGGACGGCAAACCCCTGGAGATCGAGATCACGCCGGGCACGGGCGTTCCCTTGCACGTCGGATGCGGCTACGGCGGCGATCCCGACTGGCAGCACGGCCAGTGGAAAGGCCGCGACTGGTCCTCCTCCAGCCGCTACGACCTCACCGACCCCGGGATCGCCGCCCGCATCCCCTACGGCGTCACCGACCACGTGGCCCGCGCCCGCTGCGGCGACGCCGAAGGCTGGGGCCTGTTCGAGCACGCCAGCATCGGCCGCCACGACCCCACCGGCTTCGCAGACTGGGGCTCGGTCGCTCCCTGAAACAGGGGCCGGAGCAGGGTCGAACGGCTCTATCGCTCATACAGCGCTGCAGCGAGCACCACGCCGTGCACGACGCGCTTGGACAGCACCAGCGGCCCGCCTTCGGCGGCGAGCAGCGCCGCGGCCTCCGCGACGCTGGCCGTGCCGATGGCGGCACGCGTCCGGTCTCCCGGGTTCGGGACGGTGACCGCCGCCAGTTCGTCGGCGGAGTAGGACCGTAGCGGCACCCTGAGGTCAGCGGCGACCGCGCGCAGTCCGGGTTCGGCGGAGCGCCGCGTGATGGTGGCGAGGCACACGATCCGATGGTCGCCCACGCTCTCGTGCAGGGCAGCGCGAATCGTGCGGGCCGAAGTGCGCGGTCGCAGGCCGATGCCGACGACGATCTCAGCGGACGGCACGGGAACTCGCGAAACGCACTGTCTCCGTTACGAATCGACGCACCGCCTGGGGATTCCCCGCCGGATGTGTATGCAGGTACGAGGCATGCACGTTGCCGCTGAGCGCCCCTTCCTGGACGCGCTCTCCCGCGCTTCCGCGCCATCCCCACGCCGGATTCCGTGGCGGCGCGGACACCACGCGCGTGCGGTGGAATTCGTGCCCACGGACCCGTTCCCCGGCCCGCCACAACGGCGAGTCGGCGAGCGCGACGGCGTCTCGGTAACCGAGCGTCAGGCGCGGCCCGAACGCGGCGTCGGCCTCCACCACTCCGGCCATCGGGTGCCCGTCCAGCGAACGGGTCAGATACAGCAGCCCGGCGCATTCGGCATGGACCGGCATCCCGTGGCGGGCGGCTTCGGCCACCGCCCGCAACAGGCCGGAATTGGCGGCCAGCTCCGCGGCGTGCTCCTCGGGGAAGCCACCTGGCAGCACCAACCCTGCTGTCCCGGCGGGCAATTCGTCGTGCAGCGGATCGAAGACGACCACTTGTGCCCCCGCGGCCGTCAGCAACTCGCGGTGCTCGGCATAGCCGAACGTGAACGCCGGGCCACCCGCCACGGCGATCAGCGGACCCTCCCGATCGGCGGGTCCGCCGATGACGATCGCGCCGTCCGTGCTTTCGTCGGCTCGCGAGATACCACCAGGCTCCGTGGAGACGCGCGAGTCCCGATCACCGCCGACAAATGTCGTCGCCGCCATGTCACCGGCTTCACCGAGCGACGCCGCGGTGTCCTCTACCCCTTCGAGCCCACGCACGGCCGCGGCGGGATCCCACGCGGGTCCCGCCACCGACGAGCGAGCGAGTGCGGCGACGGCGTGCAGGTCCACATGCGCGGCGACGAGGTCCGTCATCGCCGCCACCGCCGCTGTCGCGGCAGAACCGTGTTCCACGGCCGGGATCAAGCCGAGATGCCGGGAAGGCACCTCGAGTTCGGCCAGGCGCGGCAACGACCCGAGCACCGGCAGCCCGACGCGATCGCAGGCGGCGCGCAGCACTTGCTCGTGCCGTTCGCTGCCGACCCGATTCAGGATCACACCGCCGAGCCGGACGCCGCTGTCGAAGGTCGCGAATCCGTGCAGCAGCGCCGCCAGGCTCTGGCTGTGCCCGCGCGCGTCGACCACCAGCACCACCGGCGCCCCGAGCAGAGCCGCGACCTGCGCCGTCGAACCCTCCGCCACCGCGCCGGAATAGTGTTCATCGATCCGCCCGTCGAACAGCCCCATCACGCCCTCGACCACGGCGAGATCGCACCCCCACGCGCCGTGCCGGTACAACGGCACAACCCGTTCCTCCCCCACCAGCACCGGATCCAGATTCCTCCCCGGCCGCCCCGCCGCCAACCCGTGATATCCCGGATCGATGTAATCCGGCCCCACCTTGAACGGCGCCACCCGATGCCCCACCCGCCGCAACGCCCCCACCAACCCGGTCGCCACCGTCGTCTTCCCGCTCCCCGACGCCGGCGCCGCCACCACAACGGCTCTCATCCCCGCCTCCGCTTCACGAGTGGTACACCCTCGTGCGGCCCTCTCGCGATTCGCCGCAGCCATGTGCCACTCGCGGAGATCACCATTCGATGCCTCGTTGGCCTTTGCGGCCCGCGTCCATGGGGTGTTTGAGTTTGGTCATTTCGGTGACCAGGTCGGCGGCTTCGAGGAGGGGTTGGGGGGCGTCGCGGCCGGTGATGACGACGTGTTGGTTTCCGGGGCGGGTGCGGAGGGTTTCGACTACTTCGGCGGTGTCCACCCAGCCCCATTTGAGGGGGTAGGTGAATTCGTCGAGGACGTAGAAGCGGTGTTGTTCGGTTCCCAGGCGGCGGGCGATCTCCTGCCAGCCCGCCAGCGCGGCCGCGGCGTGGTCGTCTTCGGTGCCCTGTTTGCGGGTCCAGGACCAGCCCTCGCCCATCTTGTGCCATTCGACCGGCCCACCCGCGCCGGTCTGCTCGTGCAGTGTGCCGAGAGCGCGGAAGGCGGCTTCCTCCCCGACCTTCCATTTGGCGCTCTTCACGAATTGGAACACCGCGACGTCGAAACCTTGGTTCCAGGCCCGCAGCGCCATCCCGAACGCGGCCGTCGACTTGCCCTTGCCCGGCCCCGTGTGCACGGCGAGCACCGGCTGGTTGCGCCGCTGCCGCGTGGTCAGTCCGTCGTCGGGAACGGTCTCGGGAACACCCTTGGGCATCGAATCTCCTTGCTCTCGACCTACAGCGTGTCCAGGTCGGAAGCCACGACCTCACACAACCGGCCCGGACCGAACGGGCGCGTGCTCGCTCGACCGATCGCGCCGCCCACCAGGCGAGTGCCGCCGAGCGGCACGTAGTGGACACGCCGATCGAAAGTCGTGGTCACGCCGCTCGAACCGCACCACTCGGGCGTGCGGAACTCGACCGCACGACATCGGCGACCGAATCGCCGGTCAGCTCGGCCAACCGCAGATATCCACCGCGCAGGTCGCGAGCCAGATCCGCGGCGAGACCGAGCCGGATCATGCCGCGTTCGCAGTCGACCACGATCGAGGTGACCGCGTCCCTGGCGAGCGAGCGGGCCGCGGCGCGGGCGCGGGAAACCGGGTCGGCGCCACCGGTGGCGCGGCCATCGGTGAGCAGCACCAGCATGGGCCTGCGGCGCGGATCCCGCACCCGCTCGCGCAGCACGATCTCGCGCGCCTTCAGCAGGCCCGCGGCCAGCGGCGTCTTCCCGCCCGTGCGCATCCCGGACAACCGGCGCACCGCGATGTCGACCGACGAGGTGGGCGGCAGCACGAGTTCGGCCTCGGCACCCCGCACGGTGACGACGGCGACCTTGTCGCGGCGCTGGTAGGCGTCGCGCAGCAGCGTGACGACCGCGCCGGTGACCGCGGACAACCGGTCGCGGGCGGCCATCGAGCCGGAGGCGTCGACGACGAACACGACCAGATTCCCTTCGCGGCCTTCCCGATACGCACCACGGAGGTCTGCGGCGGCCAGCCGCAACGGCCCGGCGGCCCGCCCGCGCGCATGCTGATGCGGCGCGGCCGCGAACACGGTGCCGAGCAGGTGCAGCCCCGAGGAGGTGTCGGTGCTGGAACGCACCGCTCGCCCGTGCCGGGATTCCGCGCGTGAGCGGCGCCCCGGAGCGCCCTCGCCGACTCCGGGCACTTCCCAGCGCGGTGTCCGCGCACCAGCGGAAACCGGTGTGCCGGTATGACCTTCACCCGAGCGCCCGCCACCCGGACCGTCCGGCGGCGACGGGTCTTCATGGCCTCCGCCCGGACCTTCCGGCGGTAGGGGGTCGTCCGGGTCGTCCCCGGGACGAGCCCGTCTTTCTTCGTCCGTCACCGCACCGTCGGCCTCCCCGGCGTCCTGCTGCGCGGACGACGGCTGTTCGCGTTGCGCCTCCGCGGCGGCGTCGCGCATGGCGTCGTCGAGCTGTTGCTCGCTGATGCCGGGCTCGTCGAACGGATCGCGCCTGCGCCGGTGCGGCAACGCCAGTTCGGCGGCCACCCGCACGTCGTGCTCGGTCACCGCGTCGCCGCCGCGCCATGCGGCGTGCGCTGTCGCGGTGCGCGCGACGACCAGGTCGGCGCGCATGCCGTCGACGTCGAACGCGGCGCACAGCGCGGCGATCCGGCGCAGCTCCACATCGTCGAGCGCCACCTGTCCCAGCCGGTCGCGAGCGGCGAGAATCCGTTCGGCCACTTCCTGGTCGGCCTCGGCGTACCCGGCGGCGAATCGGGCCGGGTCGGCCTCGTAGTCCAGCCTGCGGCGCACCACCGCCATGCGCACGTCCACGTCCCGGGAGGCGGCCACGTCCACGGTCAGGCCGAATCGATCCAGCAGCTGTGGACGCAGCTCGCCCTCTTCTGGATTCATGGTGCCGACCAGAACGAATCGCGCCGGGTGCGAATGCGACACACCGTCGCGCTCGATGTGCACCCGGCCCATCGCCGCGGCGTCCAGCAGCACGTCCACCAGATGGTCGTGCAGCAGATTGACCTCATCGACGTACAGCACACCGTGATGGGCGGCGGCCAGCAGGCCGGGACGGAACGCCTGCTCCCCGTCGCGCAGCACCCGCTCCAAGTCCAGCGAGCCGACCACGCGGTCCTCGGTCGCACCCACCGGCAACTCCACCAAGCGAGCGGGCCGGGCGCCGGTCTCGTCCACCACCGGCGGGAGCAACTGCGCCAGCGCGCGCACCACGGTCGATTTCGCGGTGCCCTTCTCGCCGCGCACCAGCACGCCGCCGATACTGGGATGCACCGCGCAGAGAATCAGCGCCAGTTGCAGCCGTTCCTGCCCGACCACCGCCGAGAAGGGAAATCCCGCCTCACCGTCCGAGGTGGAAAGTGTTCGGCCGCGCTGATCGGACGTAGGCACTGTTTCGGCATGGGACAGGGACACGCCCCAACTCTAAGGGCGCGCCCGCACCCGTCCGACAGGGCCCTTCGATTCAGAACCGATGCGGGCGGGCCCCGAAAGCGCCGCACCCGCCCCGGAGACTTCCGGAGCGGGTGCGAATGGCGGGTGGAGTGGCTACTCGCCTCCCCTGCGCATCGGCACGTGCGCGATGCCGTCTTCCTCGAACTCCGGGCCGTCGACCTTGAAGCCGTGCTTGGTGTACAGGTCGATCAGGTAGCTCTGCGCGCTCAGGCGCACCGTCGCCGAGCCCACCTCGGCCAGCGCCGCCTGCAGCAGTCGCGTGGTGTACCCGTGTCCGCGAGCGGGGACCGCGGTGCAGAGCCTGCCGATGCGGAAGCTCTTCACACCGTCGCGGTGCTCTTCGCACAACCGCAGCGTGGCGATGACCTCGCCCTCGTCATCGAGCCAGAAGTGCCGGGTCTCGGGAAGCAGGTCCTTCCCGTCCAGTTCGGGGTACGCGCACTTCTGTTCGACGACGAAGACTTCGACGCGAAGTTTCAACAGCTGGTAGAGCGTCGCGGTATCGAGATCCTGCGCCCAGGAGCGTTTGAGAGCAACCGTTGACATCATCGCGCCTTGCTATCACAACCTAGGCGTTCGCCGCGACCCCTGCACGTCTCGGCGTGTTGTCGCCGCCGTCGACGAGGTTGAGCGCCTTGGAGGTCCAATCCCACACTTCGTGGAACAGCGCCGGGTCCTCCGAGAGCTTGACGCCCAGCGAGGGCACCATTTCCTTCAGCTTCGGCGTCCATTCGGCGTACTCCTGCGGGAAGCACCGCTGCAGCACGTCCAGCATGGCGGTCACGCAGGTGGAAGCGCCCGGGGACGCGCCGAGCAGACCGGCGATCGTGCCGTCCTGGGCGGCGATCACGGCGGTGCCGAACTCGAGCACGCCACCCGCGCCCTTGCGCCGGATCACCTGCACGCGCTGGCCCGCTGTAATCAGCTCCCAGTCCTTGGCCTCGGCGCGCGGGATGAACTCCGACAGCGTGATCACCTTGCCCGCCTCCGACTTCAGCAGCTCGCTGACCAGGTACTTGGTCAGGCCGAGTTCGGTGACGCCGACGCCGAGCAGCGAGAAGATGTTGTTCGGCCGCACCGACTTGAACAGGTCGGTGTTCTTGCCATCCTTGAGGAACTTCGGCGTCCAGCCCGCGTACGGGCCGAACAGCAGGCCCGGCTTGCCCTTGATGACGCGAGTGTCCAAGTGCGGCACCGACATCGGCGGAGCGCCGACCGCGGCCTTGCCGTACACCTTGGCCTCGTGCTGGTTGATCAGCGCCGGGTTCACGCAGCGGAAGAACTGACCGCTCACCGGGAACCCGCCGAAGCCCTTCGCTTCTTTGATATTCGCCTTCTGCAGCAGCGGCAGCGCGCCGCCGCCCGCGCCGACGAAGACGAACTTGCTGATCAGCGTGCGACTTTCGCGGGTGCGTACATTGCGGACCGTGACCAGCCATGATCCGTCGGACTGCTTGGACAGGTCACGCACCTCGTGCCCGAAGGCCAGGTCGGCGCCGGAGGCGCCGAGGTAGGCGAGCAGTTCCTGGGTGAGCGAGCCGAAGTCGATGTCGGTGCCGCCGTCGGTCCAGTTCAACGCGATCGGATCGGAGAAGTCGCGCCCGCGCGCCATCAGCGGCAGGCGGCGGGAGAACTCGTCGGGGCTGTCGATGTACTCCATGCCCTCGAACAGCGGGTGCGGCGCCAGCGCCTCGTACCGCTTGCGCAGGTACTGCACGTCGTCGGCGCCGTGCACGAAGCTGACGTGCGGGATGGGGTTGATGAAGGCGGACGGATCGCGCAGGATGCCGTTCTCCACGCCGTAGGACCAGAACTGGCGGGAGACCTGGAAGCGCTCGTTGATGTCGACGGCCTTGGTGATGTCCACCGAGCCGTCGGGCCGCTGCGGGCTGTAGTTCAGCTCGCACAGCGCCGAGTGTCCGGTGCCCGCGTTGTTCCACGGATCGCTGCTCTCCGCGGCGGCGGCGTCGAGCCGCTCGAACAGGGAGATCGACCAGTCCGGCTGCAGCTGCCGCAGCAGCGCGCCGAGGGTGGCACTCATGATGCCGGCACCGATGAGTACTACATCGGTCTTTTCAGTCATGGCAGCGTTCGGCACGGGTAGATCGACTTCCTTGTCTGCGCGGGCCCACCGGGCGGGTGGACCAGCCTGGGCACGGTGTAGTTGTGGCTCGGTTCCGGCGTCCGCCGGTTCCGAACGGCATGGCGGGAGTCAGGTTACCCGCCGTTCACCTACGCCCAATTGTGCACCTCACCACGCCGCCACCCCGCAGCGAACCTGCAGAATGTGCGGAATGCGACAGAGACGGTCGTCACTTCGGCGGCCGGGCGGCGGCCGCGGACTGTCCGCGTTCGACACCGTCCAATAGATTGGTCGCGTGACGAACGAACAGTCGCTTGCCGAGCCGGTCAGCACCTCCCCGGATGGCGCAGGCTGGCGCCCCGACGTCCTCGGCCCGCACTATCAGCAGCGCACGCTGGACCTCGGTCCCGACCCCGACGGTGAGGGCGAGGTGGTCGCCACGCTGGTGCGCTACGTCCCGTCCGGCGACGTCGAGCAGACCGCGGGCGCGGTGCTCTATGTCCATGGCTTCACCGATTACTTCTTCCAGGAGCACCTGGCCGAGCACTTCACCGCGCGCGGGTTCCAGTTCTATGCTCTCGACCTGCGTAAATGCGGGCGGTCGCTGCGTGAAGGGCAGACCCCCCACTATGTGACGGATCTCGCTTTCTACGACCGCGAGCTGGCGGAGTCGCTGCGGATCGTCCGGGCCGAGACCGGTGCTCCCGTCGTGCTCAACGCCCACTCGACCGGCGGCCTGGTCGTGTCGCTGTGGCTGGACCGGCTCAATCGGGCCCAGGGCACGGCCGCCGCGGGGATCACCGGCGTCGTGCTCAACAGCCCGTGGTTCGACCTGCAGGGTCCCGCGTACTACCGGAGCATCGGAACGCCGATCATCAAGGCCGTGGGACGGTTCCGGAAGATGGTCCAGCTGCCCGGCGGCAAGATCAGCACCTACGGCGACAGCCTGCACCACTCGGCGTCCGGTGAGTGGGAGTACAACCTGGACTGGAAGCCGTTGCAGGGCTTCCCGGTCCGGCTCGGCTGGCTGCGCGCGATCCGCAACGGCCACGCGCGGCTGCACCAGGGCCTGGACATCGGGGTGCCCTCCCTGATCCTGCGCTCCCGGATGACCAAGTTCGCCAAACAGTACGGTCCCGCCGTGGCCGTGGCCGACGCGGTGCTCGACGTCAAACAGATCCAGCGCTGGTCGGGTTGCCTTGGCGACCGCACCAACATGGTGCCGATCGACGGCGCCAAGCACGACGTGTTCCTGTCCGGCCCGGAACCGCTGGCCCAGGCGTTCCGCGAGCTCGACAGCTGGCTCGACTGGCTCGCGGACTACCAGGGCGCGAAGTCACCAGAGGCTGGTGCGTAGCACGATCTCGGTGGCCAGCTCGTGGTCGGCTTCGGTGGCCACGTCGGTGACGTCGACCTCGACCACCCGGAATTCGCCGTAGACGAACCGCCCCGACGTGTCGGCCACCGAGCGCGGCAGATTCTTGGTCACCAAGAGCGTGGTGGGTACCTCGACCGGACCGGTGGACGCATCCACCACCGTTCCGTCGGCGCCGGGAGTCGCCGGGTGGCCGCGATCGGCCACGACCAGGCTCTGGAAGCGGCCGAAGCCGTGTGCGCACGCCTGCCAGGCCAGCACGGCACCCGCGCCGCATCCGGCCACGTTGACCCACGGCAACCCCAGCTCATCGAGGATCGCGGTCACACCGGCCGCGTCGAGGCCGTCGATCGACTCCACCGCGAAGGTGCGCAGATCCGAGGTGTGCAGGCGAGCGCACACCCGATCGAAGACGTCCGCCGGCTCGCCCGCGTCGGGCAGCAGCAGCACGCTGTGCCGGGATTCCGGTCCGTCGATCCGCACGGTCCACGCCCGGTCACCCACCGTGATCTGCCGAGATTCCATGCCGATTCACGCTACACGGCTCGCGGCGCCGTGGCGGCGGGTCCGGGGTGGCGGAATCAGGCGAGCAGGCGCATCCCGGCCCGCTCACCTGCGTTGTGGTCGAAGGTGACGGTCAGGTCACACCCGGCCTCCTGGCCGAGCTGCTGGATCAGCGCGTCGGCGAAGTCCGCGCCGTCGGCGGCCCGGCGCAGCGCCTGGCGAACGGTGTCGGCGCGCTCGACCACGATCTCGCTGGAATCGAGCAGTCCGAGCAACACGTCGGTGACCGCTTCGGGATCCTGTTTGTAGCCGCGGCGCAGCACCCAGTGGATCTCGGCGAGCACGATCATCGTGATGTAGCCGGGTTTGCTCTCGCTGAGCCCGTCGATCACCTGATTGGCGCGGGCGGATTGCTCCGGGTCGTCCTGGGTGAGGTAGCGGATCAGCACGTTCGCGTCCAGGCCGATCATTGCGCCTTCCCTTCCACCACGTTGCCCGCGATGGCCTCGTTCATCTCCCCGAGGCCGATCGGCGAGCCGGACCAGCCCACGATGCCCTTCAGCGACTTGATCGTGCGCGTTTCGGGCACCAGTTCGTAGGTGCCGCTGGGCGTGGGGACGAAGGCGACCCGCACTCCGGTACGCAATCCCATCGCCACACGCACGTCGATCGGGATGGTGATCTGCCCCTTACTGGTCACCGTCGCCGACACCACATTGCCCCCTCGGCTGTTGGGTCTCTTCTCCGCCGCCATCATCCTCGCACCCGACCGCACTCGCTCGACCCAGCCTTACCTGGAGCCGAATTCCTTACTGCAAGGTAAGGCGCGGGGTGGCTCCCGTCAACCGATACGGTCGCTCGCGAGCACCACGTCGGTGGCCATGATCGGCAGACCGGCGGGCGCGCCCTCGGCGACCAGGCGCTCGAGCGCGGCGAGGTCGAGGTGACCTTCGATCAGGTCGGCCAGCAGATCGAGTTGCGCGGCGCGCACCCCCGCGACCGAAACATCTTCGGCCACAGCGAATCCCGACCGACCTGCCGCGGCGGCGACCGCGCGGAGCCACCCGCGGCGGAACTCGTCGGACTCGAGCAGCCCGTGCAGGTGTGTGCCCCACACCGCGCCGCGGACGCTGCCCTCCGGCTCGCGGTCGATCGTGAGCCACGCCGGGTCGCCGCGGTGCGTGACGCGGCCGTGATGGATCTCGTAGCCGCGCACGGCGACGCCCGCCGCGTGCCCGGCACTGCGGCGCAACACCTTCGGCTCGGCGAATTCGACGGTCAGGTCGAGCAGCCCGAGTCCGTCCACCGCACCGGCGCCGGACTCGACGCGGTCGAGAACGCGGGTGCCGAGCATCTGATATCCGCCGCACACGCCCAGGATCGGCCCGCCCGCGGCGGCGCGCGCCATCAGCGCGTCGGCGATGCCGGTACGCCGCAACCACCGCAGATCCGACACCGTCGCCTTACTGCCGGGCAGCACCACCAGATCGGCGTTCGCCAGCCGGGACGGCTCGGTCACCCAGCGCACCGCGACGCCGGGTTCGCAGGCCAGCGCCTCGACGTCGGTGGAGTTGGAGATGCGCGGCAGCCGGATCGCGGCGACGGTCAGCCATTCCTCGCCCACCGGCGGCCGGGGGCGGCCCACCGGCGCGTCGGCGAGGGTGCCCAGCGAGTCCTCCGCGTCGATCCAGAGGTCTTCGGCGTACGGCAGCACACCGAGGGTCGGGCGACCGGTGAGTTCGGTGAGACGCTCCAGTCCCGGCTGTAGCAGCTCAACCGCGCCGCGGAACTTGTTCACGATGAAACCCGAGATCAGTTGCTGGTCCTCGGGTTCCAGGATGGCGACGGTGCCGAACAGGTGGGCGAGCACGCCGCCGCGATCGATGTCCCCGACCAGCAGCACCGGCAGGCCCGCCGCGCGCGCGAGGCCCATGTTCGCCAGATCCGTCGCGCGCAAGTTGATCTCGGCGGGCGATCCGGCGCCTTCGCAGACGACCACGTCGAATTCGGCGCGCAGCGCGGCGAGTTCCGCGGCGACCACATCGCGCAATTCCCGCCGATGCCGGAAGTAGTCCTCGGCGCCGACGGTGCCGATCGCCTTGCCCCGCACCACCAGCTGGGAACGGCGGTCGCTGCCGGGCTTGAGCAGGACGGGATTGAACCGCACGCTGGGCTCCAGCCCGCATGCCTGAGCCTGCAACGCCTGCGCCCGCCCGATCTCCCCGCCGTCGAGCGTGACCACGGAATTGTTGGACATGTTCTGCGCCTTGAACGGCGCGACCCGCACGCCGCGCCGCGCCAGCATCCGGCAGATCCCGGCCACGACGACGCTCTTCCCCGCGTCCGAGGTCGTGCCCGCGACCAGCAGCGCGCCCTTCATCGCGGGCCGGTCTTCCGGCGCACGGCCGGGCCTCCGGTCACGGGAGGGTCAGGATCTCGGTCCCGGAATCGGTGACCACCAAGGTGTGCTCGAACTGCGCGGTCCACTTGCGGTCCTTGGTCACCACGGTCCAGCCGTCGTCCCAGATCTCGTAGTCGATGCCGCCGAGGTTGATCATCGGCTCGATCGTGAACGTCATGCCGGGTTCGATGATGGTCTCCACCGCGGGCTGGTCGTAGTGCAGCACCACGAGCCCGCTGTGAAAGGTCGGGCCGACGCCGTGGCCGGTGAAGTCGCGCACCACGCCGTAGCCGAAACGGTTGGCATAGGACTCGATGACGCGGCCGATCACGTTCAGCGCCCGACCGGGACGCACCGCTTTGATGGCCCGCATGGTGGCCTCCTCGGTCCGCTCGACGAGCAGGCGCACCTCCTCGTCGACGTCACCGGCGAGGAAGGTCTTGTTGGTGTCGCCGTGCACGCCGTCGATGTAGGCGGTGACGTCGATGTTGACGATGTCGCCGTCCTCGATCACGGTCGAGTCCGGAATGCCGTGGCAGATGACCTCGTTCAGCGAGGTGCAGCACGACTTCGGGAAACCCTTGTAACCGAGGGTCGACGGGTAGGCGCCGTGGTCGCACATGTACTCGTGCGCGATGCGGTCCAGTTCGTCGGTGGTGACACCGGGGGCGACCGCCTTACCCGCCTCCTCCAGCGCCTGCGCGGCGATCTTGCCCGCGATGCGCATCTTCTCGATCGTCTCGGCGGTCTGCACCCAGGGCTCGCGTCCCTCGTTGGCGGTCTTCTTCCACGCGTATTCCGGGCGCTCGATGGCGCGCGGGACTTCACGGGTGGGCGACAACGTACCGGGAACGAGAGGCTTGCGGGTGCGGACAGACATAGCGAACAGCGTAATCGGCCGACACCAGCGGTGCCGAGGGCCTCCGGGGACAGGGCCGGACCACGGGCACCGTGCTCATCGGCACACCCTCGGAACGAGCTATCCCGGCACGTCGGCATAGGCGACACCCGAGCGAGTAATTCCGCCGACCGCGTCCTCCGTCCACATAAGATCATCTGTCGACCGAAAGCCCTCTTCCGGTGGGAGTGAAAATGGCCACTGAACCAGCTTCTCCACCGCACCGAGACAGAAATGAAGCGGCTTCGTCGCCCGAGATACCCCCCGACCAGTCGGAGGAAAACTCCACGACCGCGCAGGCCGCGCAAGAGGACGTGCTCCCGCGCGAGGCGGACGCGACCACCAGAAGTGGACGCTACGCGCTCATAGCGGCCCTGTGCGCTGCGCTGATCTCCAGTGTCGTGTCGGCGTCGGCGGCCGTGTACGTCACGGTCAACAAGGCAGACAGAGACCAGCAACTAGCGTTGATACAGGTGACTCGCGAGAATCGCCAAAAGTCATACTACGAATTTCTTGCGAGCACTTTCAATTTCGTGGAGCAGACGGGAAAGATGGCCGGTCTCCTTCGCGTGGACAACCTCGACGGCTTCCGCGCCGCGACAGTCGAGTTCAGCCAGCGCATGAACAAGTTCCTGTCCACTCTCTATATGGCCTCCATGACATCCAGCGAAGACATGATCCACCTGTTGGCCAAATTTCCCGAAGAGACCAAAGAATTGCTGGACAAGCACTACATGCCCTTCGTGCAGAAATATACGGTCAGGACCGAGGCCCCTTCCGACAGCGATGAACGGAAGCTCGACGGCGCCGCCCTCGATACGGTGCTCATGAATTTCATCAACAGGCTCGATTCTTTGGTGAGCGACTTCATCGAGCAGGGCCGCAGGGACCTCGGCTAGCCTGCCGGTCCGTGATCGTACGGAATGGGCATGCACTGCCTCTGAGTCGAGCATGTAGGGTCGCCCAACCCGGTAGCCGCGCCGGGCAGCGGAGTCCACCCCCTTGTTCGGCTCGGCAGCCTGGCAACGAGATCACGCCGCCGACACTGCACTCCCGGTCGCCCTACCATGGGCGCGTGTCCGCACTACCTCTCATCTTCACCGCAGGCTGGGCCAGCGGAGTGAACGCATACGCGGTGGTCCTGCTGCTCGGAATCTTGGGCCGGTTCGGATTCACCGATTCGGTACCGGATGGATTGCAGCGCACCGATGTCCTGATCGCGGCGGCAGCGCTGTTCCTGATCGAGGCCGTGGCGGACAAGATCCCGTATCTCGACTCGTTCTGGGACGCTCTGCACACCGTGGTGCGGCCGATCGCGGGCGCCGTGGTCGCGGCTCTCCTGGCCGGACAGGACGGTTCGCTGCCGCAGCTCGCCGCCGGTGCGGTGGGCGGTACCGCCGCGCTGGTGAGCCACCTGGTGAAGGCCGGAACGCGCATGGCCGTCAACACCTCGCCCGAGCCCGCCAGCAACATCGTGGTCAGCACCGCCGAGGACGTGACCGTCGCGGGTGTGGTCACCCTGGCCGTGTTCCACCCTCTGGCGGCGGCGGTGATCGCGGCGGTGCTGCTCGTCATCGGTCTGGCGCTGGTGTATTTCTGCGCGAGCCGGATCCGTCGCTATCTGCGCCGGCGCCGCGCCCGCCGGGCAGCGCGCGCGGGCAACCGAGTCGCAGTCGCTGAATAATTGCCACGCAGGCGAATCCGTCACGGGCGTGCCGCGCCAGTCGACCACGCGGCACGCCGGGCGGGGCGCCCCGTTGCGCCCGCCGTCACTGTGCCGGCGACATGAGCGCCCGGCTGGAGCCGCCGGCCATGGGACTCGGCGCCGGGACGTCGCCATTCGGACGAGTGACGCTGCGGGGCAGTGTCACTACCGCGGACGAGATCACCGTCGCGACGAACTCATTGTTCGGGCAAACGGCGGCGGCCACCGGCCACGTCGGTTACCAGGTCAGTGTACCCGTCGACGAGCTCGGCCAGTTGGTACCAATGTTTATGGGTATTGTCGCTGCGCCCGCCCTCGATGTGGATGACCTGATTGGCATCCACCCAGCTACGCGCCATCCGGTCCACCACGGCGCCGAGGCTTTCGGTGTGCAACGACGCGCCGTTGCGATGCTGCGGGATCTCCTGCGCGACCCAGTCGTTGATGTCGTCGACCAGTTCGAGTCGCCGGCAGTCGATTTCGGCGATGAGTGCGGCGTCCACCACCTGCGCGCGGCGCTGGTGCAGCTCGGCGAGTGCGTGTGCGGACCGCAGCAGTTCCCGGTCTTGGAAACGCCGTCCCTGGAAAGCGCACAGCAATTGCGGCGCGGTCGGTAAGGCGCCGACCGTCGGCGCGCTCACCGCCGCACTCCGAGTTGACCCGACCCCAACGCTCTTTGTACCAACATAATTGGCTCTCGATTCGGTTATCCCGGCCATCGGATGGGTTGTCACAACTAGGCTAGCTGGATCATGCACGTACAGATGCAAGAACGCAAGATTGCGTCTGCATTTCTGCGGTCAAGGGCTCCATACGGCGCGCGGAGGCCCAGAGCAGACCGGTCGCAACCTTTTTCGGCTCACCGATCGAGCGCTTCCGGCGCCGGTCGGCGCTGACGAGCACCACCACTCGTTCCCCATTTCCGGCCGCCCGCTCGGCCGGTCGCCGGCCCGTGCACACGAATTCGCCCACTGCTGTGCACGTTCGGTAGCCGACAGTGCGCTGTCGATCTTCCTTACGACGTGGGAAGCCCCTCGCGGTCGCCTTGCCACGCGCGCCGATACCGAAGCGTCGCACCGATCCTCAGCCGCTGGCCCGACTACGCGGCCACGTTCACAGCTGGGTCACGGCGGCGAGCAACGTCAGCGCGGGCAAGGCGCCCTGCACCACCGCGCCCCTGGCGAACCGGCGGTCGTGCGCCACCAGCACCACCGCCGCGGCCAGCATCGATCCGCAGCCGGCGAGCACCAGCGCCCATCCCGCCGCGGGCACCGTCCGCAGGATGGCCACGCCGACCAGTGTCGTCACCGCGAGGAACAGGTTGTAGAAACCCTGATTGAACGCCCACGGCCGCGCCGCGGGCAGTTCGGCTCCGGAAACCCGGAATACCCCCTGGTACACCTTGGGGTCGCCGAACCGCACGGACTCCATGACGAAGATGCCGACATGGAGTAGGGCGGCCGCGACGGCGAACACCTGTACGACCCAGAGCATTCGACCTCCTCACGATGCGCGCCGGGGAATCCTATGGCCCCCAGCCGCGGAACGCCGCGCAACACACCGCCGACACGCCGCCGCGCTAGTCGGTCAACCGGCCAGTCCGAAAACGCGTCGGGCATTGCCGCCCAGGTACAGCTCGCGAGTCTCGTCGTCCAGGCCGAGCGCGGCGAGGCCGTCGAGCGCGTGCTGCGGGAAGATCATCGGATAATTCGTACCGAACAACACCTTGCGGCGGCCGCTACCGGACTTCAGGTACGACACCAGTTCCGCGGGAAGGCGTTTCGTCGTGTACGCCGAGGTATCGATGACGACGTTCTCGTGCTTGCGCGCGACCGCGATCATCTCCTCGGTCCACGGATAGCCGATATGCCCGCAGACGATCGTCAGCTCCGGGAAGTCGAGCGCGACCTGATCGATGTACGGGATGGGGCGCCCGGTTTCCGACGGCCGCAACGGTCCCGTGTGCCCGACCTGCGTGCAGAACGGGATTCCCGCATCGACGCACGCGGCGAACAACGGATAGAAGCGCCGATCGGTCGGGGGCACTTCCCACAGCCACGGGAGCACCCGCAGCCCCTTGAAGCCCTGGTCCACGCGGCGGCGCAGCTCCCGTACCGCGTCCATCGGCCTGCGCAGATCCACCGACGCGATGGGGAGCAGGCGCTCCGGCGCCTCGGCCGCCCAGGCCGCGACCTCGTCGTTGGAGATGAGGACGCCTTCCGGCGCGTGCCACGCCGAGATGAGCGCTCGGTCGACGCCTGCGGCATCCATCGCATCGAGAGTGAACGACAGCGGGATCTCGTCGGTCGGTATAACGGCCCCGGTCCACCGCCGCAGCGAGGCGAACATGTCGTGGGCGAGGAATCGCCGAGTCGGATGCTGCGCCCAGACGTCGATGGTCATGCGCGGATTCTGACATACGTCATAGCGCCCCGGACACCCCCGCTACGACGTATGTCGCGGAAAGGTACTTTCGCGACAAACGGTGCGAGACAGCGACTTCCATCGCGACGTACAGATATTGCCGAGTCACGTCAGCCACACCGCGCCCGCCCCCGAAACCGACGATAATACCCTTCCCACCTCATGGTCTATATCAGCCGTAATAACCAGGGAAAGGGTTCGCTGGGCATAAACTGGGTATCTACCGCAGGACCACAGACAGCCGACAAGAGCAGGGCCATGGCAGGTTCGGACCCGTTCGCCACACAGCACGATCGACCTCCAGGTATCGAGCGGGAACTGGAGGGCGCGGGTCTCGACGACCCCGAAGTGATCGGCAAAGGCGGGTTCGGCGTCGTCTACCGCTGCAGGCAGCGGGCGTTGAACCGCAGCGTCGCGGTCAAGGTCCTCACCGCCCGGCCGGATCTGGAGCCGGAGAACGTCGAGCGATTCCTGCGCGAGCAGCAGGCCATGGGCGCCCTGTCCGGGCATCCGAACATCGTGCCGATCCTCCAAGTGGGCACCACCCGCAGCGGACGCCCCTACTTGGTGATGCCGTATCACTCACACGGTTCGCTGGAGAACCGTATCCGCCGGGAAGGCTTTCTGCCGTTGCCCGAGGCGATCGGGATCACCGTCAAGCTGGCGGGCGCTCTGGAGACCGCGCACCGGGCCGGGATCTTGCACCGCGACATCAAACCGGGGAACGTCCTGCTCACCGACTACGGCGAGCCGCAACTGACCGATTTCGGGATCGCCCGCGTCGAAGGTGGTTTCGAGACCACCACGGGAGTGGTGACCGGCTCGCCCGCGTTCACCGCCCCGGAGGTGCTGCGCTCCGGCGTTCCGTCCGTCGCCTCGGACGTCTACGGGCTCGGCGCGACGCTGTTCGCCATGATCACCGGCCACGCGGCCTACGAGCGACGTTCCGGTGAGCAGATCGTCGCGCAGTTCCTGCGCATCTCCGCCGATCCGCTGCCGGACCTGCGGCTCGACGGCATCCCCGACGAGGTCGCGGCCGCCATCGAGGCCAGCATGGCGCACAATCCCGCGGATCGCCCGCCCTCGGCCGCCGCCTTCGGCGAGATGTTGCGCGAGATCCAGCGCGGTAACGACATGCCGGTCGAGCACATGACCCTGCCCACCGGCGAGCAGCCCGCGCCCGAAGACCTCAGCACGCGGCCGCTCACCGCCACAGCGCGTTTTCCCACTCCCCACCCCAAGACGCCGCCGACACCCGAGACCAAGTTCCGCCCGGCGATGTCCACCCGGCCGCTGGTCCAGCGCGAGCGCCTCATCGACGCGTTGCAGACCGAGCCGCGGCCCCGCCTCGCCGTCATCCACGCCCCGGCCGGGTTCGGCAAGAGCACGCTGGCGGCCCAGTGGGCCAAGCGTCTCGCCGACACCGAGAAAGTGGCCGTGGCCTGGTTGAACGTCGACCGCGACGACAACAACGTGGTGTGGTTGCTGACCCACCTGATCGAGGCGTTCAACCGCGTGAGCCCCGCGCTGGCGCCCGGCCTTGCCCCGGTCCTCGAAGAGGGCGACACCAGCGCAGCGCGCTACGTGCTCACCACGCTGATCAACGCCATCGACGAACGCGACGAGCGGTTCGCCCTGGTGATCGACGACTGGGACCGGATCACCGACCCCGCCGCGGTCGATGCCCTGCTCTACCTGATCGACCAGGGGCCGCGGCACCTGCAGATCATCCTGACCAGCCGATCGCTGGAGGGCCTGCCGCTCGGCACCCTGCGCGTTCGTCACCAACTCGTCGAAATCGACGCCGCCGCATTGCGTTTCGATGCCGGGGAGGCGCGGGCCTTCCTCACCGAGCAGACCGGTCTCACCCTGGCCGACACCGAGAGCGCCGAGCTGCGCGACTACACCGAGGGCTGGGCGGCGGCCTTGCAGCTGGCCTCGCTGTCGCTGCGTGAGCATCCCGATCCGGCCTCGCTGATCGCCCACCTGTCCGGGCGTCATCACGCCATCGCGGAGTACCTGGCCGAGAACGTGCTCGACACCGTCGAGCCCGAACTGCGCGAGGTCCTGCTCGCCACCTCGCTTCCCGAACGGATCTCCGGCGGCCTCGCCACGGCGCTGACCGGGGACCCGCACGGGCAGGCCCTCCTCGAGAATCTCGAACGCCGTAACCTGTTCCTGCGCCGCGTCGACGAAGGCGGCGAATGGTTCCGCTACCACCATCTGTTCGCGGAGTTCTTGCGCCAGCGCCTCGAGCGCGACCATCCCGAGCGCGTGCGCGAACTGCATTGCAAGGCAGCCTCGTGGTTCGGCGACAACAGGATGCTCAGCGAGGCCATCGACCACGCGCTGGCCGCCGACGACGGCGACATGGCCGCAGACCTCCTCGAGGCGAAATCCCGCGCTCTGGTGCAGGACGGGCAGCTCGCCACGTTCCTGGGACTGCTCGACAAGCTCCCGCCCGGCATCGCCGCCAGCCGCCCCATGCTTCAGGTCGGTGTCGCCTGGACGCACGTGCTGCTGCGGCGGCCCACCGAACTGCATGCCGCGTTACGGCTGGTACGGGCGTCGCTGGAGAACGAGCCCGCCGCAGATCCCGATGTCGCGCTCGAAGCCGACCTCATCGAGAGCGTGGAGCGCGCCTTCGGCGACCACCCGGAAGGACTGGACGCCGTGGTCGGCAAATGCCTGGCCCGGGCCGACACGTTGGGGCCGTGGGCGCTGTGCGCGGCCGCCAACCTCGCAGCGTTTTCCGCGATCACCAAGTTCGACTACGAGCGGGCACGGGAGTGGAACGACTGGGCCACCCCCTTCTATCGCAAGAACCGCAGCACGTTCACCTTGATGTACAGCCACTGCCTGGTCGGCATCGCGGCCAGGGAACAACTCGACATCGCCACGGCGGAACACAGCTTCCGCACGGCGGTCGAGATATCCACCACCTCGTCGGGCCCGCGGTCTTATGCCGCTCGCTTGGCCGGCGCCCTGCTCGGCGAGCTGCTCTACGAACGCGACCAGCTCGCCGCGGCCGAGCGCCTGCTGGACGAAGCGGGCAGGCTCGGCACCGAGGGCGGCCCGGTCGACCTGCTGATGGCCAACTACGCCACCGGCGCGCGGATCAAAGCCCTGCGCGGTGACCTGGCCGCCGCCGCGCGACGGCTGGACGAAGGCGCCGAGTTGGCGCGGGCCATGAAGCTGCCGCGCCTGGCCACCCGCGTGGCCAACGAGCAGGTCCGGCTGGGCCTGACGGCCACCTACGTCACCGAACCTCCGGCCGGAGAGGGCGGTATCGCCACGATGGCCGCGGAAATGCGTGAGGACTCCGCTATCCGCATGCTGCTGCGTTCGGGGGCCGCCAAAAGGGTGACCGCCGCGTCCACGCGCGCCCGTCAGCTGCGGGATTCGATCGACCCCGATCGACGTCCCCGCGCCGCGGCACAGGCATCGCTGCTGCTCGCCTCCTGCCTCGCGGCGGCGGGAAAGACCGAAGCGGCCAAGGACGAGCTGGCCCCGGTGGTGGTCCGGTACGCCGATGCCGGTCTCATCCGGCCGCTGCTCGACGAGGGCCCCTGGATCATGTCGTTGCTGCACAGCTTGGACTACGACCTGCGCGAAGGCCTCTGGGACGAGGAACGACCGATGATCCCGCCCGCGTTTCTGCGCAGGTTGCTGGCCCGCTGAGCGCCATCGGCCGCCTGAGTCGCCACCCGCCGCGATACCTCTGCTCGAACGCGGACGCCGGACATCGCTCGGCCGCGAAGTTACGCGCGACGGGCGGTGGCTCGCTTCCGCTGCTCACAACACCGGTTGCGGACCGAGCGAAGTGTCGGTGTCCAGAATGTGCAACACCCACCGGCCCTTGCCGTCGGCCTTCGCCCGGTAGAGGCCGGTGTCGGCCGCGTCGAGCAGTGATTCGGCGTCCGCGCCCGCGACCGCGGTGACGACCGCGCCGATGCTGATCGACATGCGTAGTCGCCGGTCACCGGCCGTGATCGGGTCGACAAGCGCCTCGAGCAGGCTGTTCGCCACCGTGGCCACCCGGTGATCGCTGGCGGGCGGGGGGATCAGCGCGACGAACTCGTCCCCGCCGATGCGGGCGACCAGACACCCGGATCCGCGCACACTGTCCTGCAGGCGTCCGGCGACCGCGGTCAATATCTGGTCACCTGTGCCGTGGCCGTAGCGGTCGTTGACGTGCTTGAAGCGGTCGATGTCGACGAAACACAATCCCGCCCGATCCCCGTTGCGCGCCTCGTCGATCATCGCGTCGATCCGTTCGATGAGATGCCGCCGGTTCGGCAGTCCGGTGAGCGGATCGTGCCGGGCCTGCCGGTGCAGTTCCTCGCGCATCCGGTGCTGTTCGGTGACGTCCTCGCCGACCGCGAGCAGGTAATCGCTCTGCCCCTCCGCGCCCTTGACGAAGGTGATGGCGAACGACGCCCACCCGTAGCTGTCGTCGGCGCGCCGGATGCGCTGTTCCAGTTTCACCGTGCCCGCACCGGCCGGGACCAGTTTCTCGTACACCAGCGTGCGGATGCCCTCGCGGTCGTTGGGGTGCGCGAAGTCGTAGACCGACACCCCGCGCAAGCTTTCCACCGGGACTCCGATCATCTCGGCCAGACCCCGGTTGACATCCAGCAACGTACCGTCGGTGTCACCGATGGCGATCGCGATCGCTGCGTTGTCGAACACCACACGGAACCGCTCGTCATCGGATCGGTGCGCGTCCTCGTTCGCGCGCCGCTGGGCTTCGTATCCCTGACCGACCTCCGCGAGCAGCGCCGCGAGCCGTCGGCCGGCCTCCGGAGCCGTCGCCTGTTCGGCCAGCCCGTACAGGACCTGGGCCGACGTACTGGGCACGGCCGGGTCGTCGAGTCCCGCGGAGGCCAGCGACGCGCCGACACGCCTGCCGACGCTCGCGTCGAAGGGTTCGGCTTCCAAGCCGGAAGCCAGCTCCTCGACCATCCCGAGTAGCGCGAGCTCGGGGTCCGGTACAGACGCGGACCCACCGGCGACGGCCTGCAGAGCGCGCCACCACATGTTCGCCATCCTGGCGAGTTCGATCTGTTCCACCGCAACCCCCTCACCATTCAGGCCGGAGATAGCCCCCGACGCATCGTATCCACACATGTTCGAGACCGTCGAGTACTGCCGCCTGGAAGCATTCCCAGGAATGGTGAGAGTGGAGCTATAACTGCAACCCGTTCTCCCGGAAGATCGACGCCCCCTTGTACCGCAGAGTCTTCACCTGCCAGACCCAGGTCGCCTGGACGCAGGCGACCAGATCGGCGAGGTGGGTCGCGACGGTGGACGCCAAGGCGGCGTCCACCGCTGCCAGTCGGTCGCACCGTTCGGTGGCGACCGCACACAGTTCCCGGAACTCGGCCAGGCGCGCGCGCACGATCTCCGTGGCGCCCCGCACGGCGTCCTCCAGCGAGTATCCGGGGTGGTTCAGCAACACCGCGGGAATCAAGTTGAAATCCGCCAGATCGACGATGCACTCCTTCTCGAAGGAGAACACGTCGTTCATCAACGCGCCGATCTCGACGGTCAGCACCCGCAGCCGGAGGAGGTCCCCGGCCAGCCCCGTCCGCCGGATCAGCTCCCAGGGCAGATAGTCGTCCCGGCCGAACTCGCACAGCGCGATCGCCGGGTACATACCCGAGACCTGAGCCCGCAGATCGATGTACTCCGCGACGCTGAGCAACCCGCCGCGCGCCCGGGCGTTCTGGTCCTGGATCGCGGGCCGCAGGTGCGCGACGGTGGCTTCGATGAACCGATCGAGCCAGTCCGCGTCCGCGCGGGCGGACAGCATCGTGAGGAACGCCGAGGTCGAGGTCTCCAACGGGGTGGCGTCCGCCGGAGCCGACCCTGTGCACAGGAGCGCGCACAGCCGATCGATCGCCACCCGCGCCTGTCGCTGTTCGTCGTCGCCGAGGTGCCCGAACTTCTCCCGGCCGACAGTGTCGTTGAGCCAGAACAGGATCGCGTTGTACAGGCCGATGATCGTCATCCGCTCGGCGCTGACGGCGCCGGGGTGCAGATAGGGCGTCATGCTGTTGTAGTGCGGGCCCGCGGGCTCGAGCCAGATGCCGTGCTCGCGGCAGAAACGTTCCACCTCCGCACAGGCTTGCTCCCCGAACCGATTGGGCCGGAAGTCGCGGCAGTAGTCGATGATGTCCCAGTCGGGTGTGCCGAACATCGCGCGCAACGACCACTGCCGCCCGGTCCGCAGCAACATCTCGTGTTGCCCGCGCATGTCGACGATCTCCCGCTCGAGTGCCGATGTGTACTCACTGACCACAACGACTCCCTCCCACTATGGTTACTTCTAATGAATTGTCTCCGACTTATCGGTAGTGGGACCGGTCGAAGGGCGAAGATCACGCAACACTCGCGCCCTGAATGGCATTGGCGCATCGCGTATTCGACGGCGACACCGCGGCAAACGGGAGCTCGGTCCGCAGCGCGGCGCCACGGCTCGAGAGTCGACATGGCGCATGGAGGCAAGCGGCCGGTACGGGACGCGCAGGGTGCTCCGGTGCCGATGTCGCCGGACGCGACCTCCCCGTAGGGCCGCCTATCGGGTATCGGTCACCGGCACGGCGCTCACTTCGACGCCAGGACGTCGTGCATGGTCAGCAGCAGATGGTCGAAGCGCGCCCGTTGCGCCGCGGGACCGCCACCCATCGCGGGAACCTCGCCGACCAGTTGTTGCGCCAGGGTCCGCAACTTGATGTTGGTTTCCTGGGAGCGCCATTGCAGCACCCGGAAGGCCTGTTCGGCGTTGATGCCGTAGACCACCATGAGCACACCCTTGGCCTGCTCGATCACCGCCCGTGATTGCACCAGTTCGGGCAGCGTGTCGTCGAGGATCTCCTGCCGGTTCTCCTCGAGTGTGCCGGACACGTCGATGAAATAGCCCGCGGTGCCGACCACCGACTCCTGGTCGTCGAGCATGCGATCGGCGACGACGATGACGTGATGGGTGCGCCCGGCGGTGTCGATGACGCGGTGACGTCCGCAGAACGGCTCACCGGTTCGCACGGCGGAGGCGATGGACTCGGCGACGAGAGCGCGGTCGTCGGGATGCTTGTGCGCCAGCAACAGCTCCGTACTGGGTCGCGCACTCCCCTCGGTGTAGCCGTATATCGCGGCCGCCGCGTCCGACCATTCCCATCGCTGATCCTCGAACCAGAAGCGGAAGCTGCCCACGCTCTGCGGCGTGCCCGCGATGACGCTCTCGATCGCGGAGGCGCTTCTCAGCGCGAGGTCGTCCATCCTCGTCACGCGGTCATTATCCATCGGCGCCCGAGGGCCACGGCCGGGAACACGAGATGAAACCAAATTGTGGCAAACTTTCGGCATCATCAAGAAAAGGCTCTCTAGCTCGACACTATGGACTTAGTTCATATGTATGAATGCATTGGCAATTAATCCGCAATGGGCGTGATGCCGGGCGGTCAGCGCTGTTGCCCACGCCCCGAGCCGGAATCCACACCGGCCGCGTTGCGTCGCCCAGGCGCGGCAGCCGGGCCTCTCCCGGCCCGCCCGGACGCGCGGCGTCGTCCGGCGATCACGTTCGAGCGTGGCGTTCCCACCGCCCGGAAAGCGGCTCCGCACAGTTCGGCGAGTCTCCACATACCCCCGCAACCGAGCGGTCGGTCCGGTTCGCCCCGCGATATCGCCCAGCGGCCGTAAACGCACACGAAAACACCGACCATAAGGTGCATCACGGGAGGTAGTCTCTGTTGCTGTGCCCACACCAGGCACAGATCCGCTGCACGCAGGCCGCATTCGAGGTCGAACGTCAGAACACGTTCCAGCAAGTGCGCACACCGAAGGGGTTGGACTGATGGCAGGCAAGCGCACCGTACTGACCGTCCGGTTGCGGCGGCTGGCGGCGATGCTGCACGAGATGCGCGAGAACGCTCAGCTCAGCAAAGAAGAGGTCAGCGCGAAGACCGGGATCAACGTCACCACGCTGTACCGGATCGAGACCGCGCAGGCGCGGCCGCAGCGGCGCACCCTCATGGCGATGCTCGACCTCTACCGCATCGGCGACGAGCAGCGCGAGGACGCGCTGGAGCTGCTGTCCGACGCGCTGAAGCCCGGCATGTCACGCGCCTACGAGGGCAGCGTGTCGGAGGTCTACGCCGCCTACATCAATTTCGAGTCCGAGGCGTTGTCCGCGCGGCACTACCAAACCTCTTTCATTCCAGGCCTTTTGCAGACCTACGAGTACGCCACCGCCGTGATCGACACCTCCATGCCGAAGCTGGAGGCGTCGGTCATGGAGAGTAGGGCGAAGGCGAGGATGGATCGCGCCGTCAACCTGACCAAGGACGACCCGCTCGAACTCTGGGTCGTCCTGGACGAGGCCGCCATCCGCCGCACCGTCGGCGGGCCCGCGGTGATGCGGGGGCAGCTCGAGCGACTGCTGCAAGAGATCAAGCGCAAGAACGTGATCCTGCAGATCCTGCCGTTCGACGCGGGCGCGCACCCCGGCATGGCGGGTTCGTTCACCTTGTTGGACTTCCCCGACCCCGCCGATCCCGAGCTGGTCTATGTGGAGGGCATCGCGGGTGACGAGCTGATCGAGGGCCACTCCGAGATCCGTCGCTTCGGCGTGATCTTCGACCAGCTGCGCGCCATGGCGCTGAGCCCGCGCGACTCCGCGGCCATGATCGTGGAGGCCGCGGGGCAGATGGATCGGGAGGGCTAGCAGCCCGCCCCTGGCAGGTGAAATCCAGGCGAAATACGGCCCGGTGCACGACTATTCCGTATCGGAATGGGTACCCTCGCCCTACTGCCGAGGGGAGGACGCATGTCCGAAGTCACAGCCGATCCGCCGTCCGACTCCGGGCCCGAACTCAAACGGGTAATGGGGCCGGGATTGCTCTTGTTGTTCGTCGTCGGCGACATCCTCGGCACCGGCATCTACGCGCTCACCGGCAAGGTGGCCAACGAAGTCGGCGGGGCGGTCTGGGTGCCCTTCCTGGTGGCGTTCCTGGTCGCGCTCATCACCGGTCTCAGCTATCTGGAGCTGGTCACCAAGTACCCGCACGCCGCGGGTGCGGCCCTCTACACGCACAAAGCGTTCGGCATCCACTTCCTCACGTTCATGGTCGCTTTCGCGGTGATGAGTTCCGGCATCACTTCCGCGTCCACGGCCTCGCGGGCTTTCGCGGCCAACTTCGCCGAGGCCTTCGATCCGGATCTCGGCAGCGGCACCGCGGTGACGGTGATCGCGCTGCTGTTCATGGCCGTGGTGGCGGCGATCAACCTGCGCGGGGTGAGCGAGGGTGTCAAGCTCAACGTGGTGCTCACCTGTGTGGAGCTGACCGGGCTGCTGATCGTCATCGGGATCGGCTGCTGGGCATTGGGCGTTGGCGACGGCGACTTCTCCCGCATCGTCGAATTCGACACCGGGGAGCGCAACGCGGTCGGCGGCGTCATCGTGGCCACCACGCTCGCGTTCTACGCGATGGTCGGTTTCGAGGACTCGGTGAACATGGCCGAGGAGTGCAAGGAGCCCACCCGCATCTTCCCGAAGGTGCTGCTCGCGGGACTGATCATCACCGGGCTCATCTACGTGCTGGTATCGATCAGCGCGGTCGCACTCGTGCCCGCAGACCAACTCGGCGAAGGCGACACGCCGCTACTCAAAGTGGTCCAGGTCGGCGCGCCGAGCTTCCCGACCCACATCTTCGCCTACATCACCATGTTCGCCGTCGCCAATTCGGCGCTGATCAACATGCTGATGGCCAGCCGACTGATCTACGGCATGGCCCGTCAAGGCGTGTTGCCCCGGCCGTTCGGCCGCGTGCACCAGCGGCGCCGGACGCCCGTCACCGCCATCGTCTTCACCACGCTGCTCGCGCTGGGGTTGATCCTGTTCGTCGGCGAGGTACCCGAACTCGGTGGCACCACGGCCCTGCTTCTGCTGGCGGTGTTCACGGTGGTCAACGTCGCGGTGCTGGTGTTGCGCCGAGACACTGTGTCGCACAAGCACTTCAAGACGCCGACGCCGCTGCCGGTCGTCGGCGCGCTCAGCTGCGGCTTTCTCGTCACACCCTTCACCGACCGCAATCCGGCGCAGTACGCCATCGCCGGCGTGCTGCTGGCCATCGGGGTCGCACTGTGGGGCCTGAACTACCTGGCCATTCGGGCCATGCGGGCACAACCCTTGGACAGCGGGTCATCCGCTGAGTGACCGATCGCGTTGTCCCGCCGCGGATCACCTTTTGTCGGTATGCCCGGATTCCGCAGATGACTAGTCGCCGACCGATGGGTAAGGTGGGCGCCGATGACCAGCATGGAAGCCCGTTTCGGCGATGCCACCCGGACCGTGCCCCTCCCAAACCCGTGGAATCTGACCGCTTACCTGGCCGCGGTGGCCGCCCATCGCGGACGCTCGATCAGCCTGCATCCGGTGCCCAAGGCGATGTTGGCGGACATGGGTTGCGGCGGAGGCGGCTTGTGGGTGGCACGCAAGCACGACGACATCATCGTCTACGACGCCGCGGCGACCGGCCGCAACGCCGATCACGTCATCTTGCACGAGATCGGTCACATGCTCTTGGGTCACCACAACGACCAAGAACGCGGCGATCCGTTGCCGCCCTCGTTGGCCGTCGTCCTGCCCTCGATTTCGCCGCAATCGATCGACCACGTCCTCGGCCGTGCCGAGTTCGGCGTCGATCGCGAGCGGGAGGCGGAGGTCTTCGCCGACATGACCATGGTGTACGCGACTCTGCCACGTCGGCGCCGCCGCTCGTTCCGGCTGTTCGGGCGAGGTCGGTAGCTACCAGCGGTCGTAACGCCCGTCGGGTAGTCGTCTGGCTCCGGCACGCAGGTCGTCGATGAGATCCTGGTAACCGTCGGCCAATTCGTCGATTCGGACCCATGCGTCGTAGAAGACCGATTCCGGCGCGTGCGCCAGCGCCACGAACGCCTGAGCGGCCAGCATGGCCAGCCGGTCGACGATGTGGCCCACGGTCTCGGCGTGTTCGGGCGCGGCCGGCGGCGGGATCGGCGTCGCCAGGGTGACCCAGCGGTCGATGCCGCGCACGAGCTGCACTCGACGCCGGTCGAGTTTGTCGCACCGGCTCGCGGGAGTGCGTTCGCGTGTCTGGTGCAGCTGAGCCAGTTCTCCGGCCGCTTCCAGCATCGGATGATCCATGTGCGGCAAGCCCCGGAAGGCAGCCAGCAGGAGTTCTTTGCCCGGAATCACCCGGGCCTCGGACACCTGTTCCATTCTCCGGACCCCCATTCCGACCAGCGTGGACGCGTCTCGGTCGCGCCCGCGATGCCTTGCCTCGCCGGTGTCCCGGCACTGCCCGAACATCCACATATGCCCAGCGTGACCGAGAGTGGCCCGGGTCGCGTCGAATTCGATCACTTCCGCGCACGCGACACGCCCATTGACCGATTTATCCGGTCACACACCACCCTCCAAAGCTTTGGCAAATATCCAGTGACCTTGCGTTTTTCGACGATAGAGCCATATCTCCTGGGATTATGGCCAGCCGAGACGACACGCCAGCCACGCTCCGGCGAGCCGGGCAAACACTGACTGATGCTCACGCAACCGCGGCGAACGCGGCGGTCCCGGCTTCCGGCAAGCCGCCGCCCAATACCCGGCGAGCGCGCAGACGAAAGCGTCGACCGCCACGGGGTCCACGTCGCGAGTCACTGAATGGGTGGCGATGATCGGATCCGGATCCACACCGGCGGCCGCGATGGACGGCGCGAGCGCGACGAGGTCGATCCACGCGGCGCCCCGGCAGGCCCACGCCCAATCGACCGCCAGCACCGCACCATCGGGCCGCCGCAGCATGTTGTCCGGCCGAAGATCCGTGTGCAGCAAAGTGTTTCCTTCCGCGGCCGTGGGCCACGCGGCTTCCAGTTCGGCCAATTTCGTCAGGTGACGAAGCGACCAACTGTCCAAGTCCGCCGGAGGCCCTTCCGTCACGAACGTTCGCCAGCCGGTCAGCTCCGGTCCGTAGGCTTCCGCAACCGTCGGCACATCAGCCAGTGGGCTCGGAGTCAGCTCCGCCGCCAATCGCGCCACCAGCTCGAGAGTGTCTCGCAACTCCCCCGGCTCGCCGAGTCGGGGAAACGCTCCCTCGACATCGTCGAAAACCGCGACGAACCACCCCGCGATCTCCGTCGCGAACCGGCATCGCGGTGCGGGCACCGTCGCCGGGAGCCGAGCCGCGATCCGCGCTTCCTGCCGATACATCACCGCGAGACCGTCTTCCGCCTCGATCGCCTTCACGAAGGCAGCACCACCGCCGACGGTGCGCAAGCGCGCTGCCACACCGTGGCTGAACCCTCCGCGCTGATTCTCGGCAGTGTGGACGGCGTCTCCGAGTACGCGCTCTACTTCCGCCCGTACCGGCTCCGGCGCCTCGGCCCATCCGATCCGCAGAGCGGTGCCCTGGTAACCCACCATCACTCGATCGTCCGAGCCGCACCGGGAACTCACCACCGAATTACGCGCCCGCATGCGCTCGGATCGGCACTGCACCGCCACACTTCTTCATGAGGCAAGGCCGAACGCAAGGGCGACCTCGTCACACACGGGCAAGCCCTTCGACTCTGGGCAATTCAGCTTTCGCGCCGCAGGGCGTCTCCGCACTCGAGGCGCTGGCGTCTGATAGTGCGAAATTCGAAGCGCGCGTTCCGGATGGTTCTCCCGGGCACTACCGGAGCGCTTCTATTCCCCGCGGCGCGATCGACACGCCGCGTGGCAGGTTGCCGCCCACGGCCGGAGTGCGTCATGCCTGCGGGTCGGCATCGCTTCAGGATGTGATCTCTTGCGCGTCGAGATAATCCAGACCGCCGATGTAGATGGTGTGGCCGGGGTCAGCGGTGGCGGCGGTGGCATCGGCGACCGCGGTGGCGAACTCCGTGACCGTGGGCAAGTCGCCGTGCTCGCGGCGCGCGGCGACGGCGTCGGGATTTCGGCGTTCCAGCAGTTGGACGATGATCGTGCCGTCGATCATGTCGCCGGAGACCACGTGCAGGGCGATGCCCCTGGCATCGAGTTCCAGGATCATGGCGCGCAGCGCGTCCTCGCCCGCGCGCTTGCTGGCGGCGATGGGTTCGTAGTCGGCGGGGACGGGCTTGCGGCCGTGGAAGTGCGCCTGATGGCTGGTCACGAAAACGATCCGCGCACCGGAAGGCATGTGCGGCAGGGCAAGCCGCACAAGCCGTTCCTGCGCGTCACGATTGAGGGCCATGGCGTAGTCGGGCCGGGCATCGCGCTCCAGCCCACCCGACGCGTTCAGCACCAGCACATCGAGACGGCCGAACTCCTCGGCGACCCCGGCGACCAGCGCCCGGGCCGAATCCGCGTCGGCGATGTCGGCGCCCGCCGTCGAGGCACTACCGCCCGCCTGCCGAATCGACCCCGCCAGCGCGTCGGCCCGCTTCGCCTTCTCCCGGTAATTGATCACCACATGGTCGCCGCGCGTCGCGAGCACCCGGGCGGTCTCCGCGCCGATGCCGCGGGAGGCACCCGTGATCAGAACGATTCGCCGACCGGTCCTCTCGTCCACCGTCACCCTTTCGGTCCGCCCGGCACCCGGGCCAGTGCTTCTGATTCAGAACCACTATGCTGGTTCTAAATGAGAAGCGCAAACGAACCCAAGCCGCCGCGTGGGCGGGACGACCCGGCGAACGCGCCGTTACTGGCCACGATGGACTTACTCGGCCAACGCTGGATTCTGCGCATCCTGTGGGAATTGGAACCCGACCGCCTCGGCTTCCTCGAACTGCGCCGACGGATGGGCAACTGCTCCTCGAGCATGCTTTCGGTCCGCCTGCAACACCTGCAATCCGCGGGCCTCATCGCGAAGAACCCCGACAAGTCCTATGAACTGACCACCGCGGGAGCCGAACTCGGCACGGCACTCGGATCGGTCTGGGACTGGTCGCGCCGCTGGCGCGTGACCCCCATCGAGGCCGGGGCCGACTGACTCGCGCCAGGCTCGACGGTTCGCGGTTCTGCGAGTGGCGACCTCGTATGCGTGAGACGCGAATCACAGCATGGTCAGGATGAAGGAACCGTTCACCGGCGCGTTTTCCCCCACCCCTGGCCCCTCTGTTAGAGCACATCCGAGTGACAGGCGACGGCCGTGTGCTCTACCTCGACCAGTCGCGAAACTCTCGCGACACCGCCAAAGGCGGAGACCCGGCCGCCGATGCTGGATCTGTTCATCGCGATCCTGCCGCAAGTGCTGAAGCTCGTCGATGCTTTCACGTGGCCGGCGCACATACGCGGCCGGATGTCGAGCGCCTCGGTCTGCCCGTCCAGTTGCCCATGTCCTGCGGTTGTGCACCACCTGATTTGCGGCGGGCAACACCGACAGCCCCGCGAAGTCGCGGACACTGCGCCCTGGCGGGCTGCGGCAACTTCGGCTTTCCCGCAGCTCGGCAGCGTGCGCATCGCGTTCCAGCAGCGGAACACATGGACTGCGATTGGTTGCTCCACCCGCGAAGTTGACCTTCGAGTTGGTTGAGGCTCCATGATGGCCGGGTGGTGAGTACGGAGTCGACAGGGTTGATCACGATCGGCGTGCTCGCGCGAGCCAGCGGGCTCACGGCGAGCGCGCTGCGGTTCTACGACGACTGCGGCCTGCTCGTTCCGGCCAGAGTCGATCCGCTGACCGGATACCGCTACTACACCGAGGCGCAGCGGGAGCGGGCGGTGCTCATCCGGCAGCTGCGCTCGATCGATCTGCCGCTGGACACCATCGCGGAGATCCTCGCCGGTGACACCGACCGGGCACGATACCTGCTCGATCGTCACGTCGCGGAACTGG
The DNA here is from genome assembly GCF_040681035.1 of Nocardia sp. NPDC051911. Taxonomy (NCBI): domain Bacteria; kingdom Bacillati; phylum Actinomycetota; class Actinomycetes; order Mycobacteriales; family Nocardiaceae; genus Nocardia; species Nocardia sp. NPDC051911. The sequence continues at coordinate 138,360 of NZ_JBFAXY010000006.1, forward strand.
CGCGGCGAGCGGACGAGGCCGCGCGCGTCGCCGCCGTGGTCGAACAGTCTCTCGGCACGCAGGTGGCGATCGATGCGGCGACGCTGGCCGAGGCGCTCGACCAGGTCCGCACCGCGGTGGCCCGTACCCGCGAGATACCCGTGCTTGCGGGCGTTCTGCTGGAAGCGGGCGCCAACGCGGTAACCCTCACCGCGACCGATCGCTACCGGTTGTCCACGCGCACCGTGGTGGCGACCCGGCAGCACGGCGGCGAGTGGTCCGTGGTGCTCGATTCGAACGGGCTCGAGTCGATCACCGACCGATTGCGCGGCATGGACGAGGTCGTCGCCGCACCGTCCGGCGGCGGGCTGCTTCTGACGGGAGGCGGCGCGGAACACCGACTGGCAGTCATCGACGCTCCCTTCCCCGACCACCGCGCCGTACTGGCGGGATTGGGACCGGTGCGCACCAGGGTGGTCGTCGCCCGGCATCTGATGCTGCGGGTTCTCGAGAAATCGGATGAAGCACTGCAATTCGCGATTGATCCGACCGATATCTCGGTATCGGTGCCGGGGGACGTGCAGAGCCTGCCCGCGAAGGTGACCGGCTCCGCCGTCACACTGTCGTTCGACCCCGCGACACTGCTGCCCGCTGTCCACACCGCGCTCGGCCCCGACCTCATGCTCGACATCATCGCCGCCGATCAGCCGGTGGTGCTGCGCTCTGCCACCGACGGAGACCTCACCACCCTGGCCATGCCGGTCCGGTCTCTCCACCACAACGTCTCCGTATAAGTCGTCCGCGCCGCCGGCCATCGCCCGCGCAAACCACTGCGCGGCACGGACCACCGCGTCCCTCCCGCTCTGTTGGCACCGCGATCCGATCACCCATCTCGGTATCGCAGGTGCCCGCCCACCGCCACTACTTCCGATCGATCACCCATCTCGGAATCGCAAGTTCCCGCCCACCGCCACTACTTCCGATCGATCGGCCGCCCGACGCCGACCGTTCGGCCTCGCACACGAAACGATCCGCGTCCATCCCCCACCTGAAGGAGTTCCGCATGAACGACCACACCATGAACACCATCACCAGCGCCGTCGCACTCGGCCGCGAAGGCCGTCCGGACGACGCGCGGGAAGCTCTGCTCGCCGTATGGGCCTCGCTCGGCCCACAGGGCGACCCACTGCACCGGTGCACCCTCGCCCACTACCTGGCCGACTTGTACGACGACGCCGCCGAAGCGCTCACCTGGGACATCCGCGCACTGGACGCCGCCGACAGCCTTTCGGACGCTCGCGCTCGAACCTTCGACGAATCACTGCGGGTGACCGCGTTCTACCCGTCGCTGCACCTCAATCTCGCCGACGACTATCGCAGGCTCGGCTCGTTCGACGCCGCACAGCGCGAAATCGATGCCGCTCGCACACGTCTGCACACGCTCGCCGACGACGGCTACGGGGCGACGATCCGAACGGCGGTCGACGAAGTCGAGTCGGCTATCCGCGAACGGCGCACCGAACCCCGGGCCTCGGCCCCGAACGGAGGCCGCTGAAGCGCGAGCAGCCCGCACCGATTCGGTGCGGGCTGCTGCGGAGCGCGACTACTTCAAGCGAAGCTTGCCGAACAGACCGTCCTTCTCGTCGTCCGGTCCCGCGGTGAAGTACAGCGAGTCGGCGTCACCGAGGCTCTCGCCGTTGCCGAACATCAGCGCCCACAGTCCTTCGATGGCGACCGGCTTGCCGTCGGCATCGCGCAGGTAGTCGGCGAACTTGCCGGTGGTGTCGTCGTAGGCCAGCACGTGCCCCGCGCCGCCGAAGTTGCCGACCAGCAGTTTGCCGCTGAGCGGACCGAACCCGTCCGGCGCGATCGTCACCGCCCACGGGGCGTTGAGGCGCTTGCCGTCGTCGATGATGCGCACCAGTTTGCCGCCTGCGTCGAACTCGGCGAGCTTGCCCTTGTCCGGCTTGCCGCCCTCTTTGTCCTTGTCCAGCGAGTCCTCCTCACCGGCATCGAACTTGGTCGCGTCCTTCTCGTCCGGCTGGGTGGTGGCATAGGCGACGAAGACCCGGTTGCCGATGGTCGAGACGTTGAACGGCGCGGGATCGCCGGGCTTGGCCTTCTTGCCCTTTTCCGGCGCGGCCGGGTCGATCGCGTCGCCGGTGGCGAACGGGTTGGCGAAGCCGGTGGTCGGGATCAGCTGCCAGTTCTTGTCGAACGTCCGCACCTGCGGGTCGGCGCCGAAATCCGCGGCCAGCAGCTTGTCACCGGAGGGAGCCAGCGCGATCCCGAAGAACTGCATCCCCTGCGACTGTCCGTCGAAGACCAGGTTGGCGGGGCCGTCGTGGCGCACGATCCGGCCCTCGAAGCCCAGCTCGGTCCAGGCGGAGATCTTGCCGGAGTCGGTGGCGAAGATGAACCGCGCCGAACCGTTCAGCGGCCCGCCTTCCTCCTCCACCGGCTGGTCGTGGACGACGAACAGGTCGGAGGTGATCGGCGCCGGGTTGAACACCACGCCGGTGGTCTTGCCCGCGCTCTTGTCCGAGGTGTCGGCGTCGGCGCCGGGGATGGTGACGATCTTCAGCGGGTCCTGGAAGAGCTTGTGCACTTTGTCGTCCGAGGACTTGGTCACGTCGCCGACGAACTGGAACGACTTGCCGCCCGCGCCGACCCAGAAGTGCCCACCGGCGCCCTTGGGGCGGTTGGCCAGCCCCCAGGCGTTCACCAGGTCGGGGAAAACGAACTGCGCCTTGTACTCCGCGTTGTTGGCCGCGAGATTGGTCTGGACGTATTTGTTGCCGTCGAGCGCGGGCACCTCGTCCGACTTCGAGTCCGAGCAGCCGGCCGCCACGACCAGCGCGACGCCAAGCGCCGACGCGCGCAGCAGACCACTTCGGGTCCGCGACCGGGGCGTACCGCCACGGCGCGACTCATTCCAGCGTCCGTTCAACTTCTTGTTTCCTTTCCGACCACACCACATTGGTGATAAGGCGAAGCTAACCTTAGCCTGCGGCAAATTCGGGAGTACCCGAACGGTTCGATGAGGACGGGTTTAGGCTGTTCGCCGTGGCCGAACCCCAGCCTGCGATTGCCCTGCATCCCGATATCGCTCCGCTCGCTCCACTGCTCGGCACGTGGCGCGGTAATGGGCAGGGTGAATACCCGACCATTCAGCCGTTCGGCTATGTCGAGGAAATCCGGTTCGGCCATCTCGGCCGCCCGTTCCTCACCTACCGGCAGAAGACCCGCGCCACCGACGACGGCAGGCCGCTGCACGCCGAGACGGGCTATCTGCGTTGCCCGCGCCCCGACCGCGTCGAATTGATCCTCGCCCATCCCACCGGCATCACGGAAATCTGCGAGGGCTCGCTCGCCGTCGAGGACGGCACGCTGCGCATGGAATTGGACTCCACCGCTCTCGGCCGCAGCGGCACGGCGAAACTCGTGACCGCCCTCGGCCGATCGCTGCACCTCTCCGGCGACACCATCGACTACACACTCCGGATGGCGGCGGTCGGCGAACCACTGCAACATCACCTGGCCGCCACTCTGCTACGGAATTGACCCCGGCCGGAAGGTGCTCGGCAACCGGCGCCGCCCACTGCTCAGCTCGCTGACCAGGTCTTCATAAGCGACCGCTGATTCGGCCAGCCGCTCCCACGCGAACCAGAGGTCCCACTCCTGGTCGTCGGCCATGGCCGCGTGCGCGTACGCGCTGAGCCGCGCCAGGCGGTCGACCACCGAGCCGAACGATTCGGTGTGCAGATAGGCTCCGCCGCGCGCGGCGGGCAAACGAACCTCGACCCAGCGGTCGATGTCCCGAATCAGCCGTGACCGGCGCTCATCGCCGCCGCAACTACATTCCCCATCCACCCGGATGCGGCGAATATGGAGGTCAGCCAAGGTGCGCGCCCGCAGCAGCACGGGATGTCCCGGTGGCGGCACGTCTTCTCTACAGGCGCGCAGTAGTTGACTTCGCGTCGGCAGTCCTTCGCTCATACCGCACCTTTCCCACCCGCGCGGGCCAGCACGCAGTTCACGATCACCATCCCGGACGGACGAAACGTATCCCGCGGCGCCACCACCCAGCGGCGGAATACGCCGTTCGCGTCGGCGGGTGACGGCAGCGCGATTTCACTGCCGAACGGCACGATCGAAACGTCGATCCGGAACAACGCGGCGAACAACCGCACGTCGTCGGGTAGATCCGGTCGGCACAGGAAAGTCCATCGGCGAGAACGGATATGCGCGATCACCGGGCCGATCGAGTGGCCACGGAAAAGCATGTCGTCGCGCACGCGCTGCCCCAGCCTGTCGGGCATCGTGATCCCGCCCACCACGCCCGCCTTCACGACGATGCGGCCGATCTCCGGATGTATACCGGCGGGCAACCCACAGGTGCGGCGGTAAAACGCGCAGCGGGACGCGGGAGTGTCCGCGAATGCCGCATGATTCATTCGCCAGCCTCGATTCACATAGTTCGGTACGCGAAATCCCGGTCGCTGGACCTGGAACCGTTGGCGCGGTTAAGGTTTCAGCACTTCTTCGATTGGGTCCGGGCGCGTTCAGTGAAGCACCGGATATCGCTGGGCGGGAATGTTCTCAGTGGTGGAATCGGGCGGAAACGGCCCAGGTTCCAAGACCCCCCGCCACAAGGTTCCAGTTAGGTACCCGACCACTAGTTCGGCTACGAAAGGGATTAGTCGTGACTTCAACAGGTTCCACCCTGCCTCGCCGGATGCTGGGGCGTCAGCTCCGGGCGCTGCGAATCAACGCGGGCATCAGCGCGGAATACGCCCGTGACGCGATCGACGTGAGCAAGCAGACCCTGTGGCGGATCGAGACCGGGCAGTCCGTCCGGCTTCATCCGCTGGTCATCGAAGGGCTGTGCAAGCTGTACGGGGCGTCCGAGGAACGCACCGCCATCCTGCTCAACCTGGTCGAAGAGACCAAGCGCACCGGATGGTGGCATGCGTTCAACGACACCATCCTTGAAGACTTCAACCTCTTCGTGGAGTTGGAGGCGACAGCCGAGCGACTCGTCTCCTACCAAACAACCCTGCTCCCCGGCCTCTTGCAAACCGATGAGTATCGCCGCGCCCTTATCTGGGTGGACTTCCCAACGATTTCCGGACCAGAAGTCGAACGAATGATCGAGGTCTTCAGGCAACGAAAGTCACGTCTGGACAGCGATTCAAACCTTTTGCGCATGGATGCCGTCATCGACGAATCCGCGCTGCGGCGGGCGGTCGGCGGCCCCTCGGTCATGGCCGATCAGCTCTGGCATCTGACACGAGTTGGTGGGCAACAGAATATTTCGGTGCGAGTGGTCCCGCTCGCAGCGGAGACATACGTAGGGCTCGGCGTCGGCCCGTTCGCGATGCTCGAGTTCCCCAAACACCCCACTGCCCATCTCACCGAACCACCGGTTGTCTACGTGCAGGGCTTCACAGGCAACCTGTATCTTGAGAAGCCCGAGGAGATCCGGCAACACCGCCAGGCGTACGCCGATATCCAGCGATCGGCACTGGATCAAGAGCGAAGCCGAGCCCTCATCCGCAAGATCGCCAAGGAGTACGCCGAGTGAACGACGGCCTTTCTGAAGCCACCTGGTTCAAGAGCAGCTACAGCAGTGCGTCAAGGGACTGTGTCGAAGTCGCGTTCCTGAGCGGAGGTTCGGTGGGTGTACGCGACTCGAAGAATCCCACCGGCACGGCTCTGGTGTTCACTCCGCGCGAGTGGGACTCGTTCACCGCCTGCATAGCCAACGGAGAAGTCGACCGTTACCAACCCTGACGGAGCCGTTTGCCCACGTCCCTGGACCTCCCAGTCGGGGGTCCAGGGTGCTCGATCCAACCGGAGTTTCCGGGACGAGCGATGCATGTCGGCGCGCTTGCGCCCTAGGGAAATCTCCCGGTAGCGTCAACATTCACTGCAGGGGGCGGAGGAGCTGGTCCGGCCCTGGAGGGGCCAGGAACCACACACCGGTGCACGAGGGGAACCAATGACTTCAGGGCGGAAATCTCGGCGACTGACCATCCTCGCTCTCGGTGCCGCACTCGTTCTTCCAGGCTGCGATTCCTCAACCGATCATGCCGCGCCAACGGTAGCCACGTCCACCAGCCCCAGCATCGCCCCTGACGTACCCACCGGCTACGACCCGTGCACCGACATCCCACAAAGCGTGCTGGATTCAGAGAGCCTGCGCAGTAAGGACAAGCAGGACTCGAACGCGTCCGGCGGGGTCAAGTGGCGTGGTTGCGCTTGGCTCCAGACTGACGGCTACGCCCCGGTCATCACCACGACAAACATCACTGTGGACATGGTGCGGGACAAGAAGTTTGCAGATACGCGCGAGTACACGATCAACGGTCGCCGCGCGATCTCGACACGGCAGGTCGATGAGCACCCCGATGCAGTGTGCACGATCAACGTGGAGATGAAGGGCGGAAGCCTCGAAATATTCCTCAGCAATCCGCCGTCGCGCAAAAATACGGGGAGCCTGGATACTTGCGCACTGGCACGGACCCTCGCCGAGAAGGTAGTGCCAACAATGCCTGCCACGTCCTGAAACTCGCTGAAGCGATCGAACTCACCGGGAGGGAGTAACACATGGGTGACGACAGCGCGCAGCCGCCTCGGCCGATGGCGAACATTTTGAGCGCGACCAAAGAGGGCCAGCTAGAGATGCGGATGTCCGCAGAGGACTTCATCTACATTGACCGCGATTGCGAGTATTTCAAGAGCGCCATTCAGAAGATCCAGAGGTCCATGGATTTTGTTTCAAAGCAGTCTCACTGGGGCTTGGGGGAGGGCGACGGCGACATGGTCTCGGCACAAACCTTGGTCGATAGATTCAAAAAGAAGGCCCGCGGCGCGGAAGACAACAACAGCGTCTATCAGATCATGGAAGATCACTATCGGATCGTCGAGGACATCCAAGAGGTGCATCGGCTCGCCCGTGATCGAATCATGCAGGTAGACAGTGACTTTGCCGCAGATTTCAACCGGTTGAACACCACCCTGCCCGAGCGACCGCCCGTCGGCGTCCAGTTCTCACCGCCCAGACTCCCGAATGGAACCGACGAATGAACGGCTACGAGAACAAGCGCATCCCGAACGGTGGTGAGCACGCCGACAGCTGGGAACACTCCCGCATCACCGACACGTTCAAGCCGCTCGACCCCACCGACACGTTCACCCAAGCTGACACGTACTGGCAAGCTCGCAACGAGTGGGAGCGAGGTGTTGAGACTTTCGCGCGCTCCATCCAGACGTCCATTGCGCAAGCCTGGTCCGGCCCCGCAGCGGAGCAGTCCAAGAGCTCCATCGCCAAATACACCAGCGACGCACAGAATCTGACGACATCCCTCGAGGAGCTGTACTACCGGGTTCGCGACGCCGCCACCGCGATCACCGATACGAAGAAGGCCATCCCCGATCTCGTCAATATCCCGTTCGAGGATCGCATTTTCAATCCGAGGCGCTGGAATCTGTCGAGCGAACGCTTCCTGGCCGAGCAATCCGCGCGGGTCGCGATGCAGGAATACTACGTTCAGCCGTTCAGCGAGATGGACGGCAAAATTCCGGTGCTGCCCACTCCGGTCGGCCCGACCGCGTCGGTAGACATCCCGGCGCCCCCTCCGGGCGGATACCACAGCGACGGTAGCGGGGGCCCCTCGTCGAACGACTCCGACAACGGCCCTACCAACGATTCCGGTAGTCCCGGCGACAAAGGCGGCGACGGCAAGCCCGACGCGACGAGCACCGAAGAGCAGCAGTCCACCGACGAGTCGACCCAGAACCAGCAATCCTCCGACACGACGGCGTCCGATACCACGACCAAGCCCGCAGGCGTGGACCCCACGTCGACCACCCCCGCCTCCACCACGGACCCGACGAAGACCACGTCGACGGGCACCCCGACCCCACACAGCCCGGGCACACCGGGCAGCCCCGGCACGCCCGGCACAACGAACCAGCCGCAACCGGGACGCAGCATCGCGGGCACACCGGGAACGCCGAACACATCAATGAATCCGGCAGCCGCGGCGCGGACCACCTCCGGACTGCGAGGCACGAGCGGAACGTCGGGCATGATGCCGCACGGCTCTCGCGGCAGCGGCAAGGACGATGAATCCGAGCACAAGACACCGGACTACCTGATCACCCAGGAGAACACCGACGAGCTGCTCGGCGAGCCCCCGAGAACGCTGCCCGGCGGCGTCATCGGTGGCACCCCCGACTGACTGCCCGCACACTTCTCGACTCGGCGCACGCCCGCATCCACAGGTAGCGGGCGTGCGTGGATAGTGGCCGCTCCGACGCGGCCGGATTGGACCTCACATGGCTGAATGGACCTGGGAACCGGACGATTTCGCCGCTCTCTGGTACGGCGACGCGCACGATCGCATCCCCAGCCCACTGCGCTACACCAGCCGTTTCGCCTTCCGCGACGACTTCGCCGCCCACCGCGCCGCCGTATGGGAGCGCTACACCGCGGACGAACTGGACGAGATCGCCGCGGCCTTCCACACCCTCGGCGACTCCGATCTCCGAATCGAGATCCTCGGCGGCACCTGTAAGCACAGGAACAGCACCGGCCCCGACGACATCCGCGAGTACCGAATCCTCGGCGCCCGCGACAGCTACCGCGCCGTCGTCCTCAGCCAAGCGGGCAACCAACACGAGCACGGCCCGATCCGCGGCCGCATGTTCCCCGCCGAACAACTCCCGGCACGCCTCGTCAACGCCATCCCCGCCTGCGCCCCCGGAGGGGAGAAACCCGCCACCTTCCACCCCGACGACCTGATCCCCCGCCGCGACACCTACCTCCAGGACAACGCCCGCAACACCCCCCGCGAGCAATACCAGCGCCTCCTCGGCCGCCCCGTCGACGGCGGCGGCACCGCCGTTCTCATCACCGCCCCCCTGCACACCCACACCAAACCCACCAAAGTCCTCCAGTGGCACGACATCTCCGCCGACGGCCGCTACACCGAACACCGCACCGACCACATCACCGTCCGCCCCACCACCCCCACCGACCTGACCACCCACTTCACAACCTGGATCGACCAAGCCCTCCAACGCCTCGAAGCCGCCCGCCCCGAAAGCTGGTAGCAATCCATTGGAACCGAACCGGGTCCCGCGGCGTCCAACTAGTTCAGATAACCGCTGTAGGTCGCTCAAGAGCGACCGAGGAGAGGATGCCGCAGTGAATACTGAGGGTGTGCATGCACCCCGTTGCGAGGTGGGATCGAAAGTAAATGAACAGGTCGGTATCCGCACGGTCGGTACGGGTTCGTTCACCGTGAACCTCCATGACGGTCGACTTCCCGTCGCCGTCGATGCGGATCGGACCCACCACACTCGCTTGCACCCGCCGGGATTTTCCGCCGCCGCGATGACCGCGATTTCGGACCAGACGAATATTTGCACATCATTGACTGACAAACGCCGCGAGGTACTCTGATGGCGGTTCAAGGCCACTACAATCACTACGACGACCCCGATGAATTCTGGGATGACGAGCCGCTCGAACCGAGGCGAACTCATCGCCCACGGAGCGCCGCGGTGCCACCTTCTACCCGTCCGGAATCATCAGCGTCTTCGCTTGCACCGCTGTCGCAACAGGCAGTACGGAGCGATCGAGAAACCCAACCACTCGCGATCCAATATGCTGCCGGATCCTCACTCGTCTCGATGGATCTCGATGGCGGATTTCTACCAGTCAGCATCGATTTCAGTTCTGGGTGGCGCACTCACGTTGCTCCCCATGAAGTGAGCGACGAGTTGATGTCGGCATACAGGGCGGCAGCATCCATGCGCCTGGATCGGTTGTACTCTACTGGCCGTTTACCTTCCCCACAAGAAATTTCAGAGACGGCGGTTCCGGACCGGCGGAAGATACTTATGGTGCTGCTGGAGACCGAAACCTGGGAGCAGTTCAGTGAAACGTCCAGCAGGATGCTAAGAGACGCTGAATATCAGGTGTACGGTAGGGCGGAAACTTCTGACAGATATTTCGCTGAAGTGGTTGCCGATCGAACCTACCTACGGTCTATCAAGATTTCGTCGTCCTGGCCCGGGTCCACTGACCCTCATCAACTCTCCGACGAAATTTTGCGGTGCGCGCAGCAAATCCGCTCGTTGCGCCCGACATTCGAAGCTCGGCGGGACTACTCACGATACACCGAAGCAGATCTCGAGTACCACTTGGATCGCCACAGAGAACGACTTCTGGACGAGAGGCCGATATGACATCCGACAAGGTAACTGTCTCACTGAATCTGATGCAGCATGCTGTGAACAAATGGAATGAGGCTGCCGATCATCTGAACCGCGCGGCTATGAGAACCTTCGCCGTCGACATTCCCGAGGGAAAAGCCGGCGCGTTCGCCCTCACCCTGGAAAAGTACAGACCCGCCCCGAGCTACTTCCTCGGCAGAATGCTTGAAGGAAAGACCGTGTTCGAGGACATAGCCTCGGTACTCAAACAGGCACACGATACATATGAGGCAGAGGATATCGCTGGCGCGCATGCCATCCAAAGCAAAGCCGGTGAACTGTGACTACTACCCGCGAGGAGTTGATCAGACAGATAGAGGCCATTCGGTCGAGTAAGAACGACATCGGCAACCTGCCCCAAAAAGTACAGGACTGGCATGGGGATTTGGTCAAGCTGATCCGCGCGGAGGGGTACACCGGCGGATTGGTCACCGGTGGCGTGTTCACGACCGAAATGCAAGTAGATTTGGTATGGGCGAACCGCGATCAGATCAATAAGGCACTGGGTGAAACCTGGGACAAGCTTGCTGAAATGGAACCCGGACTCGAAGTCCCGGTTACTTTTATCGACTATGCGAACGAATGGCGCAATATAAGGAACGATATCTTCAATGCAAGCAATGCATTCTCGGAAACAGACCTCACAGGCGAATGGGAAGGCGATGCCGCCAACCGATACAGGGAACTGCGCATGCGACAGAAGCTCGCCCTGGACACCATGCCGCAAGTATGCGAGACAATAGCGACAAGCCTTGAGAGAATTGCCCAGAACGAGCTCGCCCTCTACACTGATCTCGCGACCAAATCAAAGGATCTGGTAACGAAAGTTCTGACTGTCGTTACAAGTCTAATCAAGTCCTTCTTCAATTTCCCTCTCGGTCCCATATCAGCCTCAACCGACCTGGTGGCGGCAGTGGATGCATCGAAGACCTTCATCCTTGGAGCTGCTACGTCCATTGCAACAAACGCTCAGACAAATATGATCGAAGGCAACAAGATTACACAGAATATATCGGCCCAAGCTGGCCTCCCTGAAAACAAATGGCCTCCGGGAGTCGTCGCAAGTTACGGCGAGGGTATCAATGGGCTTCGTATCGCACTCGGCGATGCATCGGTGAATGATGGCGACAAATCAGATTGGAAGCTCCAGCTGTGATCGGAATCTTTCGGTTTATGACGGTGGCCGTAGTTGCTGCAGCACTGACAGCCGGATGCGCCACGTCGCCTTCGCCTTCGCCACCATCTCCAGAGCAGCCGGCCGCTGTAACCCAGGGCGCCTTGTGCGATTCGCTGCTCACTTTCTTTGGCAACCAACTCGGCGCAGTTGACTTGACCGCGGTGCCGCTCTTCAATCGTGAAGAAACGATTTCACCCGGCGGGATTTGCACAGTCATCAACAGCACGAGCCAGAGGGCGAATGGCAGGGTATCGTTACGGAATGCACCGAACGCCCCGGACCCGACTGAAGGTGTCGTAGGATTTAGAAAAACGACCGGACTGAATGATCCAGTTTGGGTTCAGGATATGCGCACCGACACTAGAAATCCCGGTATCGAAGTCGTTTTGGCAACCCGGATCGGAGAGTGGAATGGACAATTCAGGATCACCGAATCCGAAACCCGAACCGCAACTGGCATCCTGCATCTAACGGATGAGGACATTAATAGGGCTGCCTATTTTCTCGTCGAGCTGACCAGAAAGGTTTCAAAGGCTTAGCGGTCAGCTCCGCGGGTGGAAGCTGCCGACGCGGCCAAACCTGTTGCCTGAGGTGAGTTCGTTCGAAGAAGGTGTTTCAGTGGGGTATTCACATTCCATCAACAATCGGTGGCCGCGCAGCTCTTCCGACGACTTCAACACCAACTCTCCCAGCTCCGAATGGCAGGCGACGTGATCTTCCGAAAGCTGCTTGCGATTTCGGCTCTGGGTGTGCTGCTTTCGGCCTGCGATTTGTTTTCGCACACTCATCCCGACAAGTATGAGATACCGACGAGCAGCCACACAATTCAGGAGTTGTGCGACTCTGCGAAACAGTTCTTCGTCACTCGAGCTGGTGCCGAAAATCTGCAGGTCAGCGCCGGCGCTGGCGGAAAATCGCTGACCGATAAGATCGGCACCGGCAATGGGTGTGTCTATGAGAAGGCAGACGGGTCCGCGTGGCCGTCTGCCCTCGGATACGTATCCCTGTTTCGCGTCACCGTCAGCGGTAACACCCTGTCCACACCTCCCGCGTCGACAGATAACTACCCGACCAAGGTTCTGACCGTGAACGGCGCGAGCGTCAAGGTCGCGACCGAGCCACTGCCCAAGGGGGGCGACCACGCCACCACACTGCTCGACGTCGACCTCACCACCACGGTCGACGGCTGGAAGGGCGAACTCCAGTTCCGAGCCACCGAAGCCCAAACGACGCGAGATGACCAACTGACCCGAGAAGGCGCGCAGGTGCTCATCGACACGATCCGCGCTCTCAGGGGTTGACGGCAGGCCCTCCGTCAGCGGACCGCGACCGACGGCAGTGTGCGGCCGGTCTCGCTGTGCTCCAATGGGTTGTCGTTTATCGCCGCCGAAGCATCGCGTGATGGATGTAGTACTTGTCGACCTGGCGGGTGAAGACGCTCACCAGTTCCCAGCCGAAGTACGTGTCCAGCCATTCGATACAGGAAGCCAGTATCGACAAATTTCCGTCGTGGTTGGCTTTCAGCAGGCCCGCATCCCAGGCGAGACCTCGCCGGGGTTGCGCGTAGATGACCAGGTACTTGCGCCGGTAGGTGCGCATGTCGACGGTTCCGTTCAGGACTGCCCTGGCGTCGAGTACCGTTCCCGGGCCCGCAGGGAGCAGCGGGGGCTGACCGTTCACGCTTCCGTTCCCACTCGCGCGGGTCGGGAGGCACGACCGAACCGCGCATCGGTGGCAGGCCGACGGAGGACGACCGGCCCCACAGTGATTCCCGCACCGGTTCTCCCGATCAATGAATCCCCCTCGGACGCAGCGCACTCGGACAGCACGACCGGGTCCACGATACCGCTTTCCCGCTGGTGCCGACGGGCTCCAGCCGCCGAGGCGTCGCCCGAGCTGCCATCACATCCGTATGTGTCGCCGGACCCGGTGACGGCGTCGGAAGGTCGCCGTCACCGGGTCCGGTCAGAAGAGCCCGTCACCAGGGTGCGATGGTCCGGCGGGCTACGTGCCGGGCGACGGTGGGATTCTCGAGATCCAAATGCCGGCTGGGCACCAGCAGATAGACGCTCGCGGCCGCGTCGGCTACGGCGCCATGCTGGTGCGCCTGGTGACCCGTCTCGACCCTCGCGCCCTCACCGTGCCCACCCTGGTGATCGCCGGACGTACCGACCGCATCGCGCCGGCGCATCGCTCTCGCCTCCTCGCCGAGAAGCTGCCGCGGCTGGTGGACCTGCGGACGAGGTGGCGGCGTTGCCGGCGTATCTTTTCCGGCCGCGGCCGAGGCCGTGTGACCCCGCGAGAACACCGCTGGGAGGCGTTCACACAGAATGGATTCGAAAACAGACAAAAACGGAGTGGCTGACTTATTGCCGAGGTAGCGGCGGTGAGCGCTAATGGAAAGAGCCGGGCCACTGAGTGAGTCGGGGCGCCCTCCCCCCGGCGTAGAGAAAACAATCTCCACGAAACCAGGAGGCATCGCCGTGCCCACAATCACTTCGATCACACCCACCTCGGGCCCCACCACGGGAGGCACCAGCGTCACGATCGCGGGCACCGGGTTCACCGGTCCGCTGACCGTGCGGTTCGGCTCCACCGCAACGACTTTCACCATCGACTCCGCCATACAGATCACGGCCGTCGCTCCCGCGGGGTCGGCCGGCGCGGTACAGGTGACGGTCAGCGATTCGGGCGGGACCAGCAACGGTGCCACCTACACCTATCTCGCCGTCCCGGCTTTGACCTCCATCGCCCCCGGCCAGGGGTCAACCGCCGGCGGGACGTCGGTCACACTCACCGGGTCCGGACTGACCGGTGCCACCGCCGTCACTTTCGGCACCACACCGGCGACTTCGTTCACCGTCGACTCGGATACGCAGATCACGGCCGTCGCCCCGGCGGGCACGGGCATCGTGTCGGTCACCGTCACCGCTCCAGGCGGCACCAGCAACGGGGTCACCTTCATCTATGTCGTGGTGCCCACCATCACGGCGGTCTCCCCTGCTTCGGGTCCCGCATCGGGCGGCAACAACGTCACGATCTCCGGCACCGGGTTCACCGGCCCGCTGACCGTCCGGTTCGGCAGTACCGCCACGACCTTCACCGTCGACTCCGCGTTGCAGATCACCGCCATCGCTCCCGGAGGTGCGACCGGATCCGTGCAGGTCACCGTCACCGGCTCGGGTGGCACCAGCAACGGCGTCACCTACACCTACGTCTGATCGAGACAACCCACGGGCCGTCGCCGGGAATCCGGCGGCGGCCCGATCGCGTTGAGCGCCTGATTCACTGCGAGCTTCTCGCAGTCCCTCTCGAGCAGACCGTCCGCAACAGCAGGGTCCTTCCTTCACACCGGCGACCGACAGCGGCCACCTGCCCGGAAGCCCACGCGCCGTGGAACGGCTCGGCACCGATAGTGACTGCGCGCGACTGGATTCCGTCCGCAGGAGGGACGGTCGGCTGCCAAGGCGACAGTCCCAGCCTGCCATGTCGGCGAGAACAACTCCGGGGCAAGGCCCGACGATCCGTTCCCGGCGCTGGTCAACACGTGGCAACAATCTGGAAAACGGACAAAAACGGATCATCCTACACGTTGCCGACGCGCTGTTCCTGGGGCATAACGGAGTTAACCGATCCAACACCAGCTTCGGGCACCCCCCGCTTTGGAGGAACCAGCAAACAGAGAGGCAGCGCCATGCCTACATTCCTCTCCCCGTCTTCGGGACGGCACGCGCGGGCTTCTCGTGTCACGGTGGCGACCGGCATTCGAGTGGACAGCATCGCGGTGGTGCGGGCGACAGCATCGCATCACGAACCGTCCTCCACCGCACACGGGTTCAACTAGGTCCCGCTCGGGGTGGATTCCACGACACCGACACGGTCCGAACTCGCGACCGTGTCCCAACGGACCCCGACGCCTGGGTGCGGCGCACAGTTCTCCAGTCATCGGGCTTCCAGACCGGCCGGCGGCACCCCGATGCCGCATCAAGAAAGAAAGGAAAGAACCGATGAACAAAGTAATCACGTTCCTGCACAGTGAGCCCGTCCGCGCATTGTTGTACCCACTGCTGGTCGCGCTGATCGGGTACGGAGTCGCCAAGGGCGTTGTCTCGTCCGACCTCTCCGGATTCGTCCTCGCCATCATCGCGGCGGCGCTGGGCCTGCCCGCGGTCGAGTCGGCACGCCACCGGGTCAGCCCGGCGCCACCGGACAGCGGTGAGCCAGCATGAAAGCGACCAAGGAGAAGACCCGCCACGACCCCTTCGAGGTGGTGCTGTGCGCTGTCTTCGGCGCCTCGATGCTCTTGCAGTGCGTCTACGGGCCGCCACCTGATTCGGCGACCGCGGCCATGCCGTCGGGGCTCCGGACACTGTGGCTGGTTCTCATGCTGATCGGCTGCGCCACGACGCTGGTCGGTTTGTTCGCCCGGCACGTCTGGGGGTATCTGATCGAGCAGGTCGGTCTCGGGGCGCTCGGCTGGTCCCTGGTGGCCTTCGGTGCGCAGCTGCTGCTGTTGCAGCTCGAGAACCGAAGCCTCGGCACGGCCACGTTTCTCGGCGGTCCGCTGCCGATCGCGCTGGGCGTCGCGTTCCTGTGGAAGCGCCGCCAGGTGCTGCAAGACGTGCGGACGTTGCACGCGGTGAAGGTGAGGGAGGTGTCATGAACCTGGTACAGCAGTCGCCGCTCTTCGCCGCGCTGGTGCTCATCGCCAGCTCATCGGCGCTGTCGGCGGCGGTGACGGCGTGGTTCAAGCGCGGCGACGTCGACGCCAACATGACCAAGACGAAGGCCGACGCGGCGAAAGTCCTCAGCGACCTGGCCATTTCGCAGACACAGCAGATGTCCGAGCAGATGGGCGAGTTCCGCATGGCGCTGCGGGCACACCGGGAGTGGGATCGGAAGATGGTGAGCCGGGTGCGGCAGGCGGGCATCGAATTCGACGATCCGCCCGAACTGTTCCTGTGACGCGGACAGGAGCTCGACGAGCGGGACACCGCGAGGCCATTTTCCAGTGGTCGCCGAATGTTCGCGGCTCTCCGCGCTCCGGCCACCCGCTTCGCGTCGGCAAATAATCGGCGGCGTCGCGACGCCGCCGAAAACTTCGCTGCCGCAACGTGTGCCAAG
Source organism: Nocardia sp. NPDC051911 (assembly GCF_040681035.1). Taxonomy (NCBI): domain Bacteria; kingdom Bacillati; phylum Actinomycetota; class Actinomycetes; order Mycobacteriales; family Nocardiaceae; genus Nocardia; species Nocardia sp. NPDC051911. Next base: position 154,930 of record NZ_JBFAXY010000006.1, read on the forward strand.
TAGTTCACTTCGCAAACAGACACGCCGGCACCTATCCGAAAACGGACCAAAACGGATTCCAGACATGTTGCCAGCCCCCGTATCTCGGAGTGAGATGGAAACCAGCCGGGCCATGGAATTGTCGGCGCCCCCCGGTGACAGAGGAACAAACACCACGGCAACAAGGAGGCAGCGCCATGCCTACCATCACCTCTCTGTCCCCGACATCGGGACCGACCACCGGTGGTACGAGCGTCACGATCACGGGCACCGGATTCGGCGGTCCCACCACCGTACGATTCGGCAGTACCGCAACCACGTTCACGCTCGATTCCGCCACCCAGATCACTGCGGTCGCCCCCGCCGGTTCGGTCGGCACCGTGCAGGTCACCGTCACCAACTCGGGCGGGACCAGCAACGGGCTCCCCTACACCTATGTCGCCGTTCCCGCGTTGAACAGCATCACTCCCAATCAGGGGTCGACCGCGGGCGGAACGACCGTCACTCTGAACGGATCCGGCTTCACCGGCGCCACCGCGGTCACGTTCGGCAGCACACCGGCTACGTCCTTCACGGTCGTCTCCGACACGCAGATCACGGCCGTCACCCCGGCCGGAACGGGGATCGTCCCGGTCACCGTGACCGGTCCCGGCGGCACCAGCGGCGCGGTCCCCTACACCTATGTCGTGGTCCCCACGATCACGTCCATCTCGCCGACTTCCGGTCCCACCGCGGGCGGTAACAGCGTCATCATCACCGGTACCGGGTTCACCGGCCCGCTGACGGTGCGATTCGGCAGCACCGCGACGCTTTTCACAATCAACTCCCCGACTCAGATCACGGCCGTCGCACCCGCCGGGACCGGCACCGTGCAGGTCACCGTCACCGGATCGGGTGGAACCAGCAACGGAGTCGCCTACACCTACGCCGCGGTGCCCACGCTGACGAGCATCGCCCCCAGCGCCGGGCCGGTGACCGGCGGGACGACGGTGGTTCTCACCGGAACCAACCTGACCGGAGCCACAGCGGTCACCTTCGGTGCCACACCGGCGACCTCGTTCACCGTCAACTCCGCCACCCAGATCACCGCCGTCGCACCGGCCGGAACCGGAACGGTATCAGTCAAGGTCACCACACCGGGTGGAATCAGTAACGGCGTCGCCTACACCTACGTCGCGGTGCCCACCCTCACCACGGTGGTCCCGAACACCGGACCGGCCGCGGGCGGAACAACGGTGATACTCACCGGAACCAACCTGACCGGAGCCACAGCGGTCACCTTCGGTGCCACACCGGCGACCTCGTTCACGGTCAACTCCGCGACCCAGATCACCGCCGTCGCACCCGCCGGAACCGGAACAGTGTCGGTCACCGTCACCACTGCGGGCGGGACAAGCAACGGAGTCGCCTACACCTACATCGCCGTTCCCGCCCTCACAGCGGCAGTGCCGAACGTGGGTCCGGTGTCGGGCGGAACGACGGTCGTTCTCACGGGAACGGGACTGACCGGAGCCACAGCGGTCAGCTTCGGTGGCACACCGGCGACTTCGTTCACCGTCAATTCCGCCACCCAGATCACCGCCGTCGCACCCGCCGGAACCGGAACCGTATCGGTCACCGCCACCACACCCGGTGGAACCAGCAACGGAGTCGCCTACACCTACGTCGCGGTGCCCACCCTCACCACGGTGGTCCCGAATGTCGGACCGGTGTCCGGCGGAACAACCGTCGTTCTCACGGGAACCGGACTGACCGGAGCCACAGCGGTCACCTTCGGTGGCACACCGGCGACCTCGTTCACCGTCAACTCCGCCACCCAGATCACCGCCGTCGCACCCGCCGGAACCGGAACCGTATCGGTCACCGCCACCACACCCGGTGGAACCAGCAACGGAGTCGCCTACACTTACGTCGCGGTCCCGACCCTCACCGCGGTGGTCCCGAATTCGGGTGTGGCAGCTGGTGGGACGACGGTCGTCATCACCGGCACCGGGTTGTCGACAGCTACTGCGGTCACCTTCGGTGGCACACCGGCGACCTCGTTCACGGTCAACTCCAATACGCAGATCACCGCCGTCGCACCCGCCGGAACCGGAACCGTATCGGTCACCGTCACCACAGCGGGCGGAACCAGCAACGGCCTGCCCTACACCTACATTCCGGTTCCCACTCTCACCACGGTGGTCCCGAATATCGGGCCTGCCGCGGGCGGAACAACAGTCGTCATCACGGGAACCGGGCTGACCGGTACCACCGGGGTGGACTTCGGCGGTGCACCGGCGACCTCGTTCACGGTCGACTCCAATACGCAGATCACCGCCGTCGCACCCGCCGGAACCGGTACAGTGCAGGTCACCGCCACCACATCCGGCGGAACCAGCAACGGCCTTCCATACACCTACATCGCAGTTCCCACGCTGACGGCAGCTGTCCCGAATGTGGGCGTGGAAGCGGGCGGTACGATCGTCGTTCTCACCGGCACAGGGCTGACCGGAGCCACAGCGGTCGACTTCGGTGCCACACCGGCGACCTCGTTCACCGTCGACTCCGCCACCCAGATCACCGCCGTCGCACCCGCCGGAACCGGAACGGTGCAACTCACCGTCACCACAGCGGGCGGAACCAGCAATGGCGTGGCCTACACCTACATTCCGCTCCCCACCCTCACCACGGTGCTGCCGAATGTGGGATTGGAAGCCGGTGGGACGATCGTCGTCCTGACCGGGACGGGGCTCTCCACCGCCACCGCGGTCACCTTCGGCGGCACACCGGCCACCTCGTTCACAGTGCTCTCCGATACGCAGATCACCGCGGTCGCGCCCGCGGGGACCGGCACCGTACAGGTCACCGTCACCACCGCAGGAGGTACCAGCAACGGAATCGCCTACACCTACCTCGGGGTTCCCACATTGATCACGGCGCTGCCGAACGTGGGGTCGGTGGCGGGCGGGACGACGGTCGTCATCGCCGGAACGAACCTGCTCGGAGCCACCTCGGTGGACTTCGGCGGCACACCGGCGGCGTCGTTCACCGTCGACTCCGCGCTCCAGATCACGGCGGTCACACCCGCCGGAACGGGCACCGTACAACTCACCGTCACCACTGCAGGAGGAACCAGTAATGGTCTTGCGTTCACCTACATCTGACGGCTGAAGCGGCTGGGCCGTCGGCAGGCTGTTGCCGGCGGCCCAGCTTCGTCGCGGTCGAGCGACTACGACACGAGTCTCCGCCACCGTGGACGGAGGCTGCAGGGGTTAAGGGGGTTTCGTTGGCGACCGTACTCAAGATGCTGCTGGCGGAGCGGCATCTCAAGAGTCATCACGATTTTCTGGCCGCGTACGACCGGTGCGCGGCGCGGCTCGATCCGCCCATCCCGCCTGGGCACGGGCCGGCGAAGGCGCAGTATTACCAGTGGTTGTCCGGGCGCATGATCGGGCTGCCGCGCGACTATCACTGCCGAGTGCTGGAGCGGATGTTCCCGGGCTGGACCGTTGAGGGATTGTTCCAGATGGCCAACTCCGCACCCGTCGACATCCCTTCGCACGAGACGGGATTCTCCGGCGTCGAGGCCTCACTCGAGGCTTTCCTCGGCGCCGAGATGATCACCGACGGAACGACGCTGGTGTACTCGGCATTCGAGTTGGCACGGCCCGCCGCGCAAGCACTTCGAGCGGCGGGCATCGGCCAGCAGCGTGTGTTTCAGAAGCATGGCGGCGCGTTCGGGAACCGATACGTCGACCTCCCGTCGGTGGTGGCGGAGAACGATCTGCGGGGATTGCTGTATGTGCTTTCCTTCCTGCAACGCCACACCAGCATCCCGGTCGACGTCCGCAGCGACCGCGATCTCGTCGCGCGCCGCGACCGCCCGTGCATCAGCTTCGGGCTGACCGGCAACGACTGCCTGCGGTTGTATCTGGACACCGTCGAGCGTCCGCTGTTCACCGTGCGCGACAGCGTCGCCGAGGACGGTTTCCGTTCCGTGCAGCTGCGACTGGCCGACGGAAGCGGGTACGACTCCGACGACGACCGCAACATCGGCGTCGTCGCCCGGGTACGCCCGAGCCCCGATCGGCATCCCGGCCGCTACTGGATGCATTGCGGCGGTTTGGGTCCACGGGGCACCGCCGGAGCGGGGTGGTATCTGGCCCACTCGTGGGGGGCTCTGCAACAGCGTGCCGGTGATCACGACTTCGTCGCCGTCATCGGTGTCGACCAGTACTCCGACCACACGGTCAGCTTGGAGCATCTGCTGATCGGGCCGGCCTCCGGTGAATGACAGTGTGGGCGGCGATGCGTCAGTATCCGGGTGGCAGCGCCGCCAGCATGTCCCGTGTCACCGCGACGGCGTTGTCGGAACTGCCCCCTTCGACCAGCAGCGTCGCGAAAGCGATGTCGCCACGGAAGCCGACGAACCAGGAGTGCGACCCGCCGTCCACTTCGGCTTCGCCGGTCTTGCCGTAGACCTCGCCCTGATCGGCGATCCGCTCGGCCGTACCGCCCAGGACCACCTTGCGCATCATCGTGCGCAATCCCTCGATGACGTCGGGAGCGAGGGGCGGACGGTCGCCATCGACCTGGGTGGGCCGCCCCGCGATCAGGTACGGCACGGGCACCGAGCCGTGCGCGACGGTCGCTGCCATGAGCGCCATGCCGAACGGGCTGACCACCACTTTGCCCTGACCGATGCCGTCCTCGGTGCGCTGGATCAGGTCGTCCGAGGCGGGCACCGAACCGGTGGTCGTCGGCAGCCCCACCACCGTATACGTGGGTCCCACACCGAGCTTCGCGGCGGCCTCGTGCAACGCGGGACCGGGCAGATCACTGGCGAGTTTGGCGAACGAGGTGTTGCAGGACCGCTCGTAGGCCGTGGACATCGGCACATTGCCGACGGTGAACAGGTTGTAGTTGGGGATGGTCCGCTCCCCGATCACGATTCGGCTGGGGCACGGCAGCACCGTGTCCGGGGTCACGAGGCCGTTCGACATGGCCGCGGCGGCGGTCACCGTCTTGAACACCGAGCCGGGCGGATACTGGCCGATCGTCGCGAGGGGACCATCTCGATCGGCGGCCTTGTTCTGCGCGACCGCCAGGATCGCGCCGGTGGACGGGCGCACCACCACCATCATGGTCTGCTCGGTACGCGCCTGCACGGCACGCTGTGCGGCGTTCTGCACGTTGCGGTCGACGCTGAGCGAGAACGACGGCGCGGGTTGCGAGGGCACCTCCATCAGGACATCGGTGTCGGCGCCGTTGGCGTTCAAGGTGACCACGCTCCACCCCGCTTTGCCGTCCACTTCCGCGATCACCGTTTTACGCACCTGGGTGAGCAGATCGGGCGCGAACTCCCGATCGGTGGCGACCAGATCCCACTGCTGGGTCAACGTGACGCCGGGCAACCCGATCAGATCGGTGGTCACCTCAGCGGATTCGAGATCGTTGAGCAGCGCGACCGTGTAGGCGCCGTGCGCGGCCTCGGCCGCGTCGAGAATCGACTGCGGCGTCAGCGACTTGTCGAAACGGTACAGCGCGGCGGAGAGCGCGGTGGCCACACTTTTCGGATCGGCGGCGTCGGCCGCCACGAACGCGACCCGGGACACCTTGCCGGGCACCATGATGTCGCTGCCGGACTGCTCGTTCACGCGCGCCCGCGGCGGCGGCTCGGATCGCAACGCCATGGTCTGGGTGTCACCGAGTTTGGGATGGATGTCGGAAGAGGTCCAGCGGACCATCCAGCGCCCGTTGCTGCGTCCCATCTGCAACTGGCCCGAGTACTTCCAGGTCCGGTTCTTCGGTAGCCGCCACTCGTAGGTGTAGTCGACGGTCGCGGTGTCACCGGTCACGCGCGCCGCGCCGGTGCGCGCCGTGAGCTGTTCGGCCTGGAGTTGATTCCAAGCGGAACGCAATGCTGCGTCTGCCTTTTCCGGCAGGTTCGTAAGGTCGGCGGCGGCGCTGACCCGGTGCTCGGCGAACGCTTTGACGAACGCGTCCGCGACGGGAACCGGCCCCTGCGGCTTGCTCGCACAACCGGCGGCCGCCACCGTGAGGGCTGCGACGGCGACCGAGAGAAGCATCCGAGTGGACATCGGCACCGATGGTAATAGTCACTGATGGGCAAACGCCTGCGGCACTCCGGGATTCGCCGCGGAGTCGGCCACGCTCAGTCGACCAGCACGGTGGCGAAAGTCGCGATCTGCCGGAACCCGACGCGGCTGTAGGCGCGGCGAGCGATCGCGTTGTAGTCGTTCACGTACAGGCTGGCAGTGCGGCCGGAGGCGACCACGGCGTTCGCGACCGCCGCGGTACCCGCGGTGCCATGCCCCTTCCCCCGATGATCCGGGTGCACCCAGACGCCTTGGATCTGGCCCGTGCGCCGGGACAGCGAGCCGACCTCCGCTTTGAAGACCACTTCCCCGTCCTCGAAACGAGCCCAGGCGCGGCCGGATTCGATCAAGCTCTGGATGCGGCGGCGATAGCCGCGTCCGCCGTCACCCGCGCGCGGATCGACGCCGACCTCCTCGATGAACATGGCGATCGCGGCCGAGAGGTAGCGGTCGAGCTCGTCGCGACGCACCCGGCGTACCTCCGCGTCGGGCGTCGCCACTGGTGGCTGGGCCAGTGCCAGCAGCGGTTGTTCCCCGCGTAGCTCACGTTCCGGACCCCAGTGCCCGGTCAACATCTCCCACAGCGGCAACGCCAGTTCCCTGCGCCCGACCACCGAGGAACAGACGCGGGGCCAGCGCATAGCGCGGTCGGCGAACGCGCGCAGTGCGCCACGATCCCCCAGCAACGGCACCAGGTTCGCACCCGAGAAACACAGCGATTCCGACGGGCCGCCCCTGCTCCACAGCTCCCCTTGGCCGCACCGGTTGTCCAAACCGAACTCTTGCAGGCGGGCCGCGACCATGCACGAGGCGACCGGATCCGCATCCAGCACACGTAGCACCTGAGCAAGATCCCGATTAGCGAGCTGCCGCGCAGGGGCGTATTTGGCCCGTCGCGCCGGCTCCAGCAGACTCCGCACGATGACAGCCTGCCACGAACCGGCGCTATGCGGTATGACTAAGCCGAAAGCGCTGGTTAGGCGCGTCCTCAGCCGACGGTGACGACCGGTTCGCCCGCGCCCGAGTCCTCGCCCATCTCCTCGGCGATGCGCATCGCCTCTTCGATCAGCGTCTCGACGATCTGCGCCTCGGGAACGGTCTTGATGACCTCGCCCTTGACGAAGATCTGGCCCTTGCCGTTGCCGGAGGCCACACCCAGGTCGGCCTCGCGCGCCTCACCGGGCCCGTTCACGACGCAGCCCATGACGGCCACTCGCAGCGGCACCGCCATGCCCTCCAGGCCCGCGGTGACCTCGTTGGCCAGCGTGTACACGTCGACCTGCGCGCGCCCGCAGGAGGGGCACGACACGATCTCGAGCTTGCGCGGGCGCAGGTTCAGCGATTGCAGGATCTGCCCGCCGACCTTGACCTCCTCGGCGGGCGGCGCGGACAGCGAGACGCGGATCGTGTCGCCGATGCCCTCCGCCAGCAGCGCGCCGAACGCGACCGCCGACTTGATCGTGCCCTGGAACGCAGGGCCCGCCTCGGTGACGCCGAGGTGCAGCGGGTAGTCGCACTGCGCGGCCAGCTGCCGGTAGGCCTCCACCATGATCACCGGGTCGTTGTGCTTGACCGAGATCTTGATGTCACCGAACCCGTGCTCCTCGAACAGGCTCGCCTCCCACAGCGCCGACTCCACCAGCGCCTCCGGCGTGGCCTTGCCGTACTTCTCCATCATCCGCTTGTCCAGCGAACCGGCGTTCACGCCGATGCGGATCGGGATGCCCGCCGCACCCGCGGCCTTGGCGACCTCCTTGACCCGGCCGTCGAACTCCTTGATGTTGCCGGGGTTGACCCGGACCGCGGCGCACCCGGCGTCGATCGCGGCGAAGATGTAACGGGGCTGGAAGTGGATGTCGGCGATCACCGGGATCTGGGATTTCGCGGCGATCGTGGCCAGCGCGTCCGCGTCCTCCTGACGCGGGCAGGCCACTCGCACGATGTCGCACCCCGACGCGGTCAGCTCCGCGATCTGCTGCAGGGTGGCGTTCACATCGTGCGTCTTGGTCGTGGTCATGGACTGCACCGAGATCGGGTGGTCGCTGCCCACCCCGACCTTGCCCACCATCAGCTGGCGGGTCTTACGCCGTGGAGCGAGCACTGCCGCGGGGGCGGTCGGCATCCCCAATCCGATTGTGCTGGTCACCTTCGGCTGCCTACTTTCGTCGTGTCCGGCCGGTTCGGTGCCGAGTCTAGCCGTGGCGCGCGACGCCCACCCTACGTCGCCGGTCACACCGCCTGATCGGCGGCGCCGGTCAGAACAGCTTGATCGGGTTCACGATGTCGGCGGCCAGGGTGAGCAGCATGTACGCACCGCCGATCACCACGACGACATAGGTCGCCGGCAGCAACTTCAGGTAATTCACCGGCGCACCCGGCGCGAGTCCCTTCCAACCGCGGATGGTGTTGCGGATCTTCTCGTAGATCACCACCGCGATGTGGCCCCCGTCCAGGGGAAGCAACGGCAGCAGGTTGAAGATGCCGAGGAAGAAGTTCAGGCTGGCCAGCACCAGGATGAAGACGTTCCACAGGCCGCGTTCGGCGGTCTCGCCACCGATCTTGCTGGCGCCGTACACGCTGACCGGGGTCTCCGGATCACGCTCGCCTCCGGTGACCGCGTTCCACAGCGCGGAGACCTTCGCGGGCATCTCGGTCAGCGAGTCGACCGTGCGCAGGAACATGTCGCCGGTGAACCCGGCGGCGGCGGGGACAGCGCCCAGCAGGTCGTATTGCACGGGGTCGTAGCGCTCGGGCGCCACGCCGACGGCGCCGACCACGCGGCCCTCGCCACCGCCCTCGGGGTAGCGCACGACCCGCTCCGGGGTCACCGGAATGGTGAGGGTGCTGCCGTCGCGCTCGATGAGGTAGGTGAAGGGGCCGGTCTGCTTCTGGGTCTCGGCCTGGAACTGCCGCCAGGTGTCCACCTTTACGCCGTTCACCTCTTTGACGATGTCACCGCGCCGCAATCCGGCGCGCTGCGCCGGGCCCGTGCCGGTGCAGGACTCGGACGAGCCGTCCGGCTTCCCTTGCGGCACGCAGCTCATGACCCCCAGCGCGGTGGCGGGGGGTTCCTTCAGATTGGGCAGCCCCCAGCCGACAGCGAGCACCACGATCAAGATGAAGCCGAGGACGAAGTTCATCGCGATGCCGCCGGACATCACCACCAGCCGCTTCCAGGTGGCCTGGCGATACATGGCGCGGTCGAGTTCTTCCGGGCGCAATTCGTCGAGCGCCGTCATGCCCGCGATGTCGCAGAAACCGCCGAGCGGAAGCGCCTTGAGTCCGTATTCGGTCTCGCCGCGGCGGAACGAGAAGATCTTCGGCCCGAATCCGATGAAGTACCGCCGCACCTTCATGCCGGTCGCCTGGGCGGTCCACATGTGCCCACATTCGTGCAGCGCGATCGACACCGTGATGCCCAGCGCGAACAGCACGAACCCCAACGCGAACACCATTTGCTCTACAGCCCTCCTGCGTATGCGCAGCTCGAATATCCCGCACGCGCGCGTCCGCTCCTGGCCGCGAGCACTCTGACCACCTTAATGGGACAAAGCTCTGTCCTGTGTGTTCAGTGTGCCAGGACGCCGTCGCTTCGCGCGTCCGATCCGGCGCCGAAGGGCGTCAGCCGCGTACCCGGGCGGCGGCGAACTCCCGCGCCCAGGTGTCCGCGGCGAGGACTTCGTCGAGCGATTCCGGCTCCGCGCGCCACTGCTGGGCCGCCTCCACCGCGGCGGCCACCGTGCCGACGATCTGCGGGAAACGGATGGCGCCGTCCAGGAAAGCCTGCACCGCGACCTCGTTGGCGGCGTTGTAGACCGCGGTGACACTGCCGCCGGCCTCGCCGGCCGCGCGGGCCAGCTCGACCGCGGGGAAGACGTCGTTGTCGACCGGTTCGAACGTCCAGGTGGACGCGGTGCCGAAATCGCAGGCCGCGGCCGCGCCTGGCACCCGGTCGGGCCAGCCGAGCGCCAGCGCGATGGGCAGCTTCATGTCCGGCGGGCTGGCCTGAGCGAGCGTGGAGCCGTCGGTGAAGGTGACCAGCGAGTGCACTATCGACTGCGGGTGCACGGTGACGTCGATGCGGTCGTAGGGCACGCCGAACAGCAGGTGCGTCTCGATCAGCTCGAGTCCCTTGTTCACCAGCGAGGCCGAGTTCAGGGTGTTCATCAAACCCATCGACCAGGTGGGATGCGCTTTGGCCTCGGCGGGCTCGACCGACTCCAGCATCTCGGCGGTCCAGCCGCGAAAGGGGCCGCCGGAGGCGGTCAGCACCAGCCGGTCGACCTCGTCGGCGCGACCGCCGCGCAGGCACTGTGCCAGCGCGGAGTGCTCCGAGTCGACCGGGACGATCTGTCCGGGGACGGCGGCCCGGGTGACCAGGGAGCCGCCCGCGACCAGCGATTCCTTGTTGGCCAGCGCCAGGCGCGTACCGGACTGGAGGGTGGCCAGGGTCGGCTCCAGCCCGAGCGAGCCGACCAGAGCGTTCAGCACGACGTCCGCCTCGGTGCGGCGCACCAGTTCGGTCACCGCACCCGGGCCGCCCAGCCGCAGGTCCAGCCGCTGGGCCGCGGCCGGATCGGCCACGGCCACATTGCGTGTGCCCGTGGCGGCCATCTGGGCGGCGAGCAGCTCGGTGTTGCCGCCGCGCGCGGCGAGTCCGACCACCTCGAAGCGGTCGGGATTGGCGGCGATCACCTCGAGCGCTTGGGTGCCAATGGATCCGGTGCTGCCCAGCAGCAGGACTCTCACGATGTCGGACACGCCTTCATTGTGTCCTACCTGGGGAACGTGTTCGACCGGCGCGGGCCGACTTACAACGACGCACCGTCGTATGTCACGATATGCGGCAGCAGCTCATCGAGTGCGTACCGGAATATCGGTACAAGTAACAGCTAAGGAGCGATCGTGGCCGCCACGGAACTCGAACACGTCGAAACCGAGCGCGTCGTCACTCGCGTGGATCCCGCCGAAGTTCCCTCCGCCGCCTGGGGCTGGAGCGGCGAGTCGCGTCGTACCTTCCGTATCGCGGGCTGGATCGTCGCGCTGATCCTGCTGGCCATGCTGGTCGGCAATCACAAGGGCAAGATCGAGGACATCTTCCTCGTCGGCTTCGCCGTCCTGATCGCGGGCATCCTGATCCGCGACTCGGTGCTCCAGCGCAAGCCGCGCTAGCCGAAAAGTCCTCTCGCACAATTTCATTCGTCCTGTATCGCGGGCTGCGGCCCGGTACCGTGTGCGTCCGAGGTCCGCGTCCCAGCCGGGTCGCGGACCTCGGTTTCTGTTCGCACGACTACTTAGGACGCAATGATCAAGATCTGTTCGGCCGCCCTGCTCGCCGCGAGTGCGTTCGGCTCGCTGCTGTTGTCGCCCGCCGCGCCCGCGTACGCCCAGTCACCGGCGTGCGGCGCGGCCGTCGACGCGATCAACGCCGCCATCGACGAGTCGGGCGGGAATCTGGACCCGACCGTGCAGCAGTCCCTTGCCGCCAAGCTCTCGGCCATCCAGGCCGACGGCGCGGAGAAGGAAGCCATCGCCGCCTACGCCCGCGCTCTGACCGACGACAAGGTCACGAGCATGGACGCCGCGACGGACGAGCTGAACCGAGTCTGCAAGAGCTGATCGCCGGGCGGCGCGGACCCGGGCCGGGTTCGCGCCGTCGCCGGACGGATCGCTAGCGTCCGCGGCGTCGGGCAGGTTTCTTCTTGGCCGGGGCCGAACGACCGACCACCTTCTTGGCCGGGGGCTTCTTCCGCGACTCGTCCTTGTCGGCTCGGGCCTGGCTGCGGGAACTGCGCTCGGAACGGCCACGGACGACGCCGACGAACTCCTCGACCAGATCCGTGGTGCGGCCGGCGGGCCAGGCCAGCGCGACCTCCGTGTCGGGAACGTCGAGCATCGGACGATAGACGAGGTCGCGGCGATGATGCAGGCGAGCGAGCGAGTGCGGCACGATCGCCGCGCCGCCGACCGCCGCGACCAGCTCGAGAGCGCCGCCGATCGCATCGACGTCCGAGGTGTCCTGGAGACGCTCGTCGGCCAGGTCGGCCATGCGCACCTCGTCGAACACCGACAGCGGGTGTTCCTTCTGCACCACCACGACCGGGACCTCGCGGTAGAGCGGGATCGCGCTCATGCCTTCGCGGTCGATCGGCAGCCGGACGAAGCACATGTCCACGCTCCCCGCGCGTAGAGCCGCCTCCTGATCCGCCTGCGCCAGCGCGCTCACCTCCAGCGGGATGTCCGGGAACCGCTCGGCCCAGATCCGGGTCCATTTGGACACCGTGACGCCCGGCACGAAACCCACCCGCAGGGCGGCCGATGCCTCCGGCTCGTGCCGCTGCGCCGCCGACTCGGCGCGCGCGATGATCTCGCGGGCCCGCTCCAGCAATTCGCGGCCGTCGTCGGTGAGCTGGGTCGGTTGCGCGCCGGGCACGAAAAGCTTTGTGCCGAGTTCGTTTTCCAAGTCGATGACGGTATGGCTGAGCTTCTGCCGCGAGATGTGCAGCGACTTCGCCGCGCGCGCGAAGTGCAACTCCTGCGCGACCGCGACGAACCAGCGCAGGCGCACGACATCGATCGACTCCAACGGGCTCATTCGTGGAAGCGTATGCCACCGCGCGGTCGGGCCCCGCCGCGCCGCCCAGTAAGCTGGGTCGGTGAGCCCGGACAAGAAACCGCAGATGATGAAGCCGTTGACGGCGGCGAACAAGCTCGGCATCTACCTTCCGGCCGCACCCGAGGAGTTCCGCAACGCGCCGATCTCGCGCACCCAGCTCGACGCGCTGCGCGCCGATCCGCCCGAATGGCTCACCGAACTGCGCCGCACCGGCCCGTTCCCGCGCGACGTGGTGGCACGCAAACTCGGCGTCTCCAACACCGGCTTGACCCGCGCCGGGGTCTCCGACCATCTCACGGTCGACGAGATCGACGCCCTGCTCGCCGACCCGCCGGAGTGGCTCGTGCGCGAGCGGGAGAACTACGCCGCGGTCCGCGCGGAGAACGAGCGCATCAAGACGAAGGAAGCCGAACGTCGCGCCGCCACCAACCGTCCGGCGAAGAACCGCGGCTAACGCTTCCGTCGGGGAAACGCTGGCCCTGCAATGGGCGGCGCGAGGCTATGCCGCCACCCATCATGCGCAGCCGAGATTTCAGTTCTCCGCGGCCAACTGCCCGCAGGCGGCGGCGATCTCTTGGCCGCGGGTGTCGCGGACCGTGCAGGGCACGCCCTTGGCGTTGACGCGGCGGACGAATTCCTGCTCGACCGTCTTGGGGCTGGCATCCCACTTGGAGCCCGGAGTCGGGTTGAGCGGGATGACGTTGACGTGGACCCGGGAGCCGAGCGCCTTGTGCAGCTTCTCGCCCAGCATGTCCGCGCGCCACGGATGGTCGTTGATGTCCCGGATGAGCGCGTATTCGACCGAGACGCGGCGGCCGGTCTTGTCGGCGTAGTAGCGGGCCGCGTCGAGCACCTCGGCGACCGGCCAGCGGTTGTTCACCGGAACCAGGGTGTCGCGCAGTTCGTCGTCGGGCGTGTGCAGCGAGACCGCGAGCGTCACCGACAATCCCTCGTCGGCCAGTTTGCGGATGGCCGGAGCCAGCCCCACGGTCGAGACCACGACATTGCGCTGGGAGATACCGAGTCCGTCCGGCGCGGGCGAGGTGATCCGGCGGACCGCGGCGACCACCCGCTTGTAGTTCGCCAGCGGCTCCCCCATGCCCATGAAGACGATGTTGGACAGTCTGCCCGGCCCACCGGCCACTTCCCCGTCCCGCAGCGCGGCGGCCGCGGCACGCACCTGGTCGACGATCTCCGCGGTGGACAGGTTGCGGTTCAGCCCACCTTGGCCGGTGGCACAGAACGGGCACGCCATGCCGCAACCGGCCTGACTGGAGATGCACAGGGTCGCGCGATCGGGGTAGCGCATGAGCACGCTTTCCAGCAGCGTGCCGTCTCCCGCACGCCAGAGCGTTTTGCGAGTCTCCCCCTCGTCACACGCGACATGCTTGACCACGTCGAGCAGCGGCGGGAACAGTGCCGCGCCGATCTTCTCCCGGACCGCGGCGGGCAGATCCGTCATCCGCGCCGGATCGGCCTGCAATCGCGCGTAGTACTGCCGGGCGATCTGATCGGCACGGAACTTCGGCAGGCCGAGTTCCTCGATGGCCGCGCGCCTGCCATCGGCGTCGAGGTCGGCGAGATGACGCGGCGGCATGCCACGGCGCGGAGCGTCGAAAACCAGGGGCAGGGAGAGGGTCATAGTCGTTCCATTCTCCCATCCGAGGCAGACACCCCCGCACTCGACCACATACGCACGTCTCGACATGCTCGGTCGTCCCGAGGAAATGCGTGCGGGCGTGATAGCCGTCGGCCATGATCGAGATATGTCCACGCATGCCGAACACCCGCCGGAACCGGATCCGGACCTGTCACAGCGTCAGCGCACGACGCCGCCGGGCGCCCCGCCGGTCGTTCCGCCCGCCGTCCCGGTCAAGAAGTCTCTTGCCTCGCGCACCGGTTACGCCTGGACCGGACTCGTCGCAGGCGTCTTGATCCTGGTCCTGTTGCTGATCTTCATCGTGCAGAACCTCGAGCAGGTCCAAGTGCACTTCTTCTTCTGGGACTTCTCGCTGCCACTCGGCGTCACCGTGCTGCTGTCGATGATCGGCGGCGCGCTCGTCATGGCCTCGGTGGGCGGCGTGCGCATCCTGCAGCTGCGCCGCGCGGCCAAGAAGGTCTGACGCGCCGGATCACAGCAGCGTGGACAGCACCAGCCAGGAGACGAACGCCGAGGGGAGCATGGAGTCGAGGCGGTCCATGATGCCGCCGTGGCCCGGCAGCAGCGTGCCCATGTCCTTGATGCCGAGTTCGCGCTTGATCTGCGATTCGATCAGGTCGCCGCAAGTGGCCACCAGCACCAGGCCGACGCCGAGGACGACGCCGATCATCGAGTTGGCATCCAACAGGAGCGTCACCGTGAGCAGACCGCCGATCACGCTGAACACCAGGGAGCCGCCGAAACCCTCCCACGACTTCTTCGGGCTGATCGAGGGCACCATCGGATGCTTACCGAACAGCACGCCCGCGACATAACCGCCGACGTCGGAGCAGACCACCAGGATCATGAAGGTCAGCACCCGCAGATTGCCGTCCGGCTCGAGCAGCAGCAGGGTGGCGAACGAGGCGAGCAGCGGAATCCAGGCCAGCGTGAACACCGTGATAGCGGTGTCGCGCAAGAAGTTTCGTGGAGCTGTCCGTAAGCCGTGGTCGAACAGCCGCCACGCCATGCAGATCAGCGTGGTCGCGGCGAACGCGCCCGCGACACCGCTGGCGCCGTACGGCCAGCCCAGCCAGAACACCGCTTGGCCGCCCACGATCAGTGGAATCCGCGGGACGAGCACATCGGCCTCGCGCAGGCGCTTGGCGACCTCCCAGGTGGCCACGCCGACCCCGGCCGCCGCGACGCCGATGAACACCTTCGGCACGAACAGCAGGATCGCGATCAGCGAGAGGCCGAGGCCGAAGCCGACGGCCAGCGCGGCGGGCAGATTGCGACCCGCCCGCGAACCACTCGAGGCGGGAGCGGTGTGCGCCGCAGCGGGATTCGCGGGACCGCCTAACCGTTCATAACCGGAAGCACCAGCATCGTGCGCGTGCTGTCGCATCGCATCGGCTGTTCCGTTCACCGGCGGCTCCTCTGCCGCACCGGTCGCGGCGGCGTTCTCGGCCACGATTGTCCCGTCGCTCAACTCGTCGTTCCGTTCGTCCCCCGCCCGGGCGGGCCTCGGCGCTGTCACGGGCGGCACTCGCGGTGACTTGGGCCTCCTCCGGGCCCGGTCACGCCTGCCGACCGATCCGCGTCAGACCTCGAGCAGTTCGGCTTCCTTGTGCTTGACCAGTTCATCGATCTGGCCGACATACTTGGCGGTGGTCTTGTCGAGCTCCTTCTCGGCACGCCCGACCTCGTCCTCGCCCGCCTCGCCATCTTTCTGGATGCGGCCCAGTTCGTCCATCGCCTTGCGACGGACATTGCGAATGGCGACCTTGGCGTCCTCGCCCTTGCCTCTCGCCTGCTTGGCGAGCTCACGACGGCGCTCCTCGGTCAGCTGCGGCACCGAGATGCGGATGATGTCCCCGTTGTTGGTGGGGTTGACGCCGAGATCCGAATTGCGGATCGCGGTCTCGATCGGCCCGAGCTGGGCCGCCTCGTAGGGCTTGATCACGACCATGCGCGGCTCCGGCACCGTGATGCTGGACATCTGGGTGATCGGGGTCGGCGATCCGTAGTAGTCGACCACGACCCGAGAGAACATGCCCGGATTCGCGCGACCGGTGCGAATGGTTCCGAGATCGTCCTTCGCCACCGAGACGGCCTTCTCCATCTTCTCCTCGGCGTCGAAGAGCGCTTCTTCAATCACGACCGTTTCCTCCACAGCGTCGTCATGTCATGATCCGCGGTCGGCGGGTATCAGGACCGAACCAGTGTGCCGATCTTCTCACCGGCGACCGCGCGGGCGATATTGCCCTTGGTCAACAAATTGAACACCAGAATCGGCATCTGGTTGTCCATGCACAAGCTGAAGGCGGTCGCGTCCGCGACCTTGAGGTCGCGCTCGATGACCTCTTTGTGGGTGATCTCGGTGTACATGGTCGCGGTCTCGTCGACGCGCGGGTCGGCGGTGAACACTCCATCGACCGCCTTGGCCATCAAGACCACGTCCGCGCCGATCTCCAGCGCGCGCTGCGCGGCGGTGGTGTCGGTGGAGAAGTACGGCATACCCATGCCCGCTCCGAAGATGACCACGCGGCCCTTCTCCAGATGCCGCTTGGCGCGCAGCGGGAGGTAGGGCTCGGCGACCTGGCCCATGGTTATCGCGGTCTGCACCCGGGTGTCCACACCTTGCTGCTGCAGAAAGTCTTGCAGCGCAAGGCTGTTCATCACCGTGCCGAGCATGCCCATGTAGTCCGAGCGCGCGCGTTCCATGCCGCGCTCCTCGAGTTCGGCGCCGCGGAAGAAGTTCCCGCCGCCGATCACCACGGCCACCTGGACGCCGGTGGCGACCACCTCGGCGATCTGCTCGGCCACCGTCTGCACCACGTCCGGGTCGAGTCCGACCTTCCCGCCGCCGAACATCTCTCCGCCGAGTTTCAGCAGTACCCGGCGATATCCTGGGCGATCGGTCCCCGGGTCCGTCATGGGTCTCCAGTCTCCTTCGGCGAGGGATTGTCGTTCTTCCGGCGATTCGTTGCTCACGGCAGGCGCCTGTGACGTAGAGCAAGGCAGAGCGGCATCTATCCTGCCTTATTCGGTTGGAGCGGCAGCAGAAGGCCCCCCGTCAACCGGCGTTCGTTCGGTCGGCGGGGGGCCTGCACGCTGAAGGTGCGGCGAAACTCAGTTCGCGCCGACCTCGAAGCGGGCGAAGCGGGTGACGGTGACACCGGCCTCGTCCAGCAGAGCCTTGACGGTCTTCTTCGAATCGGTGACCGACGGCTGCTCGAGCAGCACGACGTCCTTGAAGAAGCCGTTGACCCGGCCCTCGGTGATCTTCGGCAGCGCGGCCTCAGGCTTGCCCTCCTCGCGAGCGGTCTGCTCGGCGATCCGGCGCTCGTTCTCCACGAGGTCGGCGGGAACCTCGTCGCGGGTCACGTACTTGGCCTTGAGCGCGGCGACCTGCATGGCGGCGGCGCGAGCGGCCTCGGCCGCGGCGTCGCCCTCACCGGTGTACTCGACCAGCACGCCGACGGCGGGCGGCAGGTCGGAGGCACGCTTGTGCAGGTAGGTGGCGACCGGGCCGTTCAGCGAGATGACGCGGCGCAGCTCGAGCTTCTCGCCGATCTTCGCGGCGAGCGCCTGCACAGCCTCGTCGACGGTCTTGCCGCCCAGGTCAAGAGCCTTCAGCGTGTCCAGGTCGCCCGGCTTGGCGGACGCCGCCGCGGCGACGACCTGCTCGGCCAGCTGCTGGAACTCCGCGTTCTTCGCGACGAAGTCGGTCTCGGAGTTGATCTCGACCATGACGCCGTCCTTGGCGGCGACCAGGCCTTCGGCGGTGGTGCGCTCGGCACGCTTGCCGACGTCCTTCGCGCCCTTGATGCGCAGCAGCTCGACGGCCTTGTCGAAGTCACCGTCGGTCTCGGCCAGCGCGTTCTTACAATCCATCATGCCGGAGCCGGTCAGCTCCCGGAGCCGCTTCACGTCGGCAGCGGTGTAGTTCGCCATTCTCGGCGAGCCTCCTTTGGAGAAGTGTGGATGTTGACAGCGGCGATCACGATGGCACTGGCTCGTGATCGCCGCCGAAACAGCTGGTTACGAGTCCGCTCAGGCCTCGGCGGAGGTCTCTGCGGCCTCGGCGCCAGGGGCGGCCTGCGCGAGCAGCTCCTGCTCCCACTCGGCCAGCGGCTCGCCCGCGCCCGCCTCCGGCTTCTCGTCGCCCGAGGACAGACCGG
This sequence comes from Nocardia sp. NPDC051911, assembly GCF_040681035.1. NCBI lineage: Bacteria > Bacillati > Actinomycetota > Actinomycetes > Mycobacteriales > Nocardiaceae > Nocardia > Nocardia sp. NPDC051911. Next base: position 173,452 of record NZ_JBFAXY010000006.1, read on the forward strand.
CGCGCGCCTGCACGCCCTCGGCCACCGCGGAGGCGACGACCTTGGTCAGCAGGGCGGCGGAGCGGATCGCGTCGTCGTTGCCCGGGATCGGGTAATCGACCAGGTCGGGGTCGCAGTTGGTGTCCAGGATCGCGATGACCGGGATGTTCAGCTTGCGCGCCTCACCGACGGCGATGTGCTCCTTGTTGGTGTCGACGACCCAGATGGCCGAGGGCACCTTCTGCATGTCGCGGATACCGCCGAGGGTGCGCTCCAGCTTGTTCATCTCACGCGTCAGCATGAGGATTTCCTTCTTGGTGCGACCCTCGAAGCCACCGGTCTGCTCCATGGCCTCGAGCTCCTTGAGGCGCTGCAGACGCTTGTGCACGGTGGAGAAGTTGGTGAGCATGCCGCCCAGCCAGCGCTGGTTGACGTAGGGCATCCCGACGCGAGTCGCCTCGGCCGCGATCGACTCCTGGGCCTGCTTCTTGGTGCCGACGAAGAGGACGGTGCCACCGTGGGCGACGGTCTCCTTGACGAACTCGTAGGCCTTGTCGATGTAGGTCAGCGTCTGCTGCAGGTCGATGATGTAGATGCCGTTGCGGTCGGTGAAGATGAACCGCTTCATCTTCGGGTTCCAGCGCCGGGTCTGGTGTCCGAAGTGTGCGCCGCTGTCGAGCAGCTGCTTCATGGTTACGACAGCCATGGCTCCCGTATCTCTCTTTCGTTTGCCGGTTGACGCAGCGAATCGGCGATCCGCTGCCCTGGCGCCACCGAATCGTCGGACCCGACCACGAAGGTGGGGACCAGCCGGCGATTCCCTGTTCCGAACACGCTGCCGCGAACCCAATTGTCTCGAGCTCGATTCGAACAGCGCCGCTGTGAACAAGCACGGTGGCGCGCGAAGTCGGTCCATGCACGCACAGACCGCTCGATCAGTTTACGACCTCGGGGCACCAGATCTAAATCGGTCCGATCCGAAGCCTCCGACCAGGCGGAACGGCGGCTTTCCACAGTCGAGCGGGTTATCCCCATTCCACGGATCGAGCCCTCGGCGACGCCGGAGCCGCGGAAGGGTTGAGCCATGAAACCGATCTCCACCGCGACAACCCTTCTTCTTCCGCTGTTCTTCGCGCTCGGCATTGTGACCGCGCCGCCGGTCGGGGCCGAGACGCCTGCCGTGAAACCCGGGCTCGGGGCCTGCACGGGCTCCGTCTGCCTGCCGTCTCTGTCCGGCCTGCCGCGTCGCGCGCCGCTGCCCTTCCGGCAAGCCGGACTCGGTGGCGGTGGGGACGACCGGCATGAGACGAGTTCCGCCCCCGGTAGCGACCTGTGCGCACCGCCCGCACCCCTCTGCGGGCGGTAGTCGGCCCTCCCGGCGCGGCGCGAATGACCAGGTCGAATGCGATGCGGCGGCGGTCTTCTTCGGCGCTGGCTCTCGGCATCGCCGCAATCGTCGCGGCGGCGCCGACCGCGACAGCCCGACCCGAAGGGCGATTCGACTGGCCCCTGCAGCCGCGCCCCGCGGTGGTTCGGCACTTCGACAAACCCGCGCAGAACTGGCTACCGGGGCATCGGGGGGTCGATCTGGCAGGCGCCGAGGGGCAAGCTGTGCTCGCGGCGGGAGAGGGGATCGTCATTTTCGCCGGAACGGTGGCCGACAAGCCGGTCGTTTCCATCGACCACCCCGGCGGGCTGCGCACGACATACGAGCCCGTTCGCGCCGAAGTCCCCGTGGGAAGGCGGGTCGGACGAGGTACCCGGATCGGCACGCTGGAGTCCGGGCACCTGGGATGCGTGGCGGTGTGTCTGCACTGGGGAGCCCGCGTCGAGGGCGGTCTCCACCGCAACCGTGAGTATCTGGACCCCCTCGGGCTTCTGCATCTCACTCCCCTGCGGCTCAAGCCGGTGCGTCCTGGTTCCAGCGTCGGACGATCCGCCGCGTCGCAGCGCATCGGTCGGCGGCCTCGGCGCCCCCGGACCGGCGTGTCTGCGGCAGAAGGTGGCGAGACCGTAGGCCGTGGGGCGAAGATCAGGACATGGCGGATGGACTGGAGCCGTTCACGTACTCCGAACTCGGCGCGACCCGGGGTGTGGCGCCGGAGGGCTATCACGGGTTACGGCTGCGGCGGCGCATCGGCCGGGGACGCGCGCTGTTCGAGCAGGCGGGGGCGCAGATTCTGGCCTACCGCGTGCAGAAGGGCACCGGGATCTTCCGATCCGCCGATACTCCGACGGCCGAACCCGGCACCGCCGTCACCGTGCGGCTCGGAGTCGGGCCGTTCGGGATCACCGCTCCGTGCCGGGTGGTGTACGTCCTCGACGAACCCGACCGGCGGGGTTTCGCCTACGGCACCCTGCCCGGGCACCCGGCCTCCGGTGAAGAATTGTTCGCGGTCGAGTACGACTCCGCCGACGACATGGTGTACGGGCTGATCGTCGCGTTCTCCCGCCCAGCCACCTGGTACACCCGGCTCGGCGGACCCGTGATGCGGCTGACCCAGCGCTTCGTTGCGGGCCGATACCTCGCGACATTGCCGACGTCCGATTGAACGATGACGGAACGGCCGTACGTTCGGAACAACCGAAAAGTGCTTTGTATCAGAACTTTTGATCAACCAGCAGGGCAGCGACGACGGGGCGATACTGTTCCGGTGACCGGCGAACCCGAAATGGCCGAGGGTCCTGTGAATTTCCCTGTGGACAGCGATCCGGCCTCGCCCATTTACGGCGAGGCACTCGACAGCCGTGCCGAGATCCAGGAGATCATCGAATCTTCTCGACTGATGGGCGTCGAGTCCCTTTCGTTCGACCAGATGATGACCTACATCACGGCGAAGCGCGAATACCAAGCATCGGCCTATGCCGACACCGAGGCCGTCGATCGAGCTCGGCGCGACCATGAACTGCAGGCGGAGTCGCGCCGCACCGAGCTGATCAAAGAAGAGGCGGAGGCGAAGAACAAGATCCTGGAGGCGCGCTACCGCGCAGGACTCGCCGCCGCGCTGGTGGCGGGCACGGTGGCCGGAGTCATGTTCGGCATCGTCAAAGGTCTGCCCGCACAGGAACTGACGCAATACCTGGCGCCGGTGTCGGGCCTCGCCGGGATCGTGGTCGGCTATTTCTTCGGCCGCGAGGCGAGATGAGCAGAGCGCGGACTATGGTGTGACGATCGCGAAATCGGGGTCCGGGGCGTCGAAGATGTCGACCAGTTCGGCGAGCTTGGTGACGTCTCCCTCGATGACGATGTCGCCGGCGGCCGCCGCGACGCCGAAGTCGTCGCCGGCCAGCAACACGCGGATCAGTGTTGCCTTGGCCAGCGTGAAGGTGGCATCGGCTTCCGGCAGGGACATGCCCGGGGCGACGTCGAAGTGGGTGAGGCGGCCGTTGCGCAACTCGAGCCGATGGGTGCGGTCCTGGTCGGTGAGGATCCAGTCCGTCACCAGCCGATGGTTCCACGCCTTCGGGCCGTCGACGCGCAACGCCAGCGCGTCGAAGATCTGGTCGACGGACAGCGCCGCCGCCATGGTGGCCGATTCCGTCTTGGTGGGCGTGCCGAACGAGCCGTAGCGCAGTTCGTAGGCGCCGCTGAGATAGAAGTTGCGCCACGTGGCGTTCTCCGCGCCGTAGCCCAGTTGCTCGAACGTGCTGGCCTGCAATTCTTTCGCGGCGTCGTTGTCCGGATCGGCGAAGATGACATAGTTGACCACCTGCGCCACCCAGCGGTAGTCCCCGGCGTCGTAGGAGGCCCGCGCTTTGCGGAGCACTTCTTCCGCACCGCCCATGAATTCCACGTGCCGCCGAGCGGATTCGACCGGCGGATGCTCCCACAGATGTGCGGGGTTGCCGTCGAACCACCCCATGTAGCGCTGATAGACAGCCTTCACGTTGTGACTGACCGAGCCGTAGTACCCGCGCGCGTGCCAGGCCTCCTCGATGGCGGGCGGGAGGGCGACCAGCTCGGCGATCTCCGCGCCGACGTAGCCCTGGTTCAGCAGGCGGACGGTCTGGTCGTGCAGATACCCGTACAGATCCCGTTGCAGGGAGAGGAACTCCACCAGGCGGTCGGTGCCCCAGGTCGGCCAATGGTGCGAGGCGAAGACGACGTCGGAGTCACGGGCGAACAGGTTGATCGCCTCGGTCAGGTATTTCGCCCAGACATGCGCGTCACGCACCAGCGCGCCGCGCAACGTGAGCACGTTGTGCAGGGTGTGGGTCGCGTTCTCCGCCATGCACAGCGCGCGACGGTCGGGGAAGTGGAAATTCATCTCCGCGGGCGCTTCGGTGCCGGGCGTGAGCTGGAAGACCATCCGTATGCCGTCGATCGTCTTCTCTTCCCCGGTGGCGGTGATGTCGACGGTCGGGGGGATCAACGTGACCGTGCCGACCGACGTGGTCTGGCCCAGCCCGGAGCCCACCGCGCCCAGCGGACCGCGCGGCAGCACGGCGCCGTACATGTACCCCGCACGGCGCGCCATCGCCGTGCCCGCGTAGATGTTCTCCGCGACCGCGTGTTCCAGGAATCCGGCAGGCGCCAGCACCGGGCAGCGTCCCGTCTCGACCTCCTCGGCGGTGATGACGCCGCAGGCTCCGCCGAAATGGTCGGCGTGCGAATGCGTGTAGATCAGACCGGTCACCGGGCGGTCGCCACGATGCGCGCGGTAGAGCGCGAGACCGGCCGCGGCGGTCTCGACCGAGATCAGCGGATCGATCACGAGGACTCCGGTCTCGCCTTCGACCAGCGTCATATTGGAGATGTCGAAACCACGGATCTGATAGATGCCCGCGCACACCTCGTACAACCCCTGTCGCACCGCGAGGCCGGACTGCCGCCACAGGCTCGGATGGACCGAGGGCGGGCAGGGTTCGCGCAGGAACGAGTAGGAGTCGTTGTCCCAGACGACGGTTCCGTCTTCGGAGGTGACCACCCCGGGTTCCAGCGCGGCCACGAAGCCGCGATCGGCGTCGGCCAGATCGGTCCTGTCGGCGAATGGCAGCGCGGCGGTCGCACGCTCGTGCTCCGCGACGATGAAGCCGCTCGGCTCGCTCGCTGTGCACATTGTCGTCCTCCTGTCGTCTCGGCCAACTTTGCTGGGCCGCTACCCGATCAAGGCAGCGGTTCGAGAGAACCGGCCGCCGCGGCGGCCAGCGCGACCACGACCACGGCCGCGGCCGTCGCGGCGATGACGCGACCACCGTGGGCGTAGCGGCCCCGGCGAAGACCGCGGTTGCGCAGATAACAAGCCCCCGTCAGCGCCGCCATCGCGATCGCGGCTCCGATGGGCGCGACCGCGGCCGCACGCCATCCGCTGCCGAGAGCCTGATGCAGGAACAGCGTGCCGACGACCATCGCCGACACGGCGGTGCGCCGCCACGCCAGTGCGGTGCGTTCGGCGGATAGATGTGGCGCGCTCACCGCAGCAGCACCGCCACCGCCGCCAGTACCGAGACGATCGCGATGCCCGCCGACAGGATCGGCACCAGCACCGTCTCCGGCAGCGGATCGCCGCGCCGCATGGCCACGCCGATGCGCCGCCAGTGCCCGTACGCGCCGATCGCGACGACCGCCGCCAAGACCAGGCAGCTGAGCGCGATCGCGCGCCGCAATCCCGCGATCCGGAACGACTGAACCAGTGTGTGCACCGCGACGCCACCGGCCAGCAGTCCGAGCGAGGTCCGCATCCAAGCCAGGAAGGTGCGCTCGTTGGCGAGCGTGAAGCGGTAGTCGAGCTCCTCCTCACCCTCTTCCCCTTCGGCTCCGGGGTTCGGGTTCGGGAGCGTCACGCCGCCTCGGTTCGGGTCGAACGACATCGGGCGTCCGCCCACCTGCGCCTCGCGAGGGCGACCCGCTCGCGCCCCGCGGGTCTGCATGTCGTTGCGCCAGGCGGTGTTCCGATGCGCAGGAGGACGCCGGACTGCACGGTGGTCACGACACACCACGCTAGTGGGGATCGGGGCAGCTCGCGGCGCACCATCACCGGCGGCGGGAACGCGACCGACTCCGTCACGTGTCCTGAGAATCTTGTCCGGGCGAGCACACTGACCATCGAGCGGTCCGGTCGGCCGGCCGAAGACCCGAACGTTTCTGAATAACTCAGCAACCAGAGTTTCGGCGCGTATCCGGTACCGGAAATCACTTGCGCAAGCCACTCGAAATCGTGCGATATCCGCTGTTCACAGCGCCCATCAGCGACGCAGGTCCGGTCGGCGACGATCACGGGCACACTCCATAACTTAGAGCGCTGGCAAACGATCCGCTAAGCCAGGCTAACCGCAGCCGCGCCGGACCGTCCACGTACCCCACCCGCCCGTGACCGGGTGGTTATGCGGAAGGCACGTCAGATCGAGATCGCGTCTTCGAACGTCATCGCCAGCCGCGAGACGGACGACGACATCGACGCACGCCGCTGCAGACCGAGCGACCGGAGTTCCGCGGCGATCGCATGGTCGCCCAGCGTCAGCTCGGCCCCGCCGAAACGCGCACGCATGCCGGAAGGCCGCATCTCCCAGCGCGTGCAGCGAGTGACGCCGTCGATGTGCGAGTAGGCGTCGAACGAGGACGCCGCGGCGCGACCGTTCGGGGTCGCGAATCCCGGCCGCACCGTGAGATCGGCGATGAGCTGCCCGTCCTGGTGCAGCGCGCCGCTGCGCGTCCGGCCGTCGTGATCGACGACGAATTCGGCGAGTTCCTTCGGAAAGCCCCAGATGCCACGCCCTGCGGCCAAAGTGAACTCGCCGTCCACCGGCAGCTTGTGGATGAACACGCCGGCCTGCCCGGTCACCAGCGCCCGCAGGTCGCCGATTCCGGAGGGCGCCCCCGCGGTGTGGTGGCGCACCATGAACGAGACGCCGAACTCGTTGTACGGACCCAGATCGCCGTCGACGTAGTCGACGAAGACCAGCGTGCACATCGCCCGCCCGCCCGGGAGCCGGAGAATCCCCAAGCCGGAGTAGTCGATGAGGCGCTGCGCCCGTTCAGCGGGCACCAGATAGGTGGCCATGAACGCGTGCGCGAGCCGGATGCGGACCGGCATGCGCACCTCTCGGCCGAGAACGGTGTGCGTGCTCACGTCAGACGCCTTTCTGCGCATCGGCGCTCGGGCGCGCCGCGTGGCCATGCGTGATCCGGTACCGGATCACGTCTATAGAACACGTTTCAATTTATCGGCACAATTCCGATTTTCAGCCCGTTTCGACTACCGAGAACCTGTTTCATGTTTGTTCAGCGTCACCCACGGGCGATCCCGCCGCCCGCGACTCTTGCCCGGGTTCCCGCAGGTTGCGCAGGCGAGCTTCCAGGCCATCGAGGACGCAGAGCAAGCCGAAGTCGAACGCCATCGCACGCCCGGCCTCCTGGTCGGTCGGCACGGTCGCCCGATAGTCCGCCAGCATCTCGGGATAGTCGCCGGCCACGTCCTGCATCACGCGCAGCACGCCGTCGGCGTCGATCTCCATCCCCTCGGATACCTTGTCCCATGCGATCTCCGGAATCACCTGGCCTAAGACGAAACACATCACCGTGCCGCTCGCCAGATAGATGTCCACGCCATGAAAACCCGCCCGGACGAACGCGCGGCGCAGCCGATCGCTCAAACGCAGCGAGTTGGGGCCGATGCTCGGCAGTTGCCCGACCAGCGACGCCATCCATGGGTGCTCCCTGATGGACGCGCGCAAGTTGTAGGCGAAGGTGTTCAGCAGTTCACGCCAGGACGCCTCCTCGGGCTCCGGGGTCCGGACCAGACCCCAGAACTCATCGAGCACCAATTCCAGCAACTCGTCCTTGTTGGAGACGTGCCAGTAGAGACTGGTCGCCCCCGCACCCAGTTTCGCGCCGAGCTTGCGCATGCTCAGCGACTCCAGCCCCTCGGCGTCGAGAATCTCGACGGCCGCCGCGATGATCTGCTCGCGGCGCAGCCCGGGCGATTTGGGCTGGCGCGGCTGCTTGGTCCATACCGACGCGAACTGCTTGGTCACAACACGATCTTATAATCGCTCGCACACTGTTCGAGTTTCTCGTACGCTGTGCGAGTGGAATCGAACATTGTGCGAGACCCCCGGCGCTGGTGGGTCCTGGGGGTCCTCTGTCTGTCCTTGCTGGTGCTGATGCTCGACAGCACCGTGCTGAATCTCGCCATCCCCTCGCTGATCCGGGAACTGGGCGCGACACCGTCGGATGTCCAGTGGATCCTGGACGCCTACGTGCTGGTCTTCGCCGGGCTCCTGCTCACCGCGGGCAGCTTGTCCGACCGGTTCGGCAGGCGACGAGCGCTGATCACCGGGCTCGCCGTGTTCGGGATGGCCTCGCTGGCCGCCGTACTGGCGACCGAACCGTGGCAGGTCGTGGCCGCCCGCGTCGCGATGGGCGTCGGTGGGTCGCTGTTGATGCCGTCGACGCTGTCGATCCTGATGACCAGCTTCGCCGAGGACGAACGGCGCACGGCGATGGCGGCGTGGTCGACGGTCTCCATGGTCGGCATCGTCGCCGGTCCCACGCTGGGCGGCTTCCTGCTCCAGCACTACTGGTGGGGATCGGTCTTCCTGCTCAATATCCCGGTGGCGGCGCTCGCGATCATCGCGGCCGTCGTGCTGATGCCGGAGACCACCGGTGAGCAGCGACCGGTCGACATCGTCGGCGTCGTCCTTTCCGTCGTGGCGCTGAGCGCCACGGTCTACGTGATCATCGAACGGGAATGGAACTTCGGCGTGCTCGCGCTGGCCGCTGTCGCGGCGACCGCCTTCGTCATCTGGGAGAGCCGTTCGGCACATCCGATGCTGCCGTTGGCGGTGTTCCGCAGCCGCGATTTCACCGGCACCTGTTTCACCCTGTTGCTGATGGTCTTCGGCATGGGTGCGGTCATGCTGATGCTCACTCAGTACTTGCAGTTCGTCCTCGGCTACGGCCCGATGAAGGCCGGACTGGCGTTGCTCCCGTACGCCGTGGCCGCCGCGGTCTGCAACGGCCTCGGCGCGACGCTCGGCAAGACGCTGAGCAACAAGACACTCGTCGTGTCCGGCCTGCTCGTCATGGGAGTGGCCTTCGGCATCCTCGCGCTCGGGAGCGGATATCTCTGGGTGCTGGTCAGCATGCTGGTGATGGGTGTGGGCGGCGGCTTGGCGGGTCCGGCCGCCTACGCGGCCATCATGAGCGCCATTCCGCTGGAGCACGCCGGTGTCGGCTCCGCGATGAACGACACGATCCAGCAAGTCGGCATGGCGATCAGCATCGCCGTCCTCGGTAGCGTGCTGGCCGGTGTGTTCACCTCGAACATGCCCGCCGACGCGCCCGACACGGCGCGTGAATCCATCGGCGCCGCCTTCCAGCTCGGCTACGTCGAGCCCGCCAAGGACGCCTTCACCGCCGCGATGTCCACGGGCGCGTGGATCAGCGCCGGATTCAGCATCGCCGCCGCCGCGCTCGGCGCGGTGCTGCTGCGCGCCCGGCGTCCGCAACCGGCCGAGCAGCCGGATCCCGCTCCGGTCGCGCACGGCTGATCGTTTCGGCGGGCCGCGCCGGGCAGGTGAGATCACCGTCCGGCGCGCCGCCGCCTGATTCGACGGCCACATTCGGTTCGCGCAGAATAGCGATTCCGATGTCATCTCGCCTCCTCCGGTATGAATGATTCCGACCCGGAGGCTGATGGCCTCTTGCGCTTGCTCCGAGCAGAGTTGGTTGTGTGTTCACACTGAGGCCTTCAACAAACGAGGGCTGGTGAAGCAATCAACCACTGGAGACACATCATGATCACGAACAAAATGCGCGTAACGGCGGCGGCGGTAGCGCTCGCACCGATCATCGCCCTCGGGTCAGGTTTCGCTTCCGCAGCCCCGGACGTAGCACCGGGACCGGTGCAAGTGGCGGACCATCCGGTACCTGTCCAGGTCGAGCCCGCGACACTGGGCCTGATTTGGCCGCTGGGCATTTTCTGCGCTCCTCTGTTGCTGCTTCCGCCGGTGGCCAATGCGGTTGCCGTGGCCGTTTGCGCCGCCTGATCGCGTTTCGTCATAAGCTCGTCGAACACGAGTGCGCCTCGGGCGTAGACCCGAGGCGCATCACATCTGACCATCGATTCCCGTCCCGATGAAGAAATTCGTTTCGAGCCGTATCCCTGCCACGTGAACATCTGGGAATCGACGGTGACGCACGGACAAGTGCGGTTGAATTACCGGATGACCAAGTTCAGGAAACTCGTGGGCGCTGCGGCGGCATTCGCCGCGCTGACAGCGCCGTTCGGAGCACCTGGGACCGCGCAGGCCGCGACGCCATCCGTGCTGGGTGGCGGCTCCGGCATCGTCGTCGGCGGTCAGAACATCTGCACTCTGACCACGATCGGACGCGACTCCGGTGGTCGGCTGGTCGGGTTCACGGCGGGGCATTGTGGTGGGGCGAATGCCGCCATCGTCTCGGAGAACGATCGCGATGCCGGCACCCTCGGCACCATCGTCTACGCCAACAACGACATGGACTATGCCGTCATCGAATTCGATCCGGGGAAGGTGACGCCGGTCAACCAAGTGGGCGGAACCACCATCACCGGCCTGGGCGGACCGGCTCGATTCCCGGACACCGTCTGCAAGGAAGGCAGGACGACCGGCCGGACCTGCGGGCCTGCCTACGGCGATATGTTGACGGGCGGCAATTCGACGTGGAGCCAAACATGTGTCGCCGAGGGAGATTCGGGCGCTCCGCTCGTCGTCGGAACGACACTCGTCGGCATGGTCAACGGTTACTTGGGGGTGCCGTGTCTCGGACCGGAACTCGGCGCCGACATCACCGCGGTCGTCGCGGACGTGAATGCACGAGGCGGGGCAGGGTCCGGTTTTCAGCCGATCTGATCGGATTTCATTTCGTTCCCAGCCGGAGCCTTACCTCTCCTGGTCGGTGATGATGCCGAATTCGATAGCGCGTTCGACCAGGAACAGCCTTTTCTGGTTCGGGGGTAAGGCTTCGACCTGGAATATCCGGAACAGCGCCCGCATATGCGTCTTCACCGTGGACAGACTCAGACACAAATTGTCCGCGATCTGCCGGTTGGAGGCGGGGTACGAGTACGCGTCGCGCGCGTCGTACGGGTGACACAGAGCCTCGAGAACCACGTACTGGGCCGGGGTAAGGGAGTTTCGGGTCGGCAATGGTGAATGGGCGAGAGTCATTTCCTCGTCGAAGGACTCGTCGACCCGCAAGACGAATACCGATCGACCCACGCGAATCATGTCGCCGGAACCGAGCTTCCGCCGACCGCCCACACGTTCGCCATTGACGAATGTCCCATTCTTGGACAATCCGTCGTCGACGATTGTCCAGCATCCGCCCACTCGCTCGAGAATGGCGTGCAGCCGGGACACGGTCGGGTCGGAAGTCACGATGATGTCGGCGGCGACGGAGCGCCCGATCGTCATCCTGGACGCGCCGCCGTCGAGGGAGATCTCCCGCGCCCCGTCCGGTGCGGCGGGCTGCGGCGAGGCGGAAGCGATGGCCGAGCGTCGCCACGCGGACTGCCCCACCAGTGGGTACAGTTCGCGACGCAGGGCCTCCGGTCCGCTGGACGTAGACATCGCTCGTCTTCCCACTCGAAGTACGCCGTGAACTGCGGGCACTGATTCGCTACCTCAAGGGTGCCCTTTCTCAACGCCGATCACATGCGTATTCGACTACTTCGCTGCGCGAGCGAGGCGGTACCGGACCGCAGTGCACGACAATGAACGGAAATCCAACCGACCGGTCTGAATAATGCTGCCTCCAGCGTGGGGCAGTAAGAATGGTCGAGATGAGCGTCATCATTCGACCGCGCACCGAGGGTGATCTCGACGCCTGCGCCGCGGCACTGCGGCACGTCCACGACAGCGATCGGTATCCGGACGTGTGGCCTGCGAACCCGGCAGGCTGGCTGTCGCCGCCCAAACTCCTCGCGGCCCTTGTCGCCGAACACGACGGAGCGGTGGTCGGGCACGCCGGACTCGGCACGGGCGGCGGAATGCCGGAGGTCGTGCGCGAATCGGTCGGCGCGGAGACTGTCGTCTCGGTGATCCGGCTGTATGTCGTCCCGGCCGCGCGCCGGGTGGGAGTGGGTTCGCAGTTGCTGACCGCGACTGCGCGCATGGCCGCGAGCCTGGGGCACCGTGCTGTACTCACCGTGGCCTCCGACAGTGGCGCGGCGATAGCGATGTACGAGCGGCACGGTTGGCGGCAGGTGTACAGCGGGCTCGGCGGTTGGCATACCTCGGATGGACAAGAGGCGCGGGTGCATTACTACGTCAGCCCGTGACGGGTCGGATGTTGTCGCTTGTCCACTCACTCCCTTTGTCCGGGAGATCGCGGCCTGCGACGATGCCGGGTGTCGTAGTGGCGGCGCGCGCCGCCTGGGCGGAACCGGCGACCGCACTGCGAAGGTGCGGGTTCGGCAGGGGCGCGACGAGCAAAATGGATGCGGCTCACTCGATAAAGCCCACACGGCCTCCCACGCACACGCGCCGGCAGGCAGGCAGGCTAAGGCACTGGCCCCGCCCACACTCGCACAGTCCAGCAGGCCAAGAGCACCGGCCGCCCACACTCCGGTAGGCCAACGCACAGGCCACGCCTCCCTCACCCACACTCTCCAGCAGGCCCACGCACGAACCGCCGCCCCCACACACTCCAGCAAGCCAAGGGCACCAGCCGCCCACACTCGCACACGCTTCGGCAGGGCAAAGCACGGACCGCCGCCCTCACACACTCCAGCAGGCCAACACACGAACCGCCGCCCCCACGCACACTTCAGGATGGCCAGCACGGGCCGCCAGCACTCGCACACGCTCCAGCAGGCCAACCACACGAACCACCGCCCCCAGACACTCCAGGATGGCCAGCACGGGCCGCCCGCACTCGCACACGCTCCAGCACAGGCCAACACACGAACCGCCGCCCCCACGCACACTTCAGGATGGCTAGCACGGGCCGCCAGCACTCGCACACGCTCCAGCACAGGCCAACACACGAACGCGCGCCTTCACGCACACTCCAGCAGGCCCAGCGGCGCGCCACGGGGCCGCCCACACTCTCACATGCTCCAGCAGGCCAACACACGGACCACCGCCCTCCCGGCAGGTCCAGCGGCACGCCACGGGCCGCACGCGCTCCAACAGGCCAAAGCATGGGCCCGGCGCACTGTGCACGTGCGCGCCCGCTGGCGGTACCGGAGGACAGCGTGCCCGGCCATCCGACCGGTTGCCGACGCCGTGATTGGCGTCGACAGCCGGGCTATTTGTCGTCGCCTTCAAGATGCCGCCGTCTCCGCGTGACCCCAAAGGGCCGAAGCCGATGGACGCCGCGTCGCCGAAGGTGAGCTGCATGCACTCGTTCGCTCGGCCCTCACCCGGACCGATCACTTGGGTATCGGCGAAACCAACGTGCACGCACTACGCCCCGTCGCCGCCACCGCCCCACGAGCGGGTCAGGCGCGGGGGTGAGCCTGGTCGTGCACCTTCTTGAGACGGTCGATGGAGACGTGGGTGTAGAGCTGAGTGGTGGCCATGCTTGCGTGTCCGAGGAGTTCCTGGACCACGCGCAGGTCGGCACCGCCCTCGAGGAGGTGGGTCGCCGCGGTGTGCCGCAGACCGTGCGGCGCCAGGTCCGGTGCGCCGGGGATGGCCGAGACCACCTCGTGCACAACGGTTCTGGCCTGGCGCTGATCCAAGCGCCTGCCGCGGCGGCCGAGCAGCAGCGCTCGACCCGAGTCCGCGGTGGCGAAAGCGGGGCGTCCGTAGCGCAGCCAGTTGCCTACCGCCTCGTCGGCGGGCGTGCCGAACGGCGCCGAGCGCTCCTTGTTGCCTTTGCCGAGCACCCGCACCACGCGCCGCTCGCGGTCCACGTCTTCGATGTCCAGCCCGCACAACTCGCTGACCCGGATACCGGTGGCGTACAGCAACTCCACGATCGCCCGATCGCGCAGCGCCATCGGATCGCGCTGCGCGGCACCGGATTCCGCCGCGTCCATGGCACCGAGCGCCTGTTGCCGCCCGAGTACGGCGGGCAGCACGCGATGCGCCTTCGGCGACCCCAAACGCAGTCCGGGATCGACAGGCAGCCGGCCGGTCCGGGTGAGCCACGCGGTGAACGTGCGCGCCGATGACGCCCGCCGGGCCACAGTCGTGCGCGCCGCACCCGTGGCGGCTTGCCGGGCCAGCCACGAACGCAGCAACATCAGGTCCAGTTCGCGAATCGCCGAATCCGCCGATCGCGCGTACAGATGCTCCAGCAAGGATCGCGCGTCCCCCAGATACGCGCGCACCGTGTGCTCCGAGCGGTTGCGCCCGAGCCGCAGATGCCTGCCGTACTCCGTCAGCAGCGCTTCCAGATCTTCGGGCAGTTCCTCCATGCCTCCACCGTCCCCACCCGTGGCCCGGATGGCAAGCGACCGCGCCGAACACGCTCATCGACCCCGTACCGTTCGGTGCCAACCGCTTTCGTCACTGGACACCAGACCCGCCAATTCGAGAGCGGACAAAGTCGCACGGACCACCGGAAGCGACAATCCGCACTGCCGGGCGACCTCCAGTGGCAGTCGTGAGCCGATTCTCGGCAGCGCGGCGAAGACCAGCCCGTCGTCTCCGGTCAGCTGATCCTCCGGATTGCCGCCCGGTGCCGTCGCGGGGATCGACAGCCGCAACGGTCCGGCCTCGTCGACGACTTCTTCGGCTCGGGTGACCAGCAGGGCTTCGCCGTCGCGGATCATGCGGTGACAGCCCACCGAAGCGGCCGAGGTCACCGGACCCGGCACGGCCAAGGCGGGACGACCCATGCGGCGTGCCCATTTGACGGTGTTGCGCGCGCCGCTGCGCAGGCCCGCCTCGACGACGAGCACGCCGTCGGCGAGAGCGGCGATCAAGCGGTTCCGGGCCAGGAACTGATGCTTCTGTGCGGTGACGCCGGGCGGGTATTCGCTGACGACCAAGCCTGATTCGGCTATATCGGCCAGCAGGCGTTCGTGCTGCACCGGATAGGGCCGGTCGATGCCGCAGGCCAGCACGGCGATCGTGGGGCCTTCCACCGCCAGCGCTGCCCGGTGCGCCATGCCGTCGATACCGAACGCCGCTCCGGACACGATGGTCCACCCCTGCGCGGCGAGGTCGCCCGCGATCTCCCCCGTGACCCGGTTTCCGTAGCCGGTGCTGCACCGCGCACCGACCACCGCCACCGCGCGTTCGCTCGACTCCAGCAGTGAGCGCGGGCCACGTACCCAAAACACCAGCGGTACCGCGCCGTCGCGATCCTTGCCCGGCTCGAGCTGGGCGAGACCG
This sequence comes from Nocardia sp. NPDC051911, assembly GCF_040681035.1. Lineage (NCBI taxonomy): Bacteria > Bacillati > Actinomycetota > Actinomycetes > Mycobacteriales > Nocardiaceae > Nocardia > Nocardia sp. NPDC051911. Next base: position 188,704 of record NZ_JBFAXY010000006.1, read on the forward strand.
AGCATGCGCCATGCGGGCCATTCCGGATCGTCCGGCGTCACCACGCGCCCGCCGATCCGCTCGACGGTCTCGAGATCCCGCGCCGCGAGGTCGATGTCGCGCCGCTGCGCCGTGGGCCCGCGAAGCGGCTCGGGCAACGCGCACTCCCGCACGGCACGGGCCGCCTCGACAACCCCGACCGACTCGATGAGCGCCGACAGCGGAGCACACGGCCCCTGCACCACCCGCGACAGATACACCCACGCGAGCCGCGGGTCGTCGCATTCACCGGACGACGATCCCGCTCCGCTCACGGGCACACCAACCACCGCAGGCGCATCTACGACCCCAGGAACGCCCGCCGCTGCCGGCGTCTCGACAACCGGTACTCCGTTCGCCGTAGCAGCCACCTCCGCGAGCACAGAGCGATCCGCGCCTGCACTCGAGTCCCCCACTCCAGAGACCGCCACCATCGCGGGCACCTCGACAACGGCAGGCACATCCACCTCGCGCCATTCCGCATTCCCAGCCACGTCGACAACCACGGACAAACCCGCCCGGGCAGGCAGTGCGGGCACGTCCACGGCCTCACGCGCCTGTCCGACACCAGGAACAACCACCTCGGCGACTGCAGGCGCATCTGCGGCTGCGCGCATGTGGGCCCCCGCCATTGCCCCGAAGACCACAGGGGCGCCGACGATCGCTGGCAGATTCACGACGCCGGATAAATCAATGCTTCGAGGCACGTCCACCACCGCGGGCGCATCGGCGGCCACAGGCGCACTGTCGGCTGCAGTTGCGTTCGCGCCCGCAATCACGTCCGCGCCCCCAGCCACATCCTCGGCGGCAGGCACATCGACCGCCACACACGCCCTATCGGCTGCAACTACGTCCGCGCCCGCAAGCACGTCCGCAACCCGAGGCCCGTCCTCGGCGGTGGACACATCGCCGACCACACACCCGCTGTCGGCCGCAGTTGCGTTCGCGCACGCAAGCACATCCACGACCCCAGCCACACGCTCGGCGGTAGGCACATCGACCGCCACAGGCAGGTCGTCCGCGCCTTCGGGCGGCACTGTCGCACTCATTGCGCACCCCGCTGACGGAAGTTCAACGCGGACAGTACGTCCTGCGCCGAGGGCAGCTCGCCGCCGCGCAGATCGCATATGGTCCACGCGACGCGGATGGCTCGGTCGGCACCCCGCGCGGACATGCGACCGAGACGCAACGCGGCCTCGACCGGAGCGAGCGATTCGCGCGGCAACCGGAATCGTTGACGCAGGATGTGGCCGGGAACCTCAGCGTTGGTGAGCCATCCGTATTCGCGCCACCGGGCGGCGGCGGCGCGCCGTGCGACGGCGACCCGGCCGCGGACCACCTCGCTGCTCTCGGCCGCATCGGTGCTGAACGCCGCGCCGGACTGCCCGTGCATCCGCACCCAGATGTCGATCCGGTCCATCAGCGGACCGGACAATTTGCCGAGATAGCGACGACGAGCCAGCGGCGCGCAGATGCAGTCGACGTCGCGCGCCGGAGCACATGGACACGGATTGGCCGCCAGCACCAGCTGGAAGCGGGCCGGGTACCGCGCGACACCGTCGCGCCGGGCGATGCGCACTTCCCCTTCTTCCAACGGCGTTCGCATCGCTTCCAGCACTTTCGTGCCGAGCTCGGCACATTCGTCGAGGAACAGAACACCGCGGTGGGCTCGGCTGACCGCGCCCGGCCTGGCGGTCCCCGATCCGCCGCCGATCATCGCGGTCACCGAGGTCGAGTGGTGCGGGGCGACGAACGGCGGCGCGGTGACCAACGGGTGATCGCCTGCGAGTGTGCCCGCCATGGAGTGGATGGCGGTGACCTCCAGCGCCTCGGTCTCCGTGAGTGGTGGCAGCAGCCCAGGAAGACGTTGGGCCAGCATGGTTTTGCCGATGCCGGGCGGCCCGGTGAGCAGCAGGTGGTGCCCGCCCGCAGCGGCCACCTCCAAAGCCCAGCGGGCTTCTTCCTGCCCCACCACCTCGCTCAGATCGCCGCCGTGGCGCACCGTGTCCGGCAGGTCGCCGTCCGGCTCGTCGAGCGCGCCTTCCCCGCGCAACCAGGCCACCACCGCGCGCAAACTGCGCGCCCCGAAGACCTCGATGCCCTCGACGAGCCCGGCCTCCGCCAGGGTCACCGCGGGCACCACGACGGTCGACCAGCCCGCCCTGCGCGCGGCGAGCACGGCGGGCAGGATGCCGCGCACTCGCCGCACCCGTCCGTCCAGCGCGAGTTCGCCGAGCAGCACCGTCTTCGCGAGCCGTTCGGAGGGCACCGAGCCGGACGCGTCCAGCACGGCGATCGCGAGCGCCAAGTCGTACACGCTGCCCAGCTTCGGCAGTGTCGCGGGCGACAGCGCGAGAACCACCCGGCCGTCGGGCCACTTCTCCCCCGAGTTCGCCACCGCGGAGCGGATCCGGTCACGGGATTCCTGCAACGCGGTGTCGGGAAGCCCGACCAGGTGGACCGATGGCAGGCCCTGTCCGATATCTGCCTCGATCTCGACGAGCAGACCGTCCACGCCGGTGACGGCGACCGAGTGCGCCCGCCCCAGCGCCATTCAGAACACCGCCTCGAGATGGTCGATGACCGGCGTACGCCCCCGCGCCACCAGCACCGACACCACGTCGAACCGGATGCGCCGCCACGGCCCCTCCTGCTCGGCCAGCCATAGCAGCGCCAGCCGCCGGATCCGCTGCCGCTTGGCGAAGGTGACCGACTCCGCGGGTGTGCCGTAGCCCAACCCGGAGCGGGTCTTGACCTCGACGAACGCGGTCACATCCCCGTCGCGGGCGATCAGATCGAGCTCGCCGTATCGGCACCGCCAGTTCCTGGCGACGATCTCCATCCCCGCGGCGCGCAGAAAGTCCGCCGCCAGTTCCTCCCCGTGCGCGCCGAGCGCCTGTTTGTCCGTCACCCGGCCAGCGTGCGCCGCAGCCGGATCAGGTCAGCGCCGCCGACCTGGGGAATCGGAAAACCTGTTGATAACCGAGTCGCTGTGCAGAACGCCGGGCGGGCTCACTCGGGCAAGCGCAGGTCCGGCTTCTCCAGCTCCTCGATGTTGACGTCTTTGAAGGTGATGACCCGGACGTGCTTGACGAAGCGGGCCGGGCGGTACATGTCCCAGACCCACGCGTCGCTCATCCGCACCTCGAAGTACACCTCGCCGTCCGCGTTCTGCGGCCGCAGCTCCACGGAATTGGCCAGGTAGAAGCGGCGCTCGGTCTCCACCACGTACGAAAACTGACCGACGATGTCCTTGTACTCGCGATACAGCGAGAGCTCCATCTCGGTTTCGTACTTCTCGAGGTCCTCGGCACTCATCGGGTGGGACGTCCTCCTTCTCGCCGCATCGCGTCGTGTGGTGACATCATCGCGCATGCGCTGCATCGGTAGCTACTCGGCCAGCCGTACGCCCGTTCGGAAACTGCTCCGACAGCGCCTCGTCCAAGCCCTCGGCCAGTACGGTGTCCGCGACATCGGCCGCCGCCGCGACCGGGCGCAACCCGGCGGCTTCGCGTACGTTGCGCCAGGAGCGCCGGTGCTCGCTGCTCGGGCCGAGACGTTGCAACGCGGCGGTGTGCTCGGGCGTGTTGTAGCCCTTGTGGGCGGCGAATCCGTAGCCGGGGAACCGCCCGTCCAGCTCGACCATGATGCGGTCCCTGGTGACCTTGGCCAGGATGCTGGCCGCCGCGATGCAGGCCGCCGCACCGTCGCCGCCGATCACCGGCAGCGAAGGCACCGGTATGCCGGGCACCCGGAACCCATCGGTCAGCACGTAGCCGGGAGTGCGCCGGAGCCCGGCCACGGCGCGGCGCATCCCCTCGATATTGGCGACGTGGATGCCGATCGAGTCGATCTCCCAGGCCGGGATCACGACGACCTGATAAGCGAGTGCCAGACGGACGATCACCGGATACAGCTCTTCGCGAGTGGCCTCGGTGAGCTTCTTGGAGTCGTCGAGGCCGGCCAGCCTGTCGTAGGCCTTCGGGGCCAGCAGGCACGCCGCCACCACCAGTGGTCCCGCGCAGGGGCCGCGCCCCGCCTCGTCAACACCCGCGACCGGCCCCAGACCACTGCGGATCAACGCCGCCTCGAGCGTGCGCAATCCTCCGGCCCTGCGCATCACCACACGCGGCGGCCAACCGTTACCCACCGGCACTCGACCTTGCCCCACCGTTCAATTATCCAGCGCCTCGCGTGATCAGTTCTGCTGGGGATTCTCCGAGTGCACCGGACCGATCCGTCCGGGCGGCCAGATCTTGAACACCGCCTTGCCGCGGACGTTCTCCACGGGGATGGTGCCCTGCAGTTCGTCGGTGATGTGGGCGCGGGAGTCGGCGGACTGGTTGCGGTTGTCGCCCATCACCCACAGATGCCCTTCGGGCACCTTCACGGGCTTGAACTCGCGGCCGCCGGACGCGTTGTAGGGCTGGCCGGGCACGTACGGGGCGAGGTACCGGGCGTACGGCTCGTCCAGCGGCTTGCCGTCCACGATGACCCGCCCCTGCGGGTCGCAGCACTCCACGGTCTGGCCGCCGACCGCGATGACGCGCTTCACCAGATCGTTCTCGTCCGGCGGCACCAAGCCGAAGAAGGAGAAGAAGTTCTGCACGCCACGGACCGCGGGATTGTCCGAGCGGATCGACTGGTAGCGGGTGTTCCACGACGGCGGGCCGACGAACACGACCACGTCGCCCGGTTGCGGGTCACCCCAGTAGTAGCTCAGCTTCTGCACGTAGATGCGGTCGCCGGTGCATCCGGCGCATCCGTGCAACGTGGTTTCCATCGACTCCGAGGGAATCACGTACGGCCGACCGACAAAGGTAACCATCAGCGCGGCGATCACCGCGGCGATCACGATGAGGATCGGCAATTCCTGCCAGAACGGCCGCTGCTTCTTCTTCGATCGCCGCTTGGCGCGACCCGCCCGCGTACTCTCGTCGCCCGATTCGGACACCGATACCGACCCACTTTCGTCTGCCACGCCGAACAGATTAGCCCGGCAGCGAAACCGAGGTCCGATGCCGGGCTGAGGAAGATCTGTTGTGCCGAAAAGCTAACTCAGCGCTTTTCCTTGATCTTGGCGGCCTTGCCACGCAGGTCGCGCAGGTAGTACAGCTTGGCGCGACGGACATCACCGCGGGTCACGACATCGATGTGGTCGATGTTCGGGCTGTGCACCGGGAAGGTGCGCTCGACGCCGACACCGAACGACACCTTGCGGACGGTGAAGGTCTCGCGGATGCCACCACCCTGGCGACGGATCACGACGCCCTTGAAGACCTGGATGCGCTCCTTCGAGCCTTCGATGACCTTCACGTGCACGTTCAGCGTGTCGCCCGGCCGGAACTCGGGGACGTCGCTGCGCAGCGACTTCTCGTCGACGAAGTCAAGGGTGTTCATTTCCATCCTTATGGTTTCGCGCGAACAGAGGACCCTGGCGGCACTGGGCGTGCTCGGCCGGTTCATGCTCCGATCAATGGGATGCGCCGGGTCGACAACCACCCAGGGCAACCTGAGCATTGTGCCAGATCGGCGCGCCGTGGAAGAAATCGACCCTGGTGATGGCGAGTCGGCGGTCTCTTCACGTTACGCCCGAAGGCGGTGCGATCGGTTCACGACTCCGGCGGGAGTATGGGCGAGGCGAACACTTCTTCGAGCGGAATCGGGCCGGTGTAGCGGCGGCAGTTGCAACCGACCCACTCACGCAGGCCGTGGATGCCTTTGCGGGAGATCTCGGCGTGACAAGCGCCCGAGGAGCGGTCGTGCAGTGCCAGGTCGTGACCACAACCGCAGCGTGCGCGAAGCTCCTTCCCCGCCCGGCCTCGCCGAGGCACGAATCGACCACATACCCAGCCGACACCGACGAGGCCGGCGCCGACCGCAAGGCTGAGCGGATCCAACATGAACGCAGTATACGTATACGCATAGCCACCGTCGATCGAAAATGTCCTGCGACAGAACCATTTACGGGTTACGCGACACAGAGGCTTCCGGCAATCTCACGCGACCCCGATCATCCCCCGCCGCGAACGGCACGTTGCCCGGCCGACCCCTCCGCTGAGCGTTCGTCAGCGGTGCTGTTCGCCGGAGATCGCGTCCTGGACAGGCGGCGGGCCGGGCGTACGCGGCGAGCCGTGGTCGGAGTGCCAGAACGAATGGTCGCGGTGCGGAGCGGGCGGGGCGGGCACGACCGTACGGGTGAGTTCCGCCTCCGCCGCCGTGCGGACGTGCTCGACGTCCGGTTTTCCGGCGACCAGATCCTGCACGAAGATCTTGGCGCGGATGACCGGGCGACGGTATCGCCGTTCCCGGACGATGGCCCGGTACCTCAGGCGCCTACGGTCGCCGTAACGCCAGCGCGCCCAGGGCGCGCCAGGGCGGCTCAGCCGCAGCGCACCGACGACCAGCAACGGCAGGAAGAACATGCCGAACAGGCCGGTCCAGATCTTCCCTTTGGCGATCACGATGGCGGCGAGAGCGAGGTTGACCACGGCGAACACGACGACGAAGGAGCGGACCTCCAGGCTCGGATCGCGCCGGAAATCATTGATGTCCAGCAGCCACAGCGGGTGGAAGCCCAGCAGCAGCAATCCTGTCACGGCGAGCGCGACGAACACCGCGTCCACCGATGTCCGCCCCTGCTCCTCCCAATACACGTCGCGCAGATAGAAGATCAGCGCGAATTCGTCCAGCACCAGAGCGGCGCCCACGCCGAACAGCGCGGCGAGGATGCTGCCCGTGGCGGTGTCGGCGCTCTCGTACTGGGCGACCATGCCGACGCCGGAGGACAGCAGCAGGATCACCCCGAACACCATGTGGTGGATGTGCGTGTCACCGGCCCGGAGGTTGCCCGGCCACCAGCGCACCCGCGCGCGGATCAGCCGGACGCTGAGGCGGATGAACAGGAATCCGACGATGAATCCGAGCAGGAAGCACAGCAACGGCAGCCGCCCTTGGGCGATCACGTCCTCGTGGAGCCACCGTCGCATGGCCGCTACTTCCTCCTGCGGACCGGGCTACTGGCCGAAACCCGCCCTGCGCAAGGCGTCCGCCATCGCGCCGCTAGGTGCCGGCGCGTTCCTGCGCTGATTGCCGCCACGCCCCTGTCCTTGATTACGGTTCTGGCCCTGCTGCCTGTTCTGACCATTCTGCCGCTGCCGCTGATCGCCTCCACCGGATCGGCCGCCGCCTTGACCGCGCTGCCGGTTGTCGCCGCCCTTGGCGGGCGTGCCGGGTTCGTCGTCCAGGCGCAGGGACAGACCGATGCGCTGGCGCGCGACGTCCACCTCGAGCACCTTCACCTTCACGACGTCGCCGGACTTGACCACTTCGCGCGGATCCTTGACGAAGTTGTGCGACATGGCCGAGACATGCACCAAGCCGTCCTGGTGCACGCCCACGTCGACGAACGCGCCGAAGGCGGCCACGTTGGTCACCACGCCCTCGAGCACCATGCCCGGCTTCAGGTCGGCGACTTTCTCCACGCCCGCGGCGAACTCAGCGGTCTTGAATTCCGGACGCGGGTCGCGCCCCGGCTTCTCCAGCTCGGCGATGATGTCGGTGACGGTCGGGACACCGAAGCGCTCGTCGGTGAAATCGCCCGCGCGCAGCGAGCGCAGCGCCGTGGTGTTGCCGATGATCTCCGCGATGCCGCGTCCCGTCGATTCGAGGATGCGCCGCACCACCGGATACGCCTCCGGGTGCACCGCGGAGGTGTCCAGCGGATCGTCGCCGCCGCGAATGCGCAGGAAGCCCGCGCACTGTTCGAACGCCTTCGGGCCCAGCCGCGGGACGTCGAGCAGCGCGGTCCTGCTGCGGAACGGGCCGTTCTGATCCCGGTGCGCCACGATGCTCTCCGCCACCGACCCGGCGATGCCGGAGACCCGCGACAGCAGCGGCACCGAGGCGGTGTTCACGTCCACGCCGACCGCGTTCACCGCGTCCTCGACCACCGCGCCCAGCGAACGGGCCAGCAGCGATTCGGACACGTCGTGCTGGTACTGGCCGACGCCGATGGACTTCGGATCGATCTTCACCAGTTCGGCCAGCGGGTCCTGCAGCCGGCGCGCGATCGACACCGCGCCGCGCAGCGACACGTCCAGCTCGGGCAGCTCCTGCGAGGCGTAGGCCGAGGCGGAGTACACCGAAGCGCCCGCCTCGGAGACCACGATCTTGGTGGGCTTGTTCTCCGGGATGCGGGAGATCAGTTCGGCGGCAAGGGCGTCGGTCTCGCGCGAGGCGGTGCCGTTGCCGATGGCGATGAGTTCCACGCCGAATCGGGCCACCAGCGCGCCGAGCACCGCGAGCGACTTCTCGGTCTGGCCCTGCGGTTTGTGCGGGTAGATCACCTCGGTGGCGACCACCTTGCCGGTGGCGTCGACCACCGCCACTTTCACGCCGGTGCGGTAGCCGGGGTCCAGACCCATCGTCGTGCGGGTGCCCGCGGGGGCGGCGAGCAGCAGATCGCGCAGATTCGCGGCGAACACGTCGACCGCGTCCTTCTCCGCCGCCTGCCGCAACCGCATCCTGGTGTCGATGCCGAGGCTGACCTGCAGCTTGGTCCGCCAAGCCCAGCGCACCGTGTCCAGCAGCCAGGAGTCGGCGGGGCGGCCCCGGTCGGCGATGCCGAAGCGAGTGGCGATACGACCCTCGTAGACGGTGCGTTCGCCCGGCTGCGGCTCCTCGGTATCCGGTTCGAGGTGCAGGGTGAGCACCTCCTCCTTCTCGCCGCGCAGCAGCGCCAGGATGCGGTGGGAGGGCAGCTTGTCGAACGGCTCGCTGAACTCGAAATAGTCGGCGAACTTCGCGCCCGCCTCCTCCTTGCCCGCGCGCACGGTCGAGGTGACCTGCCCGCGGTTCCACATCAGTTCGCGCAACTCGCCGACCAGATCGGCGTCCTCGGCGAAACGTTCGACCAGGATGGCGCGCGCGCCGTCGAGTTGCTCGGCGGTGTACTGCGCCGGGTCGGTGTTCGGATCCTCGATCAGGGCGTCGGCCACCGGCTCGTGCCCGGCCTCACGCGCGATCTGCGCCTTCGTGCGCCGCTTCGGCTTGTACGGCAGGTAGATGTCCTCGATCCGGGCCTTGGTCTCGGCGAGCAGGAGCTGCCGATGCAGAGCGTCGTCGAGTTTGCCCTGGCCCCGGATCGATTCGATGATCGCGGCCCTGCGCTCGTCGAGTTCGCGCAGGTAGTGCAGACGCTCGTCGAGCACGCGCAGCTGCGCGTCGTCCAGGCCGCCGGTGACCTCCTTGCGGTACCGGGCGATGAACGGCACCGTCGAGCCCGCGTCGAGCAGCTCGACGGCGGCGCGCACCTGGGTCTCGCGCACCGCGAGTTCCTCGGCGATGCGACGGTTCACGCTGGCTGGGCCCGCGGTGTCGGAGCGTGGCACGGCGGGTGTGGACTCTGCACTGGCAGTCTCGGGCGCTGTCGTCACGTCGGAGACACTACCGTCGCCGCCTGACACGCGGTCCACACCCAGGTGAACCTCCCTCGTCTCAGCTGTCGTCCAGGCCGAGCAGCCGCCGCGACAGTTCCCGCATCTGCGCCTTGCGAACCTTGCCGGTGACCGTCATCGGGAATTCCTCGACCACATGCACGTAGCGGGGAATCTTGAAGTGCGCCAGCTTGCCGGCGGCGAAGTCGCGCACGGCGGTGGCGTCCAACGGCGTTGCGCCCTCGCGCATCCGGATCCAGGCCATCAGTTCTTCGCCGTACTTCGGATCCGGCACACCGATCACCTGCGCGTCCAGGATGTCGGGATGGGTGTAGAGGAATTCCTCGATCTCCCGCGGGTAGACGTTCTCGCCACCCCGGATGACCATGTCCTTGATCCGGCCGGTGACGGCCACATAGCCCTCGTCGTCCATCACGCCGATGTCGCCGGTGTGCATCCAACGGGCGGCGTCGATGGCCTCGGCGGTCTTGTCCGGCTCGTCCCAGTACCCGAGCATCACCGAATAGCCTCGGGTGCACAGTTCGCCGGGTTCGCCGCGCGGCACCGTGAGACCCGTTGCGGGATCGACGATCTTGACCTCCAGGTGCGGCCCGACCCGGCCGACGGTGGCGGTGCGCCGTTCGATGCCGTCGTCGCGCCGGGTCTGGGTGCTGACCGGAGACGTCTCCGTCATGCCGTAGCAGATGCAGACCTCGCGCATGCCCATCCGGTCGATCACCCGCTTCATCACCTCGACCGGACACGGCGAGCCCGCCATGATCCCGGTGCGCAGCGTGGACAGGTCCGCGGCGGCCGAGTCAAGCGCGGCGAGCATGTCGATGAACATCGTCGGCACACCGTAGAGGGAGGTGCAGCGCTCGGCTTCGACCGCCGCCAGGGCCGCTCTCGGATCGAACGACGGCGACGGAATCACGATAGCGGCACCGTGGCTGGTGCTCGCCAGGTTGCCCATCACCATGCCGAAGCAGTGGTAGAAGGGCACCGGGACGCAGATCCGGTCCTGCTCGGTGTATCCGCACAGTTCCCCGACGAAATAGCCGTTGTTCAGGATGTTGTGGTGACTGAGCGTGGCGCCCTTCGGGAAACCGGTTGTGCCCGAGGTGTACTGGATGTTGATCGGGTCGTCGGCGGAAAGCCGCGCGCCCAGTTCGACGAGCCGATCGGTGTCGATCTCGGTGCCCGACAGCGCCTCCCACTCCGGTGTGCCCAGCACGAGCACCTCCGTCAGCGCCGGACAGTTCGGCCGGACCTGCTCGATCATCGCCACGTAGTCCGAGGACTTGAACCGCTCGGCCGCGATGAGCATTCGCACGCCCGCCTGGCACAGCACGTACTCCAGTTCACTGGTGCGGTACGCCGGATTGATGTTGACCAGGATCGCGCCGATTTTCGCCGTGGCGTACTGCACCAGAAACCATTCCGCGCGGTTCGGCGCCCAGATGCCGACCCGGTCGCCCTTGCCGATGCCCTGTGCGGCCAGGCCGCAGGCCAGGGCGTCGACCGCGGCGCCGAGAGCGCGATAGGTCCAGCGCCGTCCGCTCGGCAGGTCCACCAGGGCTTCCCGGTCCGGGAACGCCGCCACCGCGCGATCGAGATTGCCGCCGATGGTGTCGCCGAGCAGCGCGACGTCCGACACGCCCGAGGCGTAGCTGGGCAGAGGCAACATGGCCGAAGTCATCGGGCACCGCCCTGCCGCAGCACGAACCGCTGCACCTTGCCGCTGGGCGTCTTCGGCAGGCTCGCCACGAAGTGAACCCGGCGCGGGTAGGCATGCGCCGCGAACTTTCGCTTCACCAGGCTCTGTAGCTCGGCTTCCAACGCGGCATCGCCGACGGCGCCGTCACGCAGCACGACGAACGCCTCGAGCACTTCGCCGCGCAGTTCGTCCGGCATGCCGACCACCGCCGCCTCCGCGACCTGCTCGTGCAGCACCAGAACGCTCTCCACCTCGAACGGGCCGATGCGGTAGCCGGCCATGATGATCACGTCGTCGTCGCGGGAGGAGAAGCGGAAGAAGCCGTCCGCATCCTGTGAGCCCGCGTCACCGGTCAGATACCAGCGGCCGTCGGCGGTGTAGCGCTGCGCGGTGCGGTCCGGAGCGTCGAGGTAGCCGAGGAACCACAGCAGCGGACTGCGTTCCGTATCGATCGCGACCCGGCCCAATTCGCCGGTGGGAGCGATCGTGTCCGCGTCGTCGGAGAGCACGGCGCAGGTCCAGCCGGGCAGCGAGCGACCCATCGATCCGGCCGGGGTCTCGGTGTCCAGGTCTTCGTGCCAGGCGTTGCAGATAACCATGCCGTGCTCGGTCTGGCCGTAGTGGTCGCGCACCGGGACACCGAGGTACTCGACGGACCACGCGACCACTTCAGGGGTCAGCGGTTCTCCCGCCGAAGAGGCGCGGCGCAATCGGGAATGCACGGGCGGCGTGGCACCGTCGGCGCGCAACGCTCGATATACCGTCGGGGCGGCGGCGAAGTTGGTGACGCCGAACGTCTCCAGCACCTGCCAGGTCAGCGGTGCCGAGAAGCCCGCGTGCAGCAGGATGCTGCGGATGCCGGTGGCCAGCGGGCCGAGGATGGCGTAGTAGAGCCCGTAGGCCCAGCCCGGATCGGCGGCGTTCCAAAAGACGTCGTCGGGGCGGACGTCCAGCGCGAATTCCTGGTACGCGTGGAAGGAGGCGAGCGCGCGCAGCGGAATCGGGACGCCCTTGGGCGTGCCCGTGGTGCCGCTGGTGAACAGTTGGACGAGCAGTCCGTCACCGCCGACCGCGATCGGCTGAGCCTGCGGAGAGGTGGCCGTATGAGCGTGGAGCAACTCGTCCATCCGCAGCGCCCCTTCGGGCGCCTCCGCTCCGGTGACGATGAGCCGCCAGGACGGATCGCCGGGCAGATCGGGTCCCGGCGCCAGCTTCGGCGCCTGGTCGGCATCGGCGATGACGACCGAGGCGCGACTGGCGTTCAACCGCAGGGCGATCGCGGGCGGAGCGAAGGCGGTGAACAGCGGAACGTGCACCGCACCCCGGCGCCAGATCCCGAGCAGAGCGACCACCAGGTCCGCGGATTTCGCCATCAGCGTGGCGACCCGGTGGCCGGGTTCGACGCCGAGTCCGGCGAGTGCGTCGGCGAAGCGGGCGGAGCGTTCGCGCAGTTCGCCGTAGGTGAGGTCGGTCGAGGACAGGTCTGCCTCGACGATCGTGAAGGCGACCCGGTCGGCCGGGTGCCGATCACACAGCAGGTCCGCCGCCGACGCGTCGGCGCGGTCGTAACAGTCCAGCAGTTCGCGCACCCGCTGATTCAGATCGGTGCCCATCTTCAGTTCTCCTCGTTCTGTGATCCAGCTCAACCCGGGTGTGCAATAGGATGTGGGTCACATCCCGCTGCCCACTACCCCCGAAAAGGGGTGAGTCTCGTGACCCACACCGCACTGCTGCGTCCGCGCGACAGCGACGCGCTGCGCGCCGAGATCCGCTGGGTGGCGAGCGCGGCGGGCGTGCCGGTGGCGTTCGGCGGCGAAGTGCACGGCGACGCGCTGCTGCTGTCGGAATTCGTCGGCACGCTGACCAACGGCCTGCGCGGTCTGGCCGTCGTGCGGGCTTCCGGGCTGGGCGGACGGGTGATGGATTCCGGACGGCCCGCGGCGGTCTCCGACTATCGCCGCGCCTCCTCGATCACCCACGACTACGACGGGCCGGTCTCCGGCGAGGGCATCCGCTCGGTGCTCGCCGTGCCCGTGGTGGTGGACCAGCGCTCCCGCGCGGTGCTCTACGCCGCCACGCGCGGCGCGAGTCCGCTGGGCGACCGCACCGCGGATCTGGTCGTGCAGGCCGGGCGCCGCTTGGCCACCGAGATCGCCGTTCGCGACGAGGTCGACCGTCGGCTGCGCATGCTGGAGGCCACCGCGCCGTCGGCGGCCGCGGCACCGGCGATCACGGAGGAACTCCGCGACATCCACGCCGAACTGCGCGGCATGGCGCGCTCGACCGAGGACGATCGGCTGCGCGGACGCCTGCACGCGGTATGCGAGCGCCTCACCCGGGTCATGACCGGCGACCCGCGGCCGGACGGCCCGAAACTGTCCCGCCGAGAACTCGACGTGCTATCCCAGATCGCCTTGGGTTGCACCAATCAGGAAGCGGCGCAACGACTCTCACTCGGCCCGGAGACCGTGAAGAGCTACCTTCGCAACGCGATGGTCAAACTCGACGCCCACTCCCGGCACGAGGCGGTGGTGGCCGCCCGCCGCCATGGTCTGCTGCCCTGACGATCCCCGCTGCAGTCCACCGAGGGCAACGTTCCGTTGTCGGTACACCTCTCGGCGGTGACGTCGGTGCCGAAGGCCCGAGCACGGCCGATGACGCATGGCTGCTCGAGAATTCGGATTCAGGTGGGTGAGGAGGTCGTCGACCAGGTCGGTGGGGTCGGCGTTGCCTTTCCATCGGCCGCGAGGTGGCCCGCCGCGGCGAGGTCGGCGGCGCCGTGCGCGAGAGCGCGGAGCAGGGCGGCGAGGCGGATGGGGTCGCCGGGCGGGAAGGTCGCCCGCGGCTTGGCATCGGGCGACGATGTCGATCTGCGCCTCTTGCGCGGCGTGAGCGGCCGTGGCGAGTTCGGGCGAGTCGATCGTCCACGCGCCGAAGACCAGCCTGAAGCGGGCCGGATAGGGGCCAGTGCCCACTCGATGTAGCCGTGCAGCGGTCTATCGCTCGGGTCCGGCCGTGCCGTGGTCCGCGAGCAGGTCCGGACGACGCTCGCGGGTCCGCGCGAGTGATTGCTCGCGCCGCCAGGCCGCCACCTTCGCGTGGTCGCCGGACAGCAGGACCGGCGGGACGTCCAACCCGCGCCAGGAGACCGGACGGGTGTAGCTGGGACCTTCGAGCAACCCGTCGGAGAACGAATCCTCTTGATGTGATTGCTGATTGCCGAGGACACCGGGCAGCAGCCGGACCACGGCCTCGGTCATCACCAGCACGGCCGCCTCGCCGCCGATCAACACGTAGTCGCCGATGCTGACCTCTTGCACCCGGACGCGGCGGGCGGCGTCGTCGAAGACGCGCTGGTCGATGCCCTCATAGCGGCCGCAGGCGAAGACGAGATGCCGCTCGGCGGCCCAGCTGTGTGCCATGGCCTGCGTGAACGGCACCCCCGCGGGCGTGGGGACCACGAGCAGCGCGTCATCGGGACATACTTCGTCGAGCGCGTCGCCCCACACGGTCGGTTTCATGACCATGCCCGGCCCACCCCCGTAGGGGGAATCGTCGACGGACTTGTGCACGTCATGCGTCCAACGGCGCAGGTCGTGCACCGTGAGCGAGATCAGTCCCTTGTCGATCGCCTTACCCAGCAGTGCCGTGCGCAACGGCTCCAGGTACTCGGGGAAGATCGTGACGACGTCGAGTTTCATGACTGTCTCCTAGCGCCGCCGGGCCGCAGGTCGTCGGCCGGGGCGAGCGACGCGCGGTCGGACGCCCACCGTGTCATTCCGGGTCGAGCAAACCTTCGGGCGGATCGATCACGATCACGCCCTCGGCGAGGGACACCGTGGGCACGATGGCGGTGACGAACGGGATCAGGATCTCCCGCCCGTCGTCCGCGGCCCGCACCTCCAGCAACTCACCCGCCGCGGAATGCAGCACTTCGCGCACGGAGCCGACCACGGTGCCGTCGGTGAGCCGTACCTCCAGCCCCTCCAGTTCATGGTCGTAGAACTCGTCCGGATCCTCGGAAGGCGGAAGGTCGGCACTGTCGACCACGAACAGCATGCCGCGCAACGCGTCGGCAGCGGTGCGGTCGGTCACACCGGACAGGAACACCAGAAGCCGGCCCGAGTGCTCCCGGGCCGACTCCACGGTGAACTCGCGAACCTCCGCCGCTCGCGGCAGCCGACCGCGCAACCTGACGCCCGGCGCGAAACGCGCCTCCGGCTCGTCGGTGCGCACCTCGACGACGAGTTCGCCGCGCACGCCGTGCGACTTGGCGACCCGCCCGACGACGAGTTCCATCTACTGGTCGGTGTCGACCACGTCGACCCGGATGCCCCGGCCGCCGATACCGGCGACGAGGGTGCGCAGCGCGGTCGCGGTACGTCCGCCGCGACCGATCACTTTGCCCAGGTCATCGGGGTGAACGTGCACCTCGACGGTGCGTCCCCTGCGGCCGGTGATCAGCTCGACGCGGACGTCATCGGGATTGGCGACGATACCGCGCACCAGGTGCTCGACGGCATCGGCGACGACGGCGCTCACTGCTCCATCACCTCACGACGCAACTCACCCGTCGGCGGGGCCGGTCTGCGCACGGCTCGTGACGGGTATCGGATGGACGGGTATCGCCCGCTCATTACTCGCCGGCCTCGGCAGCCTCGGCGCCCTCCTCGGCGTCCTTCTTGCCCTTCTTCTTGGGGGTGACCGCCTCGGCGACCGGCTCGTTGTCGGCGGCGGCCAGCGCGGCGTTGAACAGGTCCAGCTTCGACGGCTTGGCCGGCTTGACCTTCAGGGTGCCCTCGGCGCCCTCGATGCCCTTGAACTTCTGCCAGTCGCCGGTGATCTTCAGCAGCTGGAGGACCGGCTCGGTCGGCTGCGCGCCGACGCCGAGCCAGTACTGCACGCGCTCGGAGTTGATCTCGATCAGCGAGGGCTCTTCCTTCGGGTGGTACTTGCCGATGGACTCGATGGCCCGGCCGTCACGGCGGGTGCGGGCGTCCGCGACGACGACGCGGTACTGCGGGTTGCGGATCTTGCCCAGGCGGGTGAGCTTGATGCGAACAGCCACTGCTGATCTGCCTTTCGTTGGTTGGTCACGACGCAATTCGGCGACCCGCATGGTCTGCGAGCCCGGTTTTGCGCTTTCGAGTGTGTGACCGCCGCGCGGTACGGAACCGGAGACGGGCTGACACTTGTCCGGAAGGACGGTGGTCCATTGTGCCAGACCGGACGATCCCGCCAGAAATCGCGTGCGTGTTCACACAGCGATGCCCACCCGCCATAACCAGGCATGCGACTGTTCCGACGCCACCGCACACGACCCGCCCGCATCACCCGCGACATCGCGAGCGAACTCGGCGATGAGGCTGCCGTCGAGTACGTCGTACCCGGCGTGTTCCGGGTGCTGCGACTCGTTGCCGCGGGCGTCGCCCGCGCCATGGAGTGAGGCTCGGCGTCTCGATGCGGCTAGCCCGGGACGGTGGCGGTGAGCGCACGGGTGGGGACCCAGGGGCCGCCCCACCACATCTGCCACCCCACGGGGCGCAGGGTGAGGGCGGTCGCGCCGTTCGCCGCCAGGACGGCGCGGTACGCCCGGGTGTCGCCGATATCGACGATGACCAGTTTGCCGCCGGGACGCAGCACGCGGCACGCCTCCCGGAGCGCCGCCGCCCGGCCCTCGGCGGTCTTGATGTCGTGAATCGCCAAGCTGGAGACGACGACGTCGAACACGCCGTCCGGGAACGGCATGCGGGTCATGTCGCCGGTGCGCAACTCGATCCGGTCGGCGACGTTCTCCGCGAGCGCGTTCCGCTCCGCGGTGGCCGGGGTGTTCTCGCAGTGGTCCGCGGAGCACCACAGATCCAGGCCCACCGCACACCCGGCGGGCAAGCGGCGCGCGGCGGCCAGCAGCACCGCGCCGCGCCCGCACCCCATGTCGAGCAATCGTTCGTCGCCACGCAGTTCGAGGTCGTCGAGCAGGCGCGCCCAGACCCGGAACTTGCCCCGGCGGGTCGCGTGCAGGAACAGCCCGAACTGCGTGGCCAGCACGACGCCGATCAGCAGGAGCAGCAGGCTCGGGCGCAGTTGCTGGAACAGCGCCACCACCAGCGCGGCGGCAAGATACCCGACCGCGAGAACTCCCAGCAACAACAGCACCGACGGCGCGTCGACACCGTACGACGCGCGCCACGGAGGGGCTATCATTGCCCGATCATAACCAGCGCCAACGGTATTCGCGCCGGGTTCGCGCTCGTCAGCGCACCAAGGGAGCGAAGGTACGCCCGGCGAGTTCGACCGCACCCGGCTCGTGCCCGTTGAACACCATATTGATGATGAGACCGTCTACGCCGTGGTCCAGAACGCGAGTCCGCAGCTGTTCGGCAACCTCGTCCGGTGTGCCGACGAACTGGCGGTCGGCCGGGCTCTGCGCGAGCTCGGCGTCCGACAGGGCCGACAGGTCGATACCCATGCGGCTCAAGTAATCCCGCTGCTGCTTGCGCACGAGGTCACCGTCTTCGTCCATCATGACGAAGCACAGGTAGCTGGTCTCCAGGGTCCGCGGATCCCGGCCGACCTCCGCGCAGCGCGCCCGCAGCGCCTCGATCTTGCGCGGCAGCTCGGACGCGTTGCAGATGATGTTGAGATGGTCGGCGAAGCGAGCGGCAAGGCCGAAGGTCTTCTTCTCACCGCTGCCGCCGAGCAGGATCGGCAGATCGTCGCGTACGCGCGGCTCGTTCATCGCGTTCTCGACCCGGTACCACTTGCCCTGGAAGGTGGGCCGCTCGCCGCGCAGCATCGGCTGGATGATGTGCAGCGCTTCGTCGAGCCGCTCGAAGCGGTCGGTGAAGGTGCCGAACTCGTAGCCCAGGGAGCGGTGCTCGAGTTCGAACCAGCCCGCGCCGATGCCGAGCACCGCGCGGCCACCGCTGACCACGTCCAGCGTGGTGACCGTCTTGGCGAGCATCGCCGGGTTGCGGTAGGTGTTGCCGGTGACCAACGCCGACAACTGGATTCGCTCCGTCGCCGTGGCCAGGCCGCCGAGCGCGGTGTAGGCCTCTAGCATCGGCTCGTCGGGCGTGCCGATGCCAGGCAACTGATAGAAGTGGTCCATGACGAAGGCCGTGTCGAAACCGGCGGCTTCGGCCTCTCGGGCCTGCGCGATCACCGTGGGGAACAGCTCGCGCACCGACTTGCCGTAGCTGAAGTTGGGCATCTGATATCCGAGGCGAATTGTCACGAAATCCGACCTTACGCCCCTTTCGGATACGCGCGGGTGAGCCGCGGCGCCGAGTTATCTATGGCCGGTGACCGGACCGTGCCCGCCGTACACGCGCCCGCGCAGCACGACGGCATACGGCGTGGTGAGCGTCTCGGGGTGGCTACGCGGATCCTCCTCGTAGACAACGAAATCCGCGGGAGCACCGTCCTCGATGCCGGGTCGCCCGAGCCACTCGCGCGCCTGCCAGGAGGCCGCGCCGAGCGCGTCGTGCCGGGACAGTCCCGCGGCGCCGAGCGCGGCGATCTCGTCGGCGATGCGCCCGTGGCGGATGGAACCGCCCGCGTCCGTGCCCGCGAAGATCGGCACGCCCGCCTCGTGCGCGGCGGCGACCGTGCCGCGCACCCGCCGGTGCAGATCGCGCATGTGCGCGGCGTAGACGGGGAATTTGCCCGCGCTGTCGGCGATACCGGGGAAGGTGTCGATATTGATCAGGGTGGGAACCAGGGCGGTGCCGTGCTCGACCATCATCTCGATGGTCTCGTCGGTGAGACCGGTGCCGTGCTCCAGGCAGTCGATACCGGCGTCGATCAGGCCGGGCAGCGCGTCTTCGCCGAAGACGTGTGCGGTGACCCGCGCACCGTTGGCGTGCGCTGCGGCGATGGCCTCCTTCAGGATCGCGTCGCTCCACAACGGCCGCAGGTCGCCCACCGAGCGGTCGATCCAGTCGCCGACGATCTTCACCCAGCCGTCGCCGTGGCGGGCCTGCTCGGCGACGATCTCCGGCAGGTCGCGTTCGTCGTCGAGCTCGATGCCCAGTTCGCGGATGTAGCGCTTCGGACGGGCGATGTGGCGCCCCGCGCGGATGATCCGCGGCAGGTCCTCGCGGTCGTCGACGAACCGGGTGTCGATGGGCGAGCCCGCGTCGCGCAGCAGCAGGGCACCGGCGGCGCGCTCGGTCTCGGCCTGCGCGACGGCGCCGGCGTGGTCCTCGTGGCCCCCGCCGTACCGGATTCCCACGTGGCAGTGGGCGTCGACCAGTCCCGGCACGATCCAGCCCGAGCCGCACAGCGTTTCGGCTCCGGGCACGGGCTCGAACGACACCAGGCCGTCGCGCACCCAGAGGTCGCGCACCTCGCCTTCGGGAAGAACCACACCGCGCAGATGCACCGCAACCTCCTGGAACTCGTCGGCGGCCGCCAACCTGGTGTCCGACTCCCGAATCGGACATTTCGCGCGAAGCACGGCCACGCGGCAGCGACGCCGCGCACACGGCGACCGACCGGCGAGGCACACAGGCACGCCGCCCACGAACAGCGTGGGCGGCGTAAGTGGCCTACTTCTTCGGGAACTTCAGTTTGCTGAGATCGAAGCCCTCCAGGCCGGGCGGCAACTGGTCCAGACCGGCAGGCATGTTGGACAGGTCGGGCATCCCCGCGGGCAGGCCGGGCATGCCGCCCATCCCCGGGAAACCACCGCGCACCTTCGGCGGCGTCGGGCCGCGACCACCCTTCTTGCCCTTCTTGCCCTTCTTCGCGTTGCCGCGACGGGCGCCGGGCAACCCCATCTGGCGGCCCATCATCGTCATCATCTTCTTGGCCTCGAAGAAGCGGTCGACGAGCTGGTTGACCTCGGAGACCTGGACACCGGAACCGTTGGCGATGCGCAGGCGGCGCGAGGCGTTGATGATCTTCGGGTTCGCCCGTTCGGCCGGGGTCATACCGCGGATGATCGCCTGCACCCGGTCCAGCTGCTTGTCGTCGACCTGGGCGAGCATGTCCTTCATCTGGCCCGCGCCCGGCAGCATACCGAGCAGGTTCCCGATCGGGCCCATCTTGCGGATGGCCAGCATCTGGTCGAGGAAGTCCTCGAGGGTGAGCTCGCCGCTGCCGATCTTGCGGGCGGCCTCCTCGGCCTGCTTGGCGTCGTAGACCTGCTCGGCCTGCTCGATCAGGGTGAGCACGTCGCCCATGCCGAGAATGCGGCTGGCCATGCGATCCGGGTGGAAGACGTCGAAGTCCTCGAGCTTCTCACCGGTCGAGGCGAACAGGATCGGCGCGCCGGTGACCTCGCGGACACTCAGCGCCGCACCACCGCGGGCGTCGCCGTCGAGCTTGGTGAGCACCACGCCGGTGAAGCCCACGCCGTCACGGAACGCCTCGGCGGTGTTGACCGCGTCCTGGCCGATCATGGCGTCCAGCACGAACAGGGTCTCGTCCGGTTGCACGGCGTCGCGGATGCCCGCGGCCTGGCGCATGAGCTCTTCATCGATGCCGAGACGGCCCGCGGTGTCGACGATGACGACGTCGTACTGCTTCTGCCGCGCCTCTTCGACACCCCCGCGCGCCACGTTCACCGGATCGGCGGCGGAGATGCCGAGCGGGTTCTCACCGCCACCGATCGAGGTGCCGGGGTGCGGCGCGTAGACGGGCACGCCCGCGCGCTCGCCGACGACTTGCAGCTGGGTGACGGCGCCGGGGCGCTGCAGGTCGCACGCCACCAGCAACGGTTGATGGCCCTGCCCCTTCAGCAGTTTGGCCAGCTTGCCCGCGAGCGTGGTCTTACCGGAACCCTGCAGACCGGCCAGCATGACCACCGTCGGCGGGTTCTTGGCCAGGTTCAGCCGCCTGGTCTCGCCGCCGAGGATCCCGATGAGTTCCTCGTTGACGATCTTCACGACCTGCTGGGCCGGGTTCAGCGCCGCGGAGACCTCCGCGCCCTTGGCGCGCTCCTTGATCCGCCCGATGAACCCGCGGACCACGGGCAGCGCGACGTCGGCCTCCAACAAGGCCAGGCGGATCTCGCGGCAGGTGGCGTCGATGTCGGCCGGTGACAGACGCCCCTTACCGCGCAGATCCTTGAGGGCACCGGTAAGCCGGTCGGACAGGGATTCGAACACCGATCGCGCTCCTGATCTCGGGGGACGTCACATTCTCTCCCAGGGTAATGGGATCGCCCGCGTGTTCGCGCAGGCGGTGCGTCCTTCCCGGCGCGGCGGGCTCGCTAGTCGAGCACGCGACGGCGCGGCCTGGCCGTTTTGCGGTAGTCGTGGTTCTCCTCGGCCACCATGAAGACCGCCTCGTTGGCGGTCAGGCCCAGCTCGAGGGCCAGGCCGTCGAGAACGGCCCACTCGGCCCTGCTCGGGATGGGCGAGGTGGCGACCGTGGAGGCGATCGTCATCGCGGTAACCGCCTGTCGCCCGGTCAGCGTGCGACCAGGAAGCCAGGAGACCACCCACCGGTCGCCGCCGACGCAGCGCGCCATGTGCGCGGTCTCGTCACTCGTCATCGTGGATGCCGAAACGACTTCAATTGCCATCGACCTGCTCCCCTCGTGCTCGCGATAGCCGGACGCTCTAGATCGTAGGGTCAGGTCACGAGACGAGAGTTGGGATGCAGCAAATATTGCGCAACAGATTTATCACCGGATAAACGTGCTGCTAATCACCATTTTCCGAATCTCGAGCACCGTCAGCAGGCGGTTTCGGCGCGGTTCTGGGAACCACCGCGATAAGCGCTTTCTCGATCGTTTCGCGGCGCGCGGGGCTGTCCTCGGCGCCCAGCTCAAGGCAGAAGCTGTCGACCACCGCGGACCCCATCGTGACCACCTTGGCCCAACGGACGTCGGCTCCGCAGCCGGCCAGCTCCGCGGCCAGGCGGCTGAGCAAGCCGACCCGGTCCTCGGCGCGCAATTCCAGGATCACCTGCCCCGGTACCGAGGTGTTCGACCAGATCACCCGGGGTTGGGCCTGCGCGTACCGGCTCCGACCGATCGTGCCCGCCTCCCGCTCGCGTTTGGCCAGCGCCGCCGCCACATCCAGGTCGCCGGCCGTGGCCCGGATCAATTCCTGGCGCAACAGCCCCGGGTCCGGCGGATCGCCGAACTTGGGCGCGACGACGAAGGTGTCCACCGCGGAGGCGCCTTCGACGCCGAGCGCGGCCGACAGCACACGCAGCGAATGCAGCGCGAGCACACCCGCGGCGTCGGACAGCAGCCCGGAACTGTCGGGCGCGATGACGGTGACCACATACGTGTGCTTGCTCTCACCGGGCTGCAGATCGACGTGCACGCCGCCCGCCCTGGCCTTCTCGACCAAGTCCGGTGCGATCGGTTCCGGTGTCGGCAGCTGGTCGCCCGCCATGACCAACCGGCAGCGCCGGACCAGTTCGCCGATCAGCGACGCCTTCCAGTCGCCCCACACGCCGGGACCGGTGGCCTGCGAATCCGCCTCGGCCAGGGTGTGCAGCAGCTCCAGCAGTTGCGGATCGCCGTCGAGCGCCTCGACGACGTGCCGCACCGTCTCCGGATCGGACAGATCGCGCCGGGTCGCGGTTTCCGGCAGCAGCAGGTGATGGCGCACGACCGCGCTGAGCGTGCGCACGTCCGACGGCCACAGTCCGAGGCGGCGGCCGATATGGGTGGCCAGTTCCGCGCCGACCACGCTGTGATCGCCTGCGCGACCCTTGCCGATGTCGTGCAGCAGCGCACCGAGGGCGAGCAGGTCGGGGCGGGCGACCCGGGTGCTCAGCCCGCCCGCGTAGGCGACCGTCTCCATGAGATGCCGGTCGACGGTCCAGATGTGCTGGACATCGCGCGGCGGCAGGTCGCGCACGGCGCCCCATTCCGGCAGCAGCCTGCCCCACAATCCCGTCCGGTCCAGCGCCTCGATCGCGTCGATCGTGCCGCGGCCCGCGCCCAACAGGACCAGCAAGTCGTTGAGGGCGTCCTTGGGCCACGGCTCGCGTAGCTCGGGAGCGTCCTCGGAGAGCCGGTTGAGGGTGGTGGCCGACATCGGCAGGCCGGTCTGCGCCGACGCCGCCGCGACGCGCAGGATCAGCCCGGGGTCGCGCTGCGGGCGGGCGTCTCTGGCCAGCACGACCTCACCCGCGTGCTCGACCACGCCTTCGTCCAGCGGCCTGCGCACCGGCATCCGGCGCAGGCGCGCCAATCCCCGGCGGGGCAGTGCGTTGGCTGCGGTACGCAGCCCGACGTCCACGGAGTAGCTGACCGTCCGGGCCGAATCGCTCAGTGTGCGGGCCAGATCGAACCGATCGCCGATGCGCAGGGCAGCGCCGATCTCGTCGGCGTCCTGTGCGCGCAGCTGGTCGCGGGCTCGTCCCGCAACACGGTGCAGTTCGGTGCGCACGTCCAGCAGCCGACGGTGCGCCTGCTTCAATCCGCCGCCGGGCACGTCCGGCCCCAATCCGGGCATGGCGTCGGTGAGCTGCGCGATCGCCAGCGCGTCCAGCAGCTGGATGTCGCGCAGGCCGCCGCGCCCGTTCTTCAGGTCGGGCTCGGCGCGGTGCGCGATCTCGCCGTTGCGCTCCCATCTGGCCTTGGCCTGGGCGATGAGCTCCTCGAAGCGGGAGCGGATGCCGGTGCGCCACTCCCGGCGCACCCCGCCGATCAGCAGATTGCTCAGTTCCTGGTCGCCGACGATGTGCCTGGCCTCGAGCATGCCGAGCGCGGCGATGAGATCGTCCGCGGCCACCCGAAGCGCCTGCGGAACGGTACGCACGCTGTGGTCGAGTTTGATGTGCGCGTCCCACAGCGGATACCAGAGCTGGTCGGCGACCTCGGCCACCCGGGCCGGGTCGACGTCGTCGTGCAGCAGCACCAGGTCCAGATCGGAGTACGGCAGCATCTCCCCGCGCCCGAGACCGCCGACGGCCACCACGGCCAGACCGCTGTCGGGGGCGATGCCCAGTTCGGCGCCCTTGCTGGTGAGCCAGAGTTCGTAGAGGTCGACCAGCGCCTGGCGCAGCGACTGGGCGTCCAGCCGGGGATTGCGCGGCTGGCCGCCGTCGAGCAGTTGGGTTCGCGCGCGGACCAGGTCGGCCGCCCCGTTGGACACCTTGCCGTTGCCTTGTTCGGTGACCTTCGGATCACCGTCGTGCTCGTACTGACTAGCCACAACCCACCGCCCATTTGATGCGCGCGGCCCCGCCCCGACCGGGAGCTCCGGTGGGAGCGGGGCCGCCGCTCGACTCGTTTCCGCTACAGCGCGTCGGTGCCGCGTTCGCCGGTCCGCACCCGGATGATCGCCTCCACCGGAGTGATCCAGACCTTGCCGTCGCCGATCTTGCCGGTGCGGGAGGCCTCCACGATCACCTCCACGACCTTGTCGACGGAGGCATCGTCCACGACGACCTCGACGCGAACCTTCGGCACGAAGTCGACGGAATACTCCGCGCCGCGGTACACCTCGGTGTGGCCCTTCTGCCGGCCGTACCCTTGGACCTCGCTGACGGTCATGCCCAACACACCCGCCTGCTCGAGACCGGACTTGACGTCTTCGAGCGTGAACGGTTTGACGATTGCGGTGATCAGTTTCATGTTCGTCATGCCTCCTTGACGGCCGAACGTGCCGTGCTACCCAGAGCGGCGAAGTCGTAGGCGGTTTCCGCGTGCTCGGACTCGTCCAAGCCGACCGACTCTGCTTCCTCGCTCACGCGCAGCCCAATGGTGAACTTCACGATATAGGCAATGATCAGGGTCGCGATGAAGGAGAAGGCAAGTACCACACCGGCGCCCACCGCCTGCCGCCACAGCTGATCGAAACCGCCGCCATAGAACAGGCCGGTCTTGGCCGCACCCGCCTCGGGCGCCGCGACGAAACCGACCATCAGGGTGCCGACGATACCGCCGACCAGGTGCACGCCGACCACGTCGAGCGAGTCGTCGAAACCGAACTTGAACTTCAGGCCGACCGCGAGGGCGCACAGCGCGCCGGCGACGACGCCGATGGCGAGCGCGCCGAGCACGTTCACCGAGGAACACGACGGCGTGATGGCGACCAGACCCGCCACGATGCCCGAGGCCGCGCCCAGCGAGGTGGGCTTGCCGTCGCGGATCTTCTCCACCAACAGCCAGGCCAGCATCCCGGCGCAGGTCGCGATGGTGGTGGTGACGAAGGTCGAACCGGCGAGGCCGCCGGAGGTCACCGCGGATCCGGCGTTGAAGCCGAACCAGCCGAACCACAGCAGACCGGCGCCGAGCATGACGAACGGCAGATTGTGCGGGCGGAACGGGGTGGTCGGCCAACCCTTGCGCTTGCCGAGCACCAGCACCAGGGCCAGACCGGCCGCACCGGCGTTGATGTGCACCGCCGTTCCACCGGCGAAGTCCACCGCGAGCAGCTTGTTGGCGATCCAGCCGCCCTCGTGCACGACGTTGCCGTCGGCGTCCTTGACGTCGAAGTCGAACACCCAGTGCGCGACCGGGAAGTAGACCACTGTGGACCAGATGCCCGCGAACACCAGCCACGCGCCGAACTTCAAGCGGTCGGCGACCGCACCCGAGATGAGGGCAACCGTGATGATGGCGAACATCAGCTGGAAGGCGACGAAGACGGTCGCCGGAATAGTGCCCGCGAGCGGGATGTTCACCGCGTCGGTGGTGACCGCGCCCGCCGCGTCCTTGACCTCGGCGACGGAGTTGCCGCCGATCAGGCCCTTCAGGCCGAAGAACTGCGTCGGGTCACCGATCACGCCGAACGTGTTGTCGCCGAAGGCCGTCGAGTATCCGTACAGCGACCACAGAACGCCGACCAGGCCCATGGCGCTGATGCTCATCATGATCATGTTGAGCACGTTCTTCGACCGGACCATGCCGCCGTAGAAGAAAGCCAGGCCCGGCGTCATCAGCAACACGAGCGCCGAACTCGCCAGCATCCAAGCGGTGTCACCGGTATCCGGTGCACCGGTAAGTGGAAAAGCCACCTTAATGTCCTCCTCATCTCGGGCCCAGCCGCTTCCGGCAAATGGACCTGAACAGAAGGGTCCTAACTCGGTGTTTCATCCGTAGAGCTGCCGTGTTTCACCTACGTGAACGGATGGAGCAGCTGTGTTGCCACTAGGTTTCGTCCCACGCACCAGCGGTTTTCCGGCGCTGTGAGCACGGTGTTCGGGAAATCGGACATTCGTTACCGCGCACGAGGAGTCGGCAAACTTCCGGGGTGTGACCGCCCTCGCACCGAGGGCGGCGGCGATCGAACGAGCGCCCTCGGCGCACCTCGTGGATGGAACGCCGCGGGCGGCAACCTCTTTCGACCGGTCTCGGCGAGTGGAACGGCTCAGCCCAGCAGCGCGTCCACGAACGCGGCGGGCTCGAACGGAGCCAGGTCGTCAGCCCCCTCACCGAGCCCGACCAGCTTCACCGGCACGCCCAATTCGTGCTGGACCTGGAAGACGATGCCGCCCTTCGCCGTCCCGTCGAGCTTGGTCAGCACGACGCCTGTGATATCGACCACTTCGGCGAACACCCTGGCCTGGGTCAGTCCGTTCTGCCCGACGGTCGCGTCCAGCACGAGCAGGACCTCGTCGACGGCGGCCTTCTTCTCCACGACGCGCTTGACCTTGCCCAGCTCGTCCATCAGACCCGTCTTGGTGTGCAGCCGACCGGCCGTATCGATCAGCACCACGTCGACGCCGTGCTCGACGCCCGCGGCCACCGCGTCGAACGCGACCGCGGCCGGGTCGGCGCCCTCGCGGCCGCGGACGGTGTCGGCGCCGACCCGCTCGCCCCAGGTCTGCAACTGGTCGGCGGCCGCGGCGCGGAAGGTGTCGGCCGCGCCGAGCAGCACCCGGCGGCCGTCGGCCACGAGCACGCGGGCGAGCTTGCCGGTGGTGGTGGTCTTGCCGGTGCCGTTCACGCCGACCACGAGCAGGATCGACGGGTGATCGGGATGCGGCAGCGCGCGCACCGAGCGATCCAGCTCCGGTCGCAGCTGCTCGATCAGCACGTCGCGCAGCACGGCACGTGCCTGGTCGGTGGTCCGCACGCTGCGTGCCGCCATCTCCGAGCGCAGCCGGGAGACGACAGCGGTGGTGCTCGCGGTGCCGAGGTCGGCCAGCACGAGGGTGTCCTCCACCTCTTCCCACGAGTCGTCGTCCAGGTCACCGCCGCCGAGCAGGCCGAGAAGGCTCTTGCCGACCGCGTTCTGCGAGCGTGACAGTCGTCCGCGCAGCCGGACCAGGCGGCCGGCGGTGGGCTCGATCTCCTCCAGCGCGACGGGTGCTTCCACCCCCGCGGGCGTGTCGGGCGCGACGATCTCGGTGGCGGCTTCGGTGTCCGGCCCCGCGGTGTCGGTGGGCGGCTCGGCGGTCGCGTCCTCGGCCGTGGCCGGGCTCTCCTGGGTTTCCAGCTGGTCGGGCGCCTGCGCTGGCGCCTCGGCCGCCGGAGTGCCCGCCTCGGGCTCGGCGGCCAGCTCGACGACGTCCGGGGCGACGGAGGCCTCGGTGACGTCCGCGTCCGGCAACGGAACGTTGGTTATGCCGCGTTTGGGCGCGTCGCGTGGAATCGCGGCGTCGTCGCCGACGTGCGGCTGTCCTTCGGTGTCGGTGCGCTCGATCGGTTGCGGTTCGGTCGCCGCGCCGCCCCGGCTGAAGGTGAATCCGCCGGACGCGGCATAACCACCGGACCGGTCGGTCACCTCTTTCTCCTGCGTGGGCGGAGTCAGCGACACGCGGCCGCGCTTGTACCGGACGAAACCGGCGACGAGCACGACGAGCAGCAGTGCGGCGACCGCGGCGATCAGGATCCAGACTTCAGGACTCACGCGGACCATCCTTGCAGACCGACCGTCACGGGATCGGCCCCGAGCCGCACCCGGCGCGCGCGTCGCGCGCCGGGGCCGGGGGCGCGAACTCGGCGAACATCGCAGGTGCCGGGCCGAGGGCGGGTGCGAGCGGGCACCGACACAGCCCTCCAGATTTCTTGTCCTGCGGAACTTCTCGCGAAGGGACAATAGGATCGGCGACGTGACCGATCGAAACGTGCTTGGGGGGCCGCTGGAAGAGTGCGGCACCGATCCTCTCACCGGCTTCTACCGGGACGGCTGCTGCAGTACCGGGCCGGAGGATCTGGGCAGCCACACTGTGTGCACCGTCGTCACGGCAGAATTCCTGGAGCATCAAGCTTCCATCGGAAACGATTTGAGCACGCCGCGTCCGGAGAACAATTTTCCCGGTTTGCAGCCGGGTGACCGATGGTGCGTGGTCGCCGTGCGATGGCTGCACGCGCACGAGGACGGCGTCGCCGCGCCCGTGGTGCTGGCCGCCACGCACGAGAACGCCCTGGAAGTGATCTCGATGGACATCCTGCGCAAGTACGCCGTCGACGTGCCCGACGACGTCAGCGACCTGCTCTGAGCCACCGGTAACCCTACGGCGGGCGCAGCGTGGACCACCGGCTCACCCGAATCGCGGACCGGTGTCCGATGGGTTCGTGGCGCAGCGGAGAACCGATTGGCACAAATGCGCCATTCGGCTCAGCGCGCCGCCGCGATGCGCCGGCGATGAGCTTTCTGACGACATGCCGCCGAGCAATATCTCGCCCGTCGGCCCGTCCCAGCGCGGGACAACGCCGCGTGACATACCGGGCAGCTGTCGGCTCCACTTTCGTTACGATCGACAGTTTCGTTACGGACTTCGGCCACCGCATGCCGTTTCGTCACCATCAGCCCTACCGGCTCCGCGCGCAGCGCGTCCAGCACGATGGCGGCGCTACGGTCCATGCCGCCCCGCGCCTTCCGTAGCCGTTGGATCGCAACGCATCCGGTGAAGATCGCCAGCACGTCGTCGAGTTCGATGTCGGCCCGGACCGCCCCGTCGCGCTTGGCCGCGTCGAGCAGAGCGGCCAACGCGTCGTGGAAACGCGCCCCCGCGCTGCGCAAAAGCGCACGCGGCCAGCCGTCGTCGGACTGAACGATGTCGCATAACGCCTGGTTGTCCGGCGTTGTGGTGATCACCGCGGTGCAGAAGTCGAAGAAGGCGGCGCCGGGACCCGGCGCGGCGAGATGGTCTGCGGCCATCTTCGCCAACCGGTCGACGCGCTGCTGCATAACCGCTTCCAACAGTGCGGCTTTCGTGGGGAAGTGCCGGTAGACGGTGCCCGCGCCGACACCCGCCCTGCGGGCGACCTCGACGAGCGACACGGAGGCGCCCTGCTCCGCGAAGGCGCGTTGCGCGGCAGCCAGCACGAGGGCGCGATTGCGGCGGGCATCGGCTCGCGACGTCGCGCCCGGGGCGAGCGATGCGGTCATTTCGTTACGGCCTTCCGTTGAGCAGCCTGGTCAATCGGGTCGAGGCACCCGTATCGTTCGAATCCGGGTCAACCAACCCGATTCTACCGAGCAGAGAAGGCGGAGCATGTCCCCTCAGCACAACCTCATCCTGGTCACCGGCGCCACCGGCAAGCAAGGCGGCGTGACCGCCCGGCGACTGCTGGCCGACGGCAGGGCGGTGCGCGCGCTGGTCCGCGACGCGCAGTCGCCCGCCGCGCGGGAGTTGGCCGCGGCGGGCGCGGAACTCGCCGTCGGCGACTTCGACGCCCCCGAGACCTTGCCCGCGGCGCTGGCCGGCGTCAGCGGACTGTTCCTGGTCCCGCCCGCCGCGTACGGCCCCAAAGGCTGGGATGTCGAATTGGAAGCCGCGCGCGGAGAAGCCGTCGTGGACGCCGCGCGTGCGGCCGGTGTGTGGCAGATCGTGTTCACCGGCATCGCGTCGATGGGCGACGACGTCTCGTGGGGGGCCAGGGGCAAGAAGCGCATCGAAGACGCCGTCATCGCCAGCGGCGTGCGGTACACCCTGCTGCGCCCGGTGCGCTTCATGGAGAACTACCTGCTGCGCACGTCCCCCGTCGACGGCATCTTCGACGGCGTGCACCGGCACCTGTTCCCGGCCGAAGGTCCGATGAAGGTCATCGCCGTCGCGGACATCGGCGATATCGCCGGTCTCGCGTTCGCCGACCCGGATCGCTTCCACGGCCGCGTCCTCGAACTCGCGGGCGATGTGCTCGTCCCACCCGCGGCCGCCGCGGCGATCAGCGCCGCCACCGGGCATCAGGTGCGCTACCACGAAGTCACCGAAGCCGAGGCGGACGCGCTCGGCGAGGAGATCGGCAATACGTGGCGCCTCATGCGCCACACCGGCGGCTGGCTCGCCGACGTCGACG
Source organism: Nocardia sp. NPDC051911 (assembly GCF_040681035.1). Taxonomy (NCBI): domain Bacteria; kingdom Bacillati; phylum Actinomycetota; class Actinomycetes; order Mycobacteriales; family Nocardiaceae; genus Nocardia; species Nocardia sp. NPDC051911. The sequence goes on from NZ_JBFAXY010000006.1 coordinate 219,047, forward strand.
AGATCCGCGAGATCCACCCCGGGCTGCGCACGTTCGACACTTGGCTCGCCGAGACCGGCGCGGCGCAGATCAAAGCGCTGCTCGACCACGAGAACGCGCGCATCGCAGGGTGATTGGAGGCGACTATTCGCCCTGTTCAACGGGATGATCGTGCGGCGAGGCGTACCCTCGGCGCGTTGATACGCCCGCGCGGAGGATCCCGGCCGCGCCCGGCGCGACCCGGTCGGCGCGGAGGTCGACGAGTATTCGGCCCGTCGCGCAAGCACATCCACGAGCGCAAGGAATGGGTGGCGATCGCGAAGGTCGACGATCGGGTCTCCGGTGACGATCCGCTGGTCGACCTGGACTCCGGCACCGTCACCCTCCGCGCACGCCGCGGGTGACCGCGCGGCGCGGCTCAGCCCGCCGCGCCGACCGGGGCCAGGTTCTCCCCGCGCAGCCGCTGGGAGATCACCTGGGTGATGCCGTCGCCGCGCATGCTGACACCGTAGAGCGCGTCGGCGATCTCCATCGTCGGCTTCTGGTGGGTGATGACGATCAGCTGGCTCTTCTCCCGCAACTGCTCGAACAGGCCGATCAGGCGGCGCAGGTTGGTGTCGTCGAGCGCGGCCTCGACCTCGTCCATCACGTAGAACGGCGAGGGCCGGGCGCGGAAGATGGCCACCAGTAACGCGACCGCGGTCAGCGACTTCTCCCCACCGGACAGCAGCGACAGCCGCTTGACCTTCTTGCCCGGCGGACGCGCCTCCACCTCGATGCCGGTGGTGAGCATGTCCGAGGGGTCGGTGAGCAGCAGCCTGCCCTCGCCACCGGGGAACAGTTTCGCGAACACCTCGACGAACTCGCGTTCCACGTCGGCGTATGCCTCGGTGAACACCTGGAGGATGCGGGCATCGACCTCGGCGACCACGTCGAGCAGATCCTTGCGCGCGCTCTTGACGTCTTCGAGTTGCGTGGCCAGGAAGTTGTACCGCTCCTCCAGCGCCGCGAATTCCTCCAGCGCCAGGGGATTCACCTTCCCCAGGGTGGCGAGATCCTTCTCCGCACGCTTGGCGCGACGTTCCTGGGTCTGCCGGTCGTAAGGCATCGGCGCGGGTTCGCTGACTTGCTCGCCGCGCTCCTTGGCCTGTTCATATTCCTGCAGCTCCAGCGCCGAGGGCGGCAGCGGCACGTCCGGACCGTACTCGGCGATCAGGTCGTCCAGCGCGATGCCGAACTGTTCGGCGATGGTCGCCTCCAGTTGCTCGATGCGCAGCGCCGCCTGAGCCTTCGCCACCTCGTCCCGATGCACCGCGTCGGTGAGCTGGGAAAGCTGCGCGGTGAGCGCACGCACCCGCTCCTTGACCTGCTCCACCTGCGCGGCACACTCGGAGCGCTTGCGCACCAGTTCGTCCCGGCGCGCGCCCGCCTCGGCGACCACGCGCTCGAGTTCGCCCGCGATCTTCGCGCCGGATTCGGCGACGGCGGCGGCCACCTCCGCCGCCTTCTTGCGCGCGGCCTGGGCGCGCTCGGCCCTGGCCCGGGTCTCCCGCTCGGCGCGCGCGGCCCGGCGCAGCGAGTCCGCCTTGCCGCGTACCGATTCCGCTCGCTCCTCGGCCGTGCGCACGGCGAGCCTGGCCTCGACCTCCATCGCCCGCGCCTCGGCCAGCGCGGCCGCCGCCTCCTCCCGCGCCCGGCCCGCGGACTCGGTGCCCGCCGCGCCCGCACCGTCGGCATCGACCTCGGCCTGCTCGAGTTCCGCATGACGCAGGCGGTCTTCCAGTTCGGCGAGCGAGGCGAGTGCCTCTTCCCGGCTCGTCTCCGCGTCGTCGCGCTGGCCGACCAGCCGTTCGCGGTCCGCGTGTGCGGTGCGGGCGGTCTGGCCGAGCCTGCCCAGCCGCTCGTAGATCGCCACCAGCGCCTGGTCGGATTCGTGCAGGGCGAGCAGCGCGTGGTCGACGGCGTCCTTGCGATCGGCTTGCTCTTCGAGCGCGCCGGACAACGCGGCCTCGAGTTCCTCGGCGCGCCGCTGCGCCGCGACCAGTTCGGTCCGGGCGGCGTCGATGTCGGCCTGGATCTCCAGCTGGCTGGGCGCGCGATCGGAACCGCCCAGCAGCCAGCCGTTTCCGGCGAGATCGCCGTCGCGGGTGACCACGCGCAGCTCGGGCCGCACCGCGACCAGCGCGCGGGCGGCGGGCAGATCGTCGGCCACGGCGATCCCCGCGGTGAGCGCCGCGATCGCGCCGCGCACCGTATCGGGGCACTCCACCACGTCGACCAGCCAGCGGGCGCCGTCGGGCAACGCGCCTGGCTGCGGCCGATCGGTGCGCTCGGCGCCGAAGACGACGGCGGCGCGGCCACCGTCGGCGTCCTTGAGCGCCTGGATCGCGGCGTGCGCGGACTCGCCGGTGTCGGCGGCGACGGCGTCGGCCAGCGGGCCGAGCGCGGCGGCGACCGCGGCCTCGAAGCCGCCGTGCACACGCAGCAGCGCCGAGAGCGGGCCGAGCAGACCTTGTTCGCGGTGCTCCACCAGCCAGGCGACGCCGTCCCGGCGCGCCAGGTTCATGCCGAGCGCCTCGATCCGCGCGCCGAGCGATGCGACTCGCTTGCTCGCGTCGCGGTCCTGTTCACGCAGTTCGGTGACCCGCTGATCGGCCAGTTCCAGCGCCTGCACCGCGTGCTCGTGCTGGGCGTCCAGACCGGCCTCGCCCGCGTCGAGTTCGGCGAGTTCGGCTTGCACCGTGTCGAATTCGGCTTGGGCGGCCTCGCCGCGGTGACGGGCGTCGGCGATGGCGACCGACAGTCGCGCGATCTCCGCGTCCACCGACTGCGCCCTGGCCCGCAGGGTGTCCACCTTGCCGGACAACCGGGCCACGCCCTCGCGCCGGTCGGCGATCGCCCGCACGGCGGCCAGATGCGCCTGCTCGGCGGCCTTGGCGGCGTATTCGCGTTCGGCCAGCTGGTCTCGGGCCGCCTCCAAGGTCTCCGCGGCGATCTCCACCGCTTCGCGCAGTTCGGCCTCCTCGGCTTCGACCCGGTCGGCCTCGGCCTCGAGCTGCTCGGGGTCGCGGCCGTTGCTGACCGGAGCTGCGGTGTCCAGGTGCCGCGCCCGGTCGCCGGCGATGCGAATGGTCGCGTTGACCCGTTCGGCGAGCGCGGAGAGCTGGAACCACAGCTGTGCGGCGGCCTCGGCGCTCGGCGTCAGCCGGGACAGCTGGAATTCCTGCTGCGCCAGCGCCGCGTTGGCGGCGTCCAACTCGGAGTGCACGGTGATCTGCTGCTCGCGCGCGTACGCTTCCTTGCTCTGCTGGCTCGCCAGCTCTCCGCGCCGGGTGACCAGATCGTCGGCGGCCAGCCGCAACCGGGCATCGCGCAAGTCGGCCTGCACGGTCTGCGCCCTGCGCGCCACCTCGGCTTGCCGGCCCAGCGGTTTGAGCTGGCGGCGCAGTTCGGTGGTCAGGTCGGTCAGCCGGGCCAGGTTGGCCTGCATCGCCTCGAGCTTGCGTACCGCTTTTTCCTTGCGTTTGCGGTGCTTGAGCACACCGGCGGCCTCCTCGACGAACGCGCGGCGGTCCTCCGGGCGCGACTCCAGGATGGCCGACAGCTGACCCTGCCCCACGATGACGTGCATCTCGCGGCCGATACCGGAGTCGCTGAGCAGTTCCTGCACGTCCATCAGGCGGCAGGAGTTGCCGTTGATCTCGTATTCGCCCGCGCCGTCGCGGAACATGCGCCGGGTGATGGACACCTCGGCGTAGTCGATCGGCAGCGCGCCGTCGGAATTGTCGATGGTCAGCGTAACCTCGGCGCGGCCGAGGGGGGCGCGGCCCGCCGTGCCCGCGAAGATCACGTCCTGCATCTTGCCGCCGCGCAGCGCCTTCGCGCCCTGCTCGCCCATCACCCAGGTGAGCGCGTCGACGACGTTGGATTTGCCCGATCCGTTGGGACCGACCACACACGTGATGCCCGGTTCCAAGCGCAGGGTCGTCGCGGACGCGAAGGATTTGAAGCCCTTCAACGTCAGGCTCTTCAGGTGCAAGTTCGACGACCTTTCCGTGTTCTGCCCGGTCGGCGTTTCGCGTCGCGGCAGCGCATCCGGCGACCTGTCATGGTATCCGTCGCGTACCGGGAGCCTCCGGGGCCCGACGGCGTGCGCGGCCGAGTGGTGGTTCGGCGATATCCGTAGGTTATCGACTAGCCGCCGGTTCGCGCGCATTTCGATGTGCTCGAGGTTTGCCGGGATGGGCGGCCACGCTGCCGGGCGGTGTCAGCGGCACGACCCATTCGGCCCTCTCGCCGCGACCGGGGAACGCCCGCCCGCGCTCGGCCTGCCACCGGTAGCCTCCCCACCCGTGGGTCCGCCGATTCCGCGCGGTCTCGAACTGGCACTGACGCCACACCCTCCGGCCACATACGATCCCTCTGATTCGCCAGCGGAATTTCGGGAGCGCACCACGATGTCTGCCCCCTCACCAGGGACAAGTACCCGGTTCCGCCTTGCCCGGATCGCGGGGCTGGTACTCGGCAGCCTGCTGCTCCTGCACGCCTGTGAACGCAGCAAGAGCGCGCTGCTGAGCGATGTGCGGGTGGAGGTCGCGATAGCGGCCGCCTTCGGTGCGGCCGCCCTGGGCGCGGCGTGGTTCGAGATCAAACTGCGGGCGCAGGAGCAGGACGCGGACCCGCCGTGGGACGACGACGAGGAGGACGAAACTCCCAGTTCTGGGAATTTTCCCGGTCGAGCCGGGCGATCCGCCGACCCCGGATACGGCAGGGGCGAGCGTGCCGGACGCACCGGCACCGGCGCGCGGGCGACGCCCATGGCTCACTTCGAGGACGAAGACCTGCCCGAACCCGCGGAAGCCCCCGGGCGCGCGGATCTCGTCGCCGGGATTGCGCGGACATTGCGGATCACCCGCTCCGGCGACTCGGACGACCGGCAGCCGCTGCTCCCGCTGGGCGCGGTGACGAAGTGGATGCGCCGCGTCGACCCCGACGACGACATCGAGCCCGGCGAACTCGACGACCATGACGAGACGGAGCAGATCACCCGCAGCGAGACCGGCGAACTAGTCATCGAATCCGGCACGCGAACGGTGCGGGCGAAAATCTCCCGCTCCGGCGACCTCGTCCTGCACGGCCGCCGACACGGTGAGGCGCGGTCGGAATGGAAGTGGACGTTCCCCGCGGACGTCTTCCCCGCCATCCGCGGCGCACTCGGCGACGGGCGCGGTGACCTGCTCGATCTGCTCGAGGACACCCTTCCGTGGCTGGACGCCGCCGCCCGCCACGACCCGGGTGCGTGGCTGCGCGCTCACGACATTTCCGCGAAGTATCAGGAGAAAGGCGTCAGCGCCACCCAGGACACCCGGGAACTTCCCGTGCTCCAGCCGGGGCGTCCGCCGCAGCCGCCCCACGCGATCGGATCCCACCGGAAGCCGCCGAACGACGCGTCCGGCGCACGGGAGGCCCGCGCGTCCGCGAAAGCCTCCGACGACCATGACCACCGCGGAAAACCCGCTGCGACACGATCCCGCGAGTCCCTAGCCGCGCACGGCGATACTCGCTCCACCCGGCGCGGAGCCGCCGACCCACCGCCCTCATCCCCGCGCACCGATACCGATCGACGAACTCGCGGCGACAAACCCCGGCCCACGGGACAAGCGAAGCGTCCGGCCGACGACTACGGTTCGCCCACGCCGTCGCGCCGTCGCCGTGACGAACCCGAACCCACTCGGCGCGGCGATCGGCTCCCGCGCGGCGGCGGGACGGATGCACACCCGCGCCCTACACCCGGCCGCCCCGAACTGCCGAGACGTCGGCAGCAGGACGGGCACGACACACCACACGTCGCTGGACATCGCGACGACTACGACGAAGCGGATGCCCGATGGCCGCGAGCGAACCGGCGATCGGGGCGTGGCCAGGAGCCCAGGGACTTCGAGTCCGAGACCGGCCGACGAGAGCGACCCGATACTCCCTACCGCGACCGCCCCACCCCATCCGACCGAGCACCGGAACGGACCTACGACCAACCACCCAGCCGCCGCCATCGCGACGACCAGCGGTCACGCCGCGATACCTCGCTTCCCCCGCACGAGTCCTCGCGGCGCAGATGGTAGGACACGAAAACGGCGCTGTCACTCGATGATCCGGGTGACAGCGCCGAGGAATGACGCTCAGCTCGCGCGGTGGGTGAATCGGCCGTTCTCGAAGCCGGCCACCATGCGGAACGCCAGGACGGCGCCCCACGGGCCGATCACCCAGACCGGCCAGAAGTAGGTCAAGGCGCCGACGCTCAGCGAGATCGCGCCCCAGATGACCAGCACCAGCGCGCTCACTGCGAGCCAGGTGCTGCCCTCGATGCGCTGCCAGATCGGGATGCGCGGGCGTGCGGTGGCCGGTGCGCCCGCGTCCTTGCTCAATTCGGGCAGATCGGACAACACCCCGCGCAGGTCCTCCCGGTCGGTGGTGGCGTACACCTGGGCGACACGCTGGTCGTATTCGGGCAGATCGATCCGCCCGTCCGCCATATGCCTGCCGAGCAGGCGCACCACGGCGTCGCGTTCGGCATTCGAGGCGCGGGTGCCGGTGGAGATGTCCATGCCTGGTCCTATCGACGGGTTCCACCCTCCATAGTGGAATATGACTTAAGCATAACCCTCCAAAGTGGAATGTCAACCCCGCCGTGATTCCGGGCCGAAACTCGAGCCTTCCCGCGATCCGGCGGTAGTGTTCGCACCGAGAACAACTGTATGGACAGGTGTTCGGCTTGCGGGTCCACGGAACGGCCGGATCCGCGTCCCGAGAACTCGCTCAGGAGGCACAGGTGTCGGAAACCGTCCGCGGGATCGTGGCCCGCAGCAAAGGCGCACCGGTCGAGCTCGTCGAGGTGGTGATCCCCGATCCGGGCCCGCACGACGTGGTGGTGCGGGTGCAGGCGTGCGGGGTCTGCCACACCGACCTGCACTATCGCGAAGGCGGCATCACCGACGACTTCCCGTTCCTACTCGGCCACGAGGCGGCGGGCGTGGTGGAAGCCGTCGGCGCCGAGGTAACCCACGTGGCCGAGGGTGACTATGTGATCCTCAATTGGCGCGCGGTCTGCGGCGAATGCCGGGCGTGCAAGCGCGGCAAGCCCTGGTACTGCTTCGACAGCCGTAACGCGAGCAAGAAGATGACGCTCGCCGACGGGACGGAGCTGACTCCCGCCCTCGGCATCGGCGCGTTCGTCGACAAGACCTTGGTACACGAAGGCCAGTGCACGAAGGTCGATCCGGCCGCCGACCCGGCGGTGGCGGGCCTGCTCGGCTGCGGGGTGATGGCGGGCATCGGCTCGGCGATACACACCGGCAACGTCTCGATCGGCGACACCGTCGCGGTGATCGGCTGCGGCGGCGTCGGGGACGCGGCCATCGCCGGAGCCCGGCTGGCGGGCGCGCGCACCATCATCGCGGTGGACCGCGACGCCCGGAAACTGCGGTGGGCCATGGATTTCGGCGCCACCCACACCATCGACGCGAGCACCGAGGACGTGGTCGAGAAGATCCAGGAGTACACCGACGGCTGGGGCGCGGACGTGGTCATCGACGCGGTCGGACGGCCGGAGACCTGGCAGCAGGCCTTCTACGGTCGCGACTTGGCGGGCACAGTGGTCCTCGTCGGGGTGCCGACCCCGGAGATGACCCTCGAGATGCCATTACTGGACTTCTTCTCGCGCGGCGGCGCGCTGAAATCCGCTTGGTACGGCGACTGTCTTCCCGAACGCGACTTCCCCACCCTGATCGACCTCTACCGCCGGGGACGGCTGCCGCTGGACCGCTTCGTCTCCGAGCGCATCGGGATCGACCAGGTGGAGCAGGCCTTCGCGAAGATGCACGCGGGCGACGTGCTGCGTTCGGTGGTGGTCTGGTGACCGTCCGCATCGACCGCGTCGTCACCTCCGGCGACTTCTGTCTCGACGGCGGAACCTGGGCGGTGGACAACAACATCTGGCTCGTCGGCGACGACGACGAAGTGGTCGTCATCGATGCCGCCCACGACGCCGATCCGATCGTCGCGGCGGTCGCCGGGCGCACCGTTCGCGCGATCGTGTGCACCCACGGACACAACGATCACGTGACGGTCGCCCCCGAACTGGCCGAGCGCTCGGCGGCACCGATCCTGCTGCATCCCGGCGACGAGCCGCTGTGGCGCATGACCCACCCGGACACGGCCTACCGGCCGCTCTCGGACGGCGATCGAATCGCGGTGTCGGACAGCGAGCTTCACGTCCTGCACACCCCCGGCCACTCCCCCGGTTCCGTCGCATTGCATCTGCCCGATGCGAAGGTCGTGTTCACGGGCGACACATTGTTCGCCGGTGGACCCGGTGCGACCGGCCGATCGTTCTCCGATTTCGGCACGATCATCGAGTCGATCCGCGAACGCCTGCTGACGCTTCCGGAGGAGACCACGGTCCATACCGGGCACGGCGATTCCACCACCATCGGCGCGGAGAAACCTCTCCTCGCCGACTGGATCGCCCGCGGCCACTGACCGCCGCGGGCGGCACCCGGCGCCGCCCGCGGCGGCACCGCGCGGATCAACCGGGGAACCGGCGATCCAGCTCCAGGTTCAACCGGAGCACCTCGACTCGCGGCTCGCCGAGGAACCTCAGCGTCCGGCCGCTGGTGTGCTCGGCGACCAGCGCCCGCACCTGCTGTTCGGAAATCCCGCGCGCCTTCGCGACCCGGGGCACCTGGATGGCCGCGTACTCCGGCGAGATGTTCGGGTCCAGCCCACTCCCGCTCGCGGTGACTGCATCGGGGGGCACCGCCGGATCGGCGGGCGCGTCGCCGTGGATCGGGACGACTCGCCCGGCGGAATAGTCCCGTCCCGGTTCGGCGCATTCGACTCGGACGCCGCGAAAGGCGGCGACGAATGGCTGCGCCGGGCACGCCTCGTTGACGCTGACGACCTGACCGGGATGCGAAACGTCCCCGTCGGCGTCACGCGGTCCGATCACCGAGAGCACCGCGCCCACACCGCCTTTCGTGCAGAACGGACGACTGCCGTCGACCCCCTCACGGTCGCCGATCTCCTTGCTGCGGGCGCAGATCGTGGTGAGCAGGCTCGCGCGTGCCGGAGTGTCGACGATGTCCTCCGGTCCGAGATTGCTCGCCGCGGTGGACCGAGGATCGTAGCCGTCACCGGCGGCGGAAGGGCGGCTCTGGAAGTACCGCACCAGGGCCGCGCCGTCGGATCCGGTGAACGATTGCCCGATCAGGCCGGAGCCCACGGTCGTTCCGTCGACGGCGACCAGCGACCCGTCCGCCTTCTCGTGCAGGCCGGGCAGCTGGGCCACCGCGAAAACGGCCAGCGGGTAGACGATTCCGGTGATCGCCGTGAGCGCGAGCAACGCGCGCAGGGCGGCGAGATGCTGCCGGATCCAGGTTGAAAGGCGCATGTCAGGACATCCCGGGGAGGAACTGGACCACGAGGTCGATGAGTTTGATGCCGAGGAACGGCGCGATGATGCCGCCGAGCCCGTAGACGGTCAGGTTGCGGCTCAACAGTTTCGACGCGTTCGACGGCCGGTAGCGCACACCGCGCAGCGCCAGCGGGATCAGCGCCACGATGACGACCGCGTTGAAGATCACCGCGGACAGGATCGCCGACTGCGGACTGGACAGCCGCATGACGTTGAGCAGGTCCAGGCCGGGAAACAGCGTCACGAACAGGGCGGGGATGATCGCGAAGTACTTGGCGATGTCGTTGGCGATGGAGAACGTCGTCAGCGCGCCACGCGTGATGAGCAGTTGCTTGCCGATCTCGACGATCTCGATCAATTTGGTCGGATCGGAATCCAGATCCACCATGTTGCCCGCCTCTTTGGCGGCCGACGTGCCGGTGTTCATCGCGACGCCCACATCGGCCTGTGCCAGCGCGGGCGCGTCGTTGGTGCCGTCGCCGGTCATCGCGACCAGCCGTCCGCCCTCCTGCTCCCGTTTGATCAGCGCCAGCTTGTCCTCCGGCGTCGCCTCGGCGAGGAAGTCGTCGACCCCCGCCTCGTCCGCGATCGCCTTCGCGGTCAACGGGTTGTCGCCGGTGATCATCACCGTGCGGATGCCCATGCTGCGCATCTCGTCGAACCGCTCGCGCATGCCCTGCTTCACCACATCCTTGAGGTGGATCACGCCGAGCACCCGGGCGGCACCGCCGTCGACCTGGCCGACGACCAGCGGCGTGCCGCCCGCGGCGGAGATGCCGTCGACGGTGGCGCCGAGTTCCGCCGGCACCGAACCACCCTGCGATCGCACCCATTCGGTGACCGCGCTCGCCGCGCCCTTGCGCAGCAGACGGCCCTCGACGTCGACGCCGGACATCCGGGTCTGCGCGGTGAACTCCACCCACCGCGCGTGGCTCAGCTCGCCCGGTGTGCGCTCCCGCAGGCCGTAGGCCTGTTTGGCGTAGACCACGACCGAGCGGCCCTCCGGGGTCTCGTCGGCCAGGCTGGAAAGCTGTGCGGCGTCGGCCAGTTCCGCCTTGCTCACGCCGGGCGCCGGGACGAAGTCCGCCGCCTGGCGGTTGCCGAGCGTGATGGTGCCGGTCTTGTCCAGCAGCAAGGTGTTCACGTCTCCGGCCGCCTCGACGGCCCGCCCGGACATGGCGAGCACATTGCGCTGCACCAGGCGATCCATGCCCGCGATCCCGATCGCCGACAGCAGCGCGCCGATGGTCGTGGGGATCAGGCACACCAGCAACGAGACCAGCACGATGCCGGTGACGCCGTGCGCGTCCAGCGCCACGGTGTCCGGCACGCCCGGATTGTTCGACTTGCTGAAGATCGCCATCGGCTGCAGCGTGACCACCGCGAAGACGAAGATGATGGTCAACGCCGCCAACAGGATGTTCAGCGCGATCTCGTTCGGGGTCTTCTGCCTGCTGGCCCCCTCCACCAGGGCGATCATCTTGTCGATGAAGCTCTGCCCCGGTTCCTGCGTGATCCGGACGATGATCCGGTCCGACAGCACGGTGGTGCCGCCGGTCACCGCCGACCGGTCACCGCCGGATTCTCGGATCACCGGAGCGGATTCACCGGTGATCGCCGACTCGTCGACCGAGGCGATGCCTTCGACGACGTCGCCGTCACCGGGGATCACCTGCCCCGCCTCGACCACGACGTGATCACCGCGGCGCAAGTCCGGGGCCGCGACGCGTTCCTCGACCACCCGCGCGCCCGGCGACCACTCGACCAGTCGCCGCGCGACGGTGTCGGTCTTCGCCTTGCGCAGCGTGTCGGCCTGCGCCTTGCCGCGCCCCTCCGCGACGGCCTCGGCCAGGTTCGCGAAGATCACCGTGAGCCACAACCACACGACGATCGCCCAGGCGAAGAAGGTCGGGTCCGCCAGCGCGAGCACGGTCGACCACACCGCGCCCAGTTCGACGATCAGCATCACCGGGTTGCGCCACAGCGTGCGCGGATCGAGCTTGCGTACCGCGTCCGGCAACGAGGTCAGCAGCATCTTGGGGTCGAGCACGCCGTTCGGGACACTCTTGCCCCTCGGCCGCTCGGGCTCGGCCTGTGCCGAGACGTTCTCATCGATCGCGGGACTCGACATGTCAGTGGATTCCTTCGGCGAGCGGCCCGAGCGCCAGCGCGGGCAGGAAGGTGAGCGCGACCAGGATCACCGTTACGCCGACGACCATGCCGACGAACTGCGGACGATGGGTCGGCAGCGTGCCGATCGATGCGGGAGTGGTGCCCTGCCGCGCGAGCGAACCGGCCAGCGCGAGCACGAAGATGATCGGCAGGAAGCGCCCGAAGAGCATGGCCAGGCCCAGCGCGGTGTTGTACCACTCGGTGTTGCCGGTCAGGCCCGCGAAAGCGGAGCCGTTGTTGTTGGCGGCCGAGGTGAACGCGTAGAGCACCTCCGACAGTCCGTGCGGCCCGGAGTTGAGCATGCTCGCGCGCTGCCCCGGCATCGCCATCGCGGCGGCCGTGCCGACCAGCACGATCAGCGGGCTGATCAGGAAGTACGACGCGGCGAGCTTGATCTCGCGCGGCGTGATCTTCTTGCCCAGGTACTCCGGGGTGCGACCGACCATGAGGCCCGCGACGAACACCGTGATCACCGCCAGGATCAGCATGCCGTACAGGCCCGACCCGGCGCCGCCCGGCGCGACCTCGCCCAACTGCATGTTGAACATCGTCATCAGACCGCCGAGGCTGGTGTAGGAATCGTGGAAGGAATCGACCGCGCCGGTGGAGGTCAGGGTGGTAGCACCGGCGAAGGTGGCCGAATTCGCCACACCGAAGCGCTGTTCCACGCCCTCCATCGAGGAGCCGATCGCGGTCGGCACCGTGCCGTGGTGCTGGAGCTGGAACAGGTTGGTCAGCGTGACGCTGAGCAGTGCGATCGTCCCCATCACCGCGACGATCGCGTAGCCCTGCTTGCGGCTGCCCACCATCCGGCCGAAGGTGCGCGGCAGCGAAAAGCTGATCACGAGCAGCAGGAAGATCTCCACCCAGTTGGTCCAAGTGGCCGGGTTCTCGAACGGGTGCGCGGAGTTGGCGTTGTAGAAGCCGCCGCCGTTGGTGCCGAGTTCCTTGATCGCCTCTTGGCTGGCGACCGGGCCGCCCGTGATGGTCTGCTCGGTGCCGCCCAGCGTGTGCGCCACCTGGTCGTGCAGATGGAAGTTCTGGATCGCCCCGCCCGCCACCAGCACGAGGGCGAAGACGAAGGCGATCGGCAGCAGGATGCGCAGCGTGCCGCGCACCAGGTCCACCCAGAAGTTGCCGAGGTCACCGGTGTGCCTGCGAGCGAACCCGCGCACCAGCGCCACGGCCACCGCCATGCCGACCGCCGCCGAAACGAAGTTCTGTACGGCGAGCCCGGCCATCTGCACCAGGTGCCCTTGAGTGGATTCACCGGAGTAGTTCTGCCAGTTGGTGTTCGTCACGAAGCTGACCGCGGTGTTCCACGCCAGCGCGGGCGTCATCTCGGTGCCCGGATCGTTCAGGTGCAGGGGCAACCTGCCTTGCACGAGCTGGAAGAAGAAAAGGAAGAGAATGCCGACCGCCGAGAAGGCCAGCACACTGCGCGCGTACACGGGCCACGGCTGCTCGACTTCGGGATGCGCGCCTATCGCGCGATAGACGAGACGTTCGACGCGAGAATGCGCACGTCCCTCGTAGACCCGGTACATGTAGTCGCCCAGCGGCACGTGTACCAGCGCGAGCGCCGAGATCAGGGAGGCCACGAAGGCGATCCCCGCGGTTGTCGTGCTCACTCAGAACCTCTCGGGAAACAGCAGCGCCGCGACCAGGTAGACCGCGACGCCTGCGGCGAGAACGAGACCGATCAGGTTCGCGGTCACAACTTCTCCACCCCGCGCTGGATCAACCCCAGCAGCGCGAACGCCGCCACGGTGAGCGCGGTGAACACCACGACCGACATAGCTCGACAACCTCCATCCGCGCGCCGGGCTTCGGCGCGACAGAGCGAGTGAAGCGCCCCGATGGCGCGTTGGGTCGTTTCCTGACGACTTCTTGACGCCCCGGCACCTGGCATTTGCGGTTCGTTGACGGGCCCGCGATGCCCGCAAGTATGGCGTCAAGGAACACGGGCGGACCGTCAACACACCGTAAAAATCGAGGTCGGCCCGCCTGGCGGCGGTAGAAGTGGAGAGCCGGCCAGGCGGGACGATTCCAGCGCGACCGGCGCCGGGAAGGAAGAGAGGATCGCAATGTCGGCAGTGATCTTTGTCGTCGCATTCGTCTGCTGCGCGCTGGTCATTCGCGCATTCGGCGCTCGTGCGCAGACGCCGCGGCTGCAACCGGTGCGGATCGAGGCCGATGATGTGCGGCGGTGACGTGGGGCAGCGCGCCGGGACGACCCAGGGGTGTTCGGCCGGGGCGGCGCGACGCGCGATGATGAAGGCGTGAAACGCGGTCAGCTGCGTATCTACCTCGGCGCCGCGCCGGGAGTCGGCAAGACCTACGCCATGCTCGGCGAGGCGCACCGGCGACTGGAGCGCGGTCGCGACGTGGTGGCCGCGGTGGTCGAAACACACGGCAGGGAGAAAACCGCGGAACTGCTCGATGGCATCGAACGCATCCCCCCGAAGCTGATCGAATATCGCGGTAGCACGTACCAGGAAGTCGACGTCGAGGCGGTGTTGCGCCGCGCCCCCGCGGTGGTGCTGGTCGACGAGCTGGCGCACACCAACGTGCCCGGCAGCACGCACGAGAAGCGCTGGCAGGACGTGGCGCAGCTGCTCGACGCGGGGATCGACGTGATTTCCACGGTCAACGTGCAGCATCTGGAGAGCCTCAACGACGTCGTCGAGCAGATCACCGGCATCCAGCAGCGCGAAACGGTGCCCGACGCCGTGGTGCGCGGGGCGGATCAGGTGGAGTTGGTCGACATCACGCCGGAAGCATTGCGGCGCAGGCTCTCCCACGGCAACGTGTACGCCGCCGAGCGGATCGACGCCGCGCTGCGCAACTACTTCCGCGCGGGAAACCTCACCGCGCTGCGCGAACTGGCGCTGCTGTGGCTGGCCGATCAGGTCGACGCCGCGCTCGCCAAGTACCGGGCCGATCACAAGATCACCGAACTGTGGGAGGCGCGCGAGCGCGTCGTCGTGGCGGTGACCGGCGGTCCGGAATCGGAGACGATCGTGCGCCGGGCCGGCCGGATCGCCACCAAATCCAGCGCCGACCTGGTGGTCGTGCACGTGGTGCGCGGCGACGGCCTGGCCGGGGTCTCCACCGAGCGGCTGGCCCGGCTGCGCGAGCTGGCGGCCAGCCTGGACGCCTCCCTGCACACCGTCACCGGCGAGGACGTGCCCACCGCCCTGCTCGAGTTCGCCCGAGAGGCGAACGCCACCCAGCTGGTGCTCGGCACCTCCCGTCGCTCGCGGTGGGCGCGCATCTTCGATGAGGGCATCGGCTCCACGGTGGTGCAACGCTCCGGCAAGATCGACGTGCACATGGTGACGCACGAGGAGGCCCACCGCGGATTCCGGTACGCGGCCCTGCATCCGCGCCGCCCGGTGGCGGCGTGGCTCGCCGCCGTCGCCGTACCGGCCCTGGTGTGCGCGCTGAGCGCCGCCTACCTCGACGAGGTGCTGGATCTCGGCGGCATCAGTGCCGTGTTCGTGGTGGGCGTGGTCGCTGTCGCGCTGCTCGGCGGCGTCGTACCCGCCTCCTTCTCGGCGCTGCTGTCGGGCCTGCTGCTGAACTGGTTCTTCGCGCCACCCCGCTACAGCCTGACCATCGCCGAGCCGAACAGCTTCATCACCGTGGTGGTGCTGCTCATCGTCGCCGTCGCGGTGGCCGCGCTGGTCGATCTGGCCGCGAAGCGAACCGCGCAGGCGCGCAAGGCCTCCCGGCAAGCCGAACTGCTGACCATGTTCTCCGGCGCGATCCTGCACGGCGCGGATCTGCCCCGGCTGCTCGAACAGATCAGGGAGGTGTTCGGGCAGCGCGCGGTCGCCCTGGTGTCGGGTGACCAGGTCCTCGCCGAGGTGGGAGTGGGCCCACCGCGGCGGCCCTCCGACGCGGACACCGTGGTCGAGGCGGGCGATGCCGTGCACTGGTTGCTGCTGGCCGGCCGCCCGCTGGCGGCCGCCGACCGTCCGGTGCTGAACGCGGTCACCAACCAGGCCGTCGCTCTGGTCCGGCAGGCTCGCCTGGCCGAGGAGGCCAGCGCCGCCGCGGCCCTGCTGGAGGCCGATCGCCTGCGGCGGGCGTTGCTCTCGGCGGTCGGCCATGACCTGCGCACCCCGCTGGCAGGCGCCAAAGCGGCGGTTTCCAGCCTGCGCAGCGACGACATCGAGTTCTCCCCGGAGGACACCGCCGAACTGCTGGAGACCATCGAGGAGTCGGTGGATCAGCTCACCGCGCTGGTCGGCAATCTGCTCGACTCCTCCCGGCTCGCGGTCGGCGTGGTCACGCCGCAGGTGCGGCGGGTCTACCTGGACGAGGCGGTGCACCGCGCGCTGGTGAGCGTCGGGATGGGTGCGCGCGGGCTGCGGCGCGCAGCGATGGACCGGGTGCGGGTCGAGGTCGGCGACGTCTCGGTGCTCGCCGACAGCGGCCTGCTGGAACGGGTGCTGGCCAATCTGATCGACAACGCGCTGCGGCACGCCCCACGCGCGGGCACGGTCCGGGTCACCGCCGAACGCGCGGGCGACCGGGTCGCGATCGCGGTCGTCGACACCGGTCCCGGCGTACCGCACGGCACCGAGGAGCAATTGTTCGAGCCTTTCCAGCGGCGCGGCGACCGGGACAATACGACCGGCGTCGGGCTCGGCCTGTCGGTGGTGCGCGGGTTCGTCGAAGCGATGGGCGGCACCGTGCACGCCGAGCCCACACCCGGTGGAGGATTGACCATGCTGGTCGACTTGCCCGGCGGCGAGGCGCCGGACGCGAACGGCACGGGCGTGGCACACGAGACGACGAGCGCGGGTGAGTGAGGTGTCCGCGACGACACAGGAGGCGGCGGTTGTGACGAAGACGCCCGATGCGGTGGCGACGAAGGTGCTCGTGGTCGACGACGAACCGCAGATCGTGCGCGCGTTGCGAATAAATCTCTCGGTCCGCGGCTACGAGGTGATCACCGCGGCGACCGGCAGCGCGGGCCTGCGCGCGGCCGCCGACCGGCATCCGGACGTCGTGATCCTCGATCTCGGCCTGCCCGACATGGACGGCATCGAGGTGCTCGCCGGATTGCGCGGCTGGACCTCGGCGCCGGTGATCGTGCTGTCGGCGCGGACGGATTCCGCCGACAAGGTCGAGGCGCTCGACGCGGGGGCCGACGACTACGTCACCAAACCGTTCGGCATGGACGAACTGCTGGCCCGGCTGCGCGCCGCGGTCCGGCGCGGCGTCACCGATCCCGATGCCTCGGCGCCGGTGGTGACCACCGACTCGTTCACCGTCGACCTGGCCGCCAAGAAGGTCACCAAGCGCGGCGAGACGGTGCACCTGACCCCCACCGAGTGGGGCATGCTCGAAATGCTGGTGCGCAATCGCGGCAAGCTGGTCGGGCGGCGCGAGCTGCTGCGGGAGGTGTGGGGCCCGTCGTACGCTACCGAGACCCATTACCTTCGGGTCTATCTGGCGCAATTGCGCCGCAAACTGGAGGACGATCCGTCACGCCCCAAGCACCTGCTCACCGAGGCGGGCATGGGATACCGGTTCCAGGAGTAATCCCGGCCACGGTCCGCCGACCGCGCGGAATGGCCCGTCCTCGCGCGGCGTTGCCAGGCCCGCGAACTGATTGCGACGACAATGGCAGGATCGAACCCATGGCTGAACAGACCGCTACATCCGTCACCGCCCCCGCGGCGCCGAGCGCGCCGGAGCCGACCACGTTGTGGGTCGAGCGCACCGGGACCAGGGCCTACACCGGCCGCAGCTCCCGCGGCGCCGAGGTCCTGATCGGTTCGCAGGGCGTCTCCGGTGTGTTCACCCCCGGCGAGCTGCTGAAGATCGCGCTCGCCGCCTGCTCCGGCCTCAGCGCGGACTTCCCCCTGTCGCGCAAACTCGGCGACAACTTCGACGCCACCATTCGCGTCTCCGGCGACGCCGACCGGGAGAACGAGGTCTACCCGCAGCTGGACGAGGTGTTCGAACTCGACCTCAGCGACCTCGACGAGGAGGCTCGTGAACGGTTGCTGGTCACCGTGCAGCGCGCGATCGACAAGGTCTGCACCGTGGGGCGGACGTTGAAAGCGGGATCGAAGGTGACGCTGTCGTTCGACATCGAGGCCTGATGGACGAGGCCGTTCGGTTGAGCGCCTGGGTGCACGGACTGGTCCAGGGTGTCGGTTTCCGCTGGTGGACCCGGTCCCGCGCGCTCGAACTGGGACTGGCCGGGCATGCGACGAATGCCAGGGACGGCCGCGTGCACGTGGTCGCCGAAGGTCCGCGACCGGCTTGCGAGCGGTTGCTGGCCCTCTTGCGTTCCGAGGACACACCTGGTCAGGTCAGGTTGGTTGTGGAAAGCTGGGAGCCCGCGCGGGGTGATTTGACCGGTTTCGAGGAGCGGTAGTGGTGGTTCGGGCGACGAGGGGGGCGCAGCGATGAGCACGCTAAATCCGGGTGACGAGCGCCGGGACGAGCCCGAGCGGCCGTCCGGCCCACAGCGCCCGGCCGAGGACCGGCAACCGCCGACGCCGACGCCCCCCGATGAACAGGACAGGTCGGCACCTGCCGCCGGTGGCGCCCACCGATCGACCCCCACGTCCGCATCGGGTGACGCCGATCAGCCCGAAAACGACTGGTCGACGCCCACTTCGGTGCCATCGAGCGGGGCCGGTCCCGGCGATCGGCCGCCCGCCGCGTCCCCTCCTCGCCCCGGCAGTATCCAACGCCAAGAAGCGGGCGTGACCCGCCCCCGCCCGCCCACGGTGGCCGAGGCACGAGCGCGCGACAAGGCGCGCAAGCGCGCCGAGGAAGTCCAGCGCGCGGCCGCCGCGGCCGAGGAGGCCAAGAAGCGCACCCGCAAACGCGTCATGATCGGCGGAGTCGCCATCGTCGGCGTCGCCGCCCTGGTCGGCGGCGGCTATCTGGCCTATCGCGCCTTGGCTGCCCCTGACCGGGTCACGGCCCAATGCATGAAAATCGAGAACGGCCAAGAAATCGTGGTCGACGACTCTTACTGCGGCGACGGCCGTCCTGGCTTCGTCAACGACACCGGCATCAATCCCGGTTTGATCATCCTCGGCGGCGGGCCGCAGTACCGCTACTACTACGGCGGCACCGGCACGATCGGCAAACCGCCCGTCGGCGGCACCACGATCAAGCCGAAGAGCGCCGAGATCAAGACCAAGAGCGGCACCACCATCCAGCGCGGCGGCCTGGGTAGCAAGAGCGGCGGAGGATCGTAGATGCGGCGTGTACGGGATACGCCCCGGCCGGGCTGGCAGCAGATCATCGAGAGCCAAGGCCTGGTCTACGGTGCCCCGGGGCGGGACGCGAGCGGTCAGCCGCGGCCGTACTGGGACGAGTCGGTGCACTACGAGTTCGAGATGTCGGAGATCCTCGCCTTGGAGGCCGACGTCGAACTCCTGCACTCGCTGTGCCTGAACGCGGTGGAGCACATCGTGCTCAACGAGCGGTACGCCGATTTCGGCCTGCCCGAATGGAGTTGGGGCCCGATCGCCGAATCCTGGCGGCGTTCCGATCCGCACGTGTACGGGCGTTTCGACCTGCGCTACGACGCACGGCGTCCGGCGAAACTATTGGAGTACAACGCCGACACGCCGACCTCGCTGCTGGAGGCGGCCATCGTGCAGTGGCACTGGCTGACCGACCGCTACCCCGGCGGCGACCAGTGGAACTCGTTGCACGAGAAGCTGGTCGAGCGGTGGGGCGAGTTGCGTGACGTGCTGCCCACGTCGCAGCTGCACTTCACCTGGTCCGGTGCTGACGCCACCGGCGAGGACAACGTCACCACCGCCTACCTCCAGGAGACCGCGGCCGAGGCCGGTTTCGACACCATCGCGCTGCCGATCGAGGAGATCGGATTCGATTCCGAGCTGGAGCGTTTCGTCGACCTGGCGGAGGCTCCGATGGAGGCGGTCTTCAAGCTCTACCCGTGGGAATGGGTGCTCGACGACGATTTCGGCAAACGCGTCGTGGACAGCCTGCCGGAGACCATGTGGATCGAACCGCTGTGGAAGACGCTGCTGAGCAACAAGGCGATCCTGGCGGTGCTGTGGGAGATGTACCCGGGTCACCCGAATCTGCTGCCCGCCTACCTCGACCAACCCAACGAGCTCACCGAGTACATCCGCAAACCGAAGCTGGGACGCGAGGGCGCCAACATGACGATCGTCGGCGCCGGACTGGAGACCGCGACCGGCGGCGTCTACGGCGAGGAAGGCTACGTGTACCAACTGCTCGATCCGCTCCCGGAATTCGATGACATGCGTCCGGTGCTCGGCGCGTGGATCGTCGGCGACGCCGCGGCGGGGCTGGGTATCCGCGAGACCGCGGGACTGATCACCGACGACGGCTCCGCATTCGTCCCGCATCGCATCGCCACCGACTGAGCATCGTCACCGTCAAGCACGAACCCATCTCGGCCGCATGCCGATCCATCTCGGAAGGATCAAGATGACCGCAGTCGCCCTGGAATCGGGGTACTGGAACTCGCTCGGCGAGGGCGTGGGCGCGATCGTCCTCTATGCCCTCGTCGGCTTGGTGCTCATGCTCGTCGGCTTCTACGCCATCGACCTGACCACGCCGGGCAAGCTGCGCAAGCTGGTGGTGGCGGGCAAGCCGAACGCCGTCATCGTCACCGCGGCGGGCATGATCAGCATGGCGTTCATCGTCGTGCTCGCCATCTTCGCCGTGGGCGGCGGCGGCAAGCTCTCCGAGGGCCTGATCGCCGCCCTGGTGTTCGGCTTGGTCGGCATTGTCGCGCAGGTCATCTCGGTGCGCGTCATCGAACGGGCGCTCGGCATCGACATCGGCGCCGCGCTGCACGCCGACACCTACACCACCGAGGTGCTCGTGGTGGCGGCCGCGCATTTCGCGCTCGGGCTCGTGGTCGCCTTCGCGATCCTGTAGGCGTCGTCACGGCGGTGCGTGGTGTCGGCAGGACGCTCGGTGCCCTGCCGACACCGCGTTCCGGAGTGCGGCCGATGGTTCAGTGCTCGTCGCCGTGGGCGAGACAGTACGCCGCCGCCGCGAGATATTGGCGGCACTCCGGGCCGTGACCGGCGTGCACGCTGCGAATGAACAATGCGCGATCCATGTCGAGATCCGTCGACGGCTCCGCGGAACAGTCCCGGTACCGGGTCCGCCACAGATCCTGTATGTCCAGCGATGTCTGCATCGTGCACCTCCCGTGCTGCGTATCAGTGCGAGAAGGCTTGCAATGTCCTTATATCCGGGGGCATACCCGCTCCCGACCCGCGGCAATCGGTGCGGGTCATCGGGTCACCAACCGCCAGTCGTCGGGCAAGCGCGCCGCGGTGATCTGCGCGCCTTCTGCCTCGAGGTCGACGGTGGTCGCACCGAGCCGCAGCGCGCGCAGCGACACCTTGCCCCACCGCGCGGGCAGCTGCGGTCGAACGGTGAGCGTCCTGGTCGGCGCGTCGGGATCGAGCCCGAGGAACGCGCGCACCAGCAACAGCGGCGCCGCGCTGGCCCACGCCTGTGGCGAGCAGGACGTCGGATACGGCACGGGCGTGGCGAATCGAGACCGAGGGAAGCCGCAGAACAGCTCCGGCAGGCGTCCGTCGAACACCGCGGCCGCGTCCAACAAGCCGGTGGCCAGCCGAGTGGCCAGCTCCACCGCGCCGGGAACGTGCCGGTAGCGCAGCAGCCCCGCCACCGCGATCGCCGTATCGTGCGGCCAGACCGAGCCGCAGTGATAGCTCATCGGATTGTAGGCGCCCATGTTCGACGCCAGCGTGCGCAACCCGAAGCCGGAATCCATCTCCGGGGCCGCCATCCGCGACACCAGCTCCGCCGCGTGCTCGTCGGTGGCGATGCCCGACCAGAGGCAGTGCGCTACATTGCTGGTCAGCGCGTCGACCTGGCGCTTGCCGCCGTCCAGCGCCACGGCATACCAGCCGCGATCGGGCAGCCAGAACTGTTCGGCGAACTTGACGCGCAACTCCGCGGCGCGTTCGCGTAGCTGGCCGGCCAGCCGCAAGTCGTCGAAAGCCTCCGCCAGTTCGGCCCTGGCCAGCAGCGCGGCGTGCACGTACCCTTGCACCTCGCACAGGGCGATGGGCGCTTCGGCGATATGGCCGGTGGCGTCGTTGATTCCGTCGAAGCTGTCCTTCCAGCCCTGGTTGACCAGGCCGCGATCGGTGGCGCGGCGGTACTCGACGAAGCCGTCGCCGTCCCGGTCGCCGTAGTCGGTGATCCAGTGCAGCGCGGCGTCGGCGGCGGGCAGCAGGTGCCGGATCGCCTCCGGGTCGGCGCCCCAGCGATGACATTCGGCCAGCAGCATCACGAACAGCGGTGTGGCGTCGGCAGTTCCGTAGTAGATGTGGCCGCCGAACACCTGTCCGCCCGCGGGGCCGCGGCGCATCTCGTGCATGATGCGGCCGGGTTCCTCCTCGGTGAGCGGATTCACGTCCTGCCCTTGCAGCTCCGCCAACTGTTGCAGCGTGCCCAGCGCGAGATCGATCTCCAGCGGCAGCGCCATCCACGCGGTGAGCAGGCTGTCGCGGCCGAACAGGGTCATGAACCACGGTGCGCCCGCGGCGACGAAAGGCCGCGCGTCGCCGGATTCGTCGTGCATCTGCAAGGCGCCCAAGTCGCTCTCGGTGCGGCGCAGCACCCGGGTGAGCGCCGGATCGGAGGCGGCGATGTCGGTGGCGGTGTCGCGCCACGCCTCGATCTTGCGGCCCGGCGCGCTGACGTTGTAGTGCTCGCCCGGCGAGATCGCCTGGAAACGCTGGTTGCCCACGGTCGGCTGGGCGATGATCTCGGCCTGCCAGCATTCGCCGACCGGCACGATCACCCGCCACAGCAGCGAACCGGGCATCACCTCGGGCTCCACGGTCGCCGAGATCGAGATGCCCCGGCTGCGGTCGGCGTGATCGTGCAGCACCAGTTCCCCGTCGGCGACCGTCACGTCCGCCCGCCCGTGTCCTGCGCGTCCTTCCTTCACCGCGAACAGGTCGACGAAGTCGGCGTCCACATGCAGTTCCAGCAGCACCGCGGTGGGCTCGCGGCCCATGTTCTCCAACGTGATCAGCTCGTGCATGCCGTCGGCCACGATCCGTTCGCGCACCACCAGCAACGTGCTGTCGGCCAGGCCCGCCTGCGGGGGCCTGCGCAACACGAACCTGGCGGCGAACGCCTCCGGACTGAGCACCGAAAGCGACTCGGCGGGTTTGCCGTTCACCAGCAACTCCCAGCGCGACAGCACGCGGGCGTCCCGGAAGAACAAGCCGTGCGGCTTACCCGGTTCGACGTCGCCGAGCCGATTGGACAGGCAGAAGGTGCCGCCTTCCACCAGGGTCACCGAGCCGCACCCCCCGAACCCGGTGGACTCACCGGAGTTCAGGGGGGCGGGGCTCACCGGTACGGAATCGGTCACGCCAAGCCGCTCGCCGCGATCCGGATCGGCGAGGCGGGCGCCGGGTCGTCGAGTGGCGTGGTCACGGCCGCCGCGGTGTCGAGCGGCACCGCTCCGGACCGCTTCTTGGAGCGCAGGACCCGGCGATACACCTGCTCGTACCCGAAACCGAGCGTGTCGGAGCCGAACTTGGCCTGCACGTGCGCCCGGCAGGCGTACGGATCCAGCGCCCTGACCTCTTCGATGGCCGCGGGCAATTCGGCGGGATCCTCACAGATCCGGCCGGTTACGCCGTCGACGATCACCTCGGACACCGCCCCGCCGCGCAGCGCGACCACCGGCGTGCCACAGACCATGGATTCGATCATCACCATGCCGAACGGTTCCTCCCAGCGGATCGGGAACAACAGGCAACGCGCGTTCGCAAGCAGCTTACGCTTGGCCGTCGCGTCGGCGAGACCGAACACGTGATCGTTTTCCGTCAGCAGCGGTCGCACCTTCTCCTCGAAATAGGCCTGCTCGGGACGCTCGCTGCACTTGCCGGCCAGCACCAGCGGGATACCCGCGGCATGCGCGGCTTCCAGCGCCAAGTGCGGGGCCTTGCACTCGTTGAACCGCCCGAGGAACAGCGCGTAGTCGTCCTTCTCGACGCGGAACGGCCAATCGTCGACGTGCAGTGCGTTGTGCACCCGTCCGGACCAGTTGAGACCCTGCGCGAGCTCGCGCTGGCGGTCGCTGATCGCCACCAAGGCGACCTCGTCGCCCAGATCCTGGTAGTAGCGGTAGATATCGTCCTCCACCGGCCCGTGGACGGTCAGCACCGTCGGAAGGCCCATGTTCTGGAAGACGGTCGCGTTCAGCGGCCCCGCGAACGTGTGGTCGTGCACCAGGTCCACACCGGAAGTGGCCGCGAGGTTCTCGATCGCGCGGCGCACCCGCAACGCGTGCACGACCTCGGGAAACGGCTCTCCGAGGCGTTCGGGCAGCGCCCGGTCCCACACCGGCACGAACTTGGCCTTCGTCCCCGGCTCCCCCGCGCCCAACAGCGTGACGTCGTGGCCGCGAGCCACCAGCGCGTCGACCAGATCGGCCACCACGGCCTCGACGCCGCCGTATGCCTTGGGCGGGACGTCGAAGTACGGTGGCACGACCATCGCGATGCGAAACGGGCCGCTGGAACGATCTGTCGACAAGTAGTCGGACGACGGCATCTCCAGATCGGACGACGCCTGCGCGGAAATCGGCACGGAAAGCGCGCTCATGACCCTCCTTCCAGGGACAACCAAGTAGCACTCGCATTCACCCAGCACTCGGAGTACCGGGCGCCGAACTGAACTAAGTGGCCCCCGCGGCGGAGGTGAAGACCTAGCTGCACCGCCGTCCATGGGGCTTGGTTGGCCTGGTCACGCGGTCGGCATGATCAGGGGGGCCGAGTGGGAGGTACCTCAGGGGGTGCCGTTCAAACCAAACAGTTCGGGAAAAATCCCCTCCCGCAGCGTTCGTTCGGCTACCGATGGGTAGTCCGGTGGCCCCGCGTTGTCCGCCGGACCATGGGAACGACGTCCGGGGTCACTGATCCGGCAGGCAGCGACCGGGATCGGGCAGGTCGGCACACGGCGCGTTGCCGTGCGCGCGCAGCACCTCTTTGCCGGTCTGATCGGTCAGGAAGTGCAGGAAGCTCGCGGCGAGCGACCCACCGGGCAACTCGCCGTTGCTGTAGGCGTACTCGACGCCCCACAAGGGATAGGCGCGCCGCACGGCGGCGTCCCGGCTCGCGCCGATGCCCTCGATCGCGATGGTCGGCAGTCCGGCTCCGACGGCCTCGGAGAATTCCGAATAGCCGATGGCCCCTGGTATTTCGGCCACCGCTTTGCGCATGTCGGCGGTGACCTGCACCTCGCACTGCGCGGGCGCGGTGACGACCGTGCCCTTCAACGCCGTGCAGCTCACGTGCGGGCGCTCCGGCTGCGTGCCGCCGAGCAGCCTGCGTTCGAAGATGGTGCGCGTGCCCGAGCCGGGTATGCGGTTGACCAGCACCACCGGCAAGTCCGGACCGCCCACCTCGCGCCAGTTGCCGATCCTGCCCCGGAACAGATCCTGGATCTGGGCGGCGGTGAGGTCGCGGACGCCGACGCCGGGATGCGCGATCATGGTGAACAGCGACAACGCCAACGGCCGGTGCACCAGTGTCGGATAGCCGCCGCCCTTCGCACCGTCGGTGACGGCGAGCAACCCGGGATTGCCCGCGCCTTCTTCGGCGAGCCGGTCCAGTCCGCGCTCGGATCCTTCGAAGCCGTAGGTGAAATCGGCGCCGACGCAACTCTTCCGATACTGCTCGGCGGCGTCTTCGATCACCTGGGCGAACGCCGAAGACCCGATCACGGTCAGTTTGCCGGAGGCGCACTCCAGCGGCGTCGGCGACGGCTCCAGTGCGGACACCACCAACTGGACGACGATCACCAGCACCAAGAAGACCGTGAGCGCGACCATCATCAGGGAAACGCCGGTGCGGCTGCGGGTCTCGGTGATCCGCCCGCCTTTGATGCCGCCGCGCAACGCCGGCGGCGGGTATTCGCCCACGCCCTCCGAACGCTGCAGGATCGCCAGAATCTTGTAGTGATCGCCGGGGGCGAGCGGCACCTTCGGCAGGTCGATCACGCCGATGTGCCCGCCGGTGTCCTCGCGCACCGCGATGCCGGAATCGGCGTCGAGGTTGTCGGCCAACGCGGGATCGCTGAGTTCGTTCACCGCCATGCCGATCACGCGGCGCTGCGGAAAACGCAGATGCAGGCCGATCCGCGCGGCTTCCGGCGCTTTGTAGTCGTGGCTGTCGATGGTCGTGATGCCGCTGTTCTCGACGCGCACCAGAACGACCGAGATGTCCTTCAGGTCCGGACTGGCGCCGTCGAGTGAGGGGCGCAGTTGCGGGAGCACACCGGGAAACACCGATTCGATCTCACCGGTGACCGGCGTATCCATCTGCACCCGATAGCCCAAGCGCCTGCGGCCGGCGAAGACGAACTCCCACAGGAACGCGCCGATGGGCACCGCGATACCGATGAGCGCGAGTACGATTTCGAGCGGAAAGTCGCCCACCAGTTGATCCCACCCCTAGCGATTCGTGTGACCCTTATTCTGTTCCGCAATAGCCTTCGGACACAGGCGAAGTCGTATTGTTCGGTACAAGTTAACCCGGCGGTCACGCTTGCGCGCGAGTCCACGCCAGCAGATCCGCCAGCGGCCAGGTATTGATCACACGTTCCGCCGCGACGCCGTTCGCGAGCGCGCGCTCGCAACCGTACCCCTGCCAGTCGAGCTGGCCGGGTGCGTGCGCGTCGGTGTCGATCGAGAAGTGACAACCCATCTCAGCGGCCAGGCGCAGCAATCGCGAAGGCGGATCCAGTCGTTCGGGCCTGCTGTTGATCTCCACGGCGGTGCCGTAGGTGCGGCACGCCTCGAACACCACTTCGGCGTCGAACGTCGACTCCGGCCTGGTGCCGCGTCCCCCCGTGACCAGGCGGCCGGTGCAGTGACCGAGCACGTCGACGTTGGGATCGGCGACCGCGTACGCCATGCGCTTGGTCATGGTCGCGCTGTCGTCACGCAGACGCGAGTGCACGCTGGCCACGACCACATCCAACCGGGCGAGCAGATCCGCCTGCTGATCGAGGGTGCCGTCGTCGAGGATGTCCACCTCGATGCCGGTGAGGATGCGGAACGGCGCCATCCGGTCGTTGAGCTCGGCCACCACGTCCAGCTGCCTGCGCAACCGGTCGGCGGACAGGCCGTTGGCCACGGTCAGGCGCGGGGAATGGTCGGTCAGGGCGCAGTATTCGTGCCCGAGCGCCGCCGCGACTCGCATCATCTCCTCGATCGGGCTGCCGCCGTCGGACCAGTTCGAGTGGGTGTGCAGATCGCCGCGCAGCAGCTCGCGCAACGGCTTGCCCGGCGCCCCGATCGGCTGCGCGGCCGCCCGCAACTCGCTGAGGTACCGCGGCACCACGCCCGCGTACGCCTGCTCGATGACGGCGGCGGTCTTGGGCCCGATGCCGGCCAGCTCGGTCCAAGTGCCTGCCGCCCGGCGCGCCTCGCGCTCGTCGGCGGACAACTCCGCGACGACGTCGGCGGCGCGCCGGTAGGCCTTCACCCGGTGGGTCTCCGCCCGGGAGCGCTCCAGCCAGAAGCCGATCTCCCGCAGCGCCGCCTCCGGACCGGGCGCCGCGGCGGCGTCCGGCATCCCGCTCGATTCCTGACCGGGCACCGGGTCAGTGCACCCGGCTGTATTTGACGAAGGCCACCCCGTCCTCGAACACCGTGCTGGTGATCACCCGGAACTTGGCCGGTTCCGGCAGCCGCGACCCGGCGCCGAACAGCGCACGGCCGCTGCCGAGCACGATCGGGTAGAGCTTGAGGAAGATCTGGTCGATCTCCGGCAGCAGCGCCTGCGCCAGTTCCCCGCCGCCGCACAACCAGATACCCAGCCCGCTCTCCCGCTTGAGTGCGCGAACCTTCTCGATCGGGTTCTCCGAGATCAGCTCCACGGCCGCGTCGGGACTCTCGGGCAGGGTGGTCGAGACCACGAATTGCCGCAGATGCGCGTAGGGAGTGGAGGTGCCGGTGCGGACGCCGAAGTCATGCGTCTTGCGTCCCATCAGCACCGTGTCGAAGTAGCGATTGCGCTCCTCCAACCCGATCGCCTCGCGCACCTTGGTCGGCAGCGTCTCGGGATACTGCGCGTTGATCGAGGGACCGTGGTCGCCGCCGACCGGGAAGAAGTCGACCGAGCCGTCCTCGGTGGCGATGAAACCGTCGATCGTCGACGCGACGTAATAGGTGAGCTTGCGCATGCTTCCCTTCCTCACGGTCGGCTGACATTCCGAACCGCCCTGAGGAAACGGTAGCTCGCCCGCGCTAACGACGACGAGGCTTCGGCTGGCAGCGCGGGCAGGAGTAGGACGAGCGGTTCATGAACCGCTCGCGGATGATCGGCGCACCACACCGGCGACACGGCTCGTGCTCCCGACCGTATACGGCCAGGGAGCGTTCGAAGTAGCCCGACTGGCCGTTGACGTTCACATAGAGCGCGTCGAACGACGTACCGCCCGCGGCGAGCGCTTCGCTCATCACAATGCCGACTTCGGCGAGCAACCCGCGCACCGCGGGTCTGGACAGCCCGGAGGCGGTCCGTCCCCCGTGGATCTCGGCCCGCCACAGCGCCTCGTCGGCGTAGATGTTGCCGATGCCGGAGACCACGCCTTGGTCGAGCAGCACGCGTTTGATCTCACTCTGCTTGCCCCGGATGACGGCGACCACGGATTCGACGTCGAAACGCGGATCCAGCGGATCGCGAGCGATGTGCGCGACCGGCTCGGGCACCAGGGTGCCGTCCACCTCGACCAGCGGCGCGAGCGCCCAGCCGCCGAAGGTGCGCTGGTCGACGAAGCGCAGCTGGGTGCCGTCGCCGAAGGTGGCGCGGATGTGGGCGTGCTTCTCCAGCGGCGCTTCCGCGGGCTGGACCAGCATCTGACCGCTCATGCCGAGATGCACGACGAGCGCCGCCTCCGGATCGTCGAAGGTGAGCCAGAGGAATTTGCCGCGCCGCTCGGCCGACTCGACCTTCAGGCCGGTCAGCCGTGCGGCGAGATCGGCGGCGCCTTCGAGATGGCGGCGCACCGAGCGGGGATGGGTGATCGCCACCGATTCGATCATCCGGCCGACCACGTGCTCGGCGAGCCCGCGCCGCACGACCTCGACCTCGGGAAGTTCGGGCACGTCAGGTTTCGGCGGTCAGCGCCTCGTAGGCGGCCCCCGCGGCCTTCTGCTCGGCTTCCTTCTTCGACCGTCCGACGCCCTGCCCGTAGGCCCGGCCGCCGATCACCGTGGTGGCGGTGAATTCCTTGTCGTGGTCCGGCCCGGTCGAGGTGATCTCGTAGCTGGGCACGCCGAGACCACGCTCGGCGGTGAGTTCCTGCAGGCTCGTCTTCCAGTCCAGGCCCGCGCCCATCCGCGGTCCGCGCTCGAGCAGCTCGGCGAACAGCCGCAGCACCACGGCGCGAGCCACCTCGATGCCGTGCTCCAGATGCACGGCGCCGAGCAACGACTCCATACCGTCGGCGAGGATGCTCTCCTTGTCCCGGCCGCCGGTGAGCTCCTCGCCCTTGCCGAGCAGCAGGTGGGCACCGAGCCCGCCCTCGCCGAGCCCGCGGGCGACCTCCGCCAGCGCGCGCATGTTCACCACGCTCGCGCGCAGTTTGGCCAGCTCACCCTCGGACTTCGAGGGATGCTCGTGATACAGCCGTTCGGTGATGCTCAGCCCGAGCACGGAGTCGCCGAGGAACTCGAGACGCTCGTTCGTCGGCAGACCGCCGTTCTCGTACGCGTACGACCGATGAGTCAGTGCGAGACGCAGCAGATCCGGCTGCACGTCGACGCCCAACGCGGCGAGCAGGCTCGCGTGTTCACCGGACGAGTCGGGTTCGTCGGTCACGTCGCTACGACAGATCGGACGATCAGACCGCCGCCGTGACCTGGCGGCCCTTGTAGGTACCGCAGGACGGGCAGGCGATGTGCGGCAGGGTCTTCTCGCCGCAGGCGCGGTTCGGGCAGGTGATCAGGGTCGGCGCGGTGGCCTTCCACTGGCTGCGCCGCGACCTGGTGTTGGAACGGGACATCCGGCGCTTGGGAACGGCCACGACTACTTCTCCTCTGTCTTAATTGCTCTGCCGGTTCGGCTGATCGGTCTTGCTCAGTGGTCTCGGTCGGCCGCACCCTCGTCGGGGCTGCCGCTGCCGGGCGATTCGGAGGCGAATCTGGCCAGTCCGGCCCAGCGAGGGTCAAGTATCTCATGCCGGTGGTCGGATCCCGCAATCGCCATCCGTACGCCGCATTCCGGGCACAGTCCCGCGCAATCCGGGGTGCACAGCGGTTGCAGCGGCAACTCCAGCCCGACGGCGTCGATCACCACCGGTTCCAGATCGATGAGGTCGTCGTCCATGCGATAGATCTCGTCGTCCTCGGTGGTCTGCTCGGTGGTGCTGTCCGGATAGGCGAACAGCTCGGTCAGCCGCAGGGTGACCGAGTCGGTGAACGGCTCCAGGCAGCGCGAGCACTCACCTTCTATCGGCGCCTCGACCGTCCCGGTGACCAGCACTCCCTCGGACACCGCCTGCAACTGCAGATCCAATTCCACCTGCGCACCCACCGGAACGCCGATCAGATCCAGACCGATCCGCTCCTCGGTGGTGACGGTACGGCGCAGCTCGCGCATGGTCCCCGGCCTGCGGCCGAGGCTGCGGGTGTCCAGCACGAAAGCGGCGTCCGGCGACCGGCGCTTGGCCGATCGGGGACGCGACGCGGAACCGGAACCGGCGGACATCACGGACTCACTCACGATCGAGGGGATACGGGCAACCACTCAACAATACGCGATCACGCGGTTCACGCCCAAACGCGGCCCATCGCGCTCGGGGCCGCTACCTGCGGAATTCCGTGGCGTAGTCGGGTGCGCCCGCCCCACTGCGCAGTTGATGGCGCCCCCGCCCGACCGTGCGCAGCGTGCTGGTCAGCGTCTCCTCGAAATCGGCGAGCCGGGAGTCGACGTAGTGGTCGCACTCCTCGCGCAGGCGATCCGCCTCGGCATGCGCGGCGTCGATCACCCTGGCCGATTCGGCGTGCGCGGCCCGCACCACCTCGGTCTGCGTGACCAGCCGCTCCTGCTCGGCGAGCCCGTCGGCGACGGAGCGGTCGTAGGCGGCCTTGCCCGCATCGATCATCCGCTCCGACTCGGCCCGCGCCCGGCCGGTCACCGCCTCGTATTCGGCGTTGCCGTCGGCCACCACCCGATCGGCCGCCTCCTGAGCGGAGGCCACCAGGTGATCGGCGTGCGCGCTCGCCTCGGCGACCATCCGATCGGCATGCGCCTTGGCGTCGGCGAGGATGCGGTCGGCTTCCTCGCGCGCCGCGCCGATGGTGCGCTCGGCCTGCTCGTTCGCCCCGGTCACGGCGGTCTCGGCCGCGGTCCTGGCATCGGAGACGATCTTGTCGCGATGGTCGAGCACGTCCTGTGCGTCGTCGAGTTCGCCGGGCAGCGCGTCGCGGACGTCGTCGAGTAATTCCAGCACGTCGCCGCGCGGCACGATGCAACTGCGGGTCGGGGGGATGCCGCGCGCCTCTTCGACGATGGCGACCAGTTCATCGAGCGCTTCGAAAACGCGATACATGCTCACTACCCTCCTGCGGACTCACGGCGAAATCTCCGCCGACGCCCAGTGTGCCCCTCGTCACGGCTCGTGCCGAGTCCCTTTCCGGTGTGTCGTGCCAGTGTCTCGCACGCCACAAAATCAAGTGGAGACCTCCTCTCCGCTTCGTGTTACATTTTCTTGGAAGGTCGACCAAGATCTTCAGCACCTACCGCGTTCCCTGGATCGCGGACAAGGAAGCCGGAGGTAAGGACAACCCGCCGTCGAATGTTGACAGGCGCCGACACGTCAGCGATTGCCGAATATGCGCTACGAACGGAACCTGCCAAGAGTCGACGGGGGAAGCATGCGAGCACTCTCGCCGTTGTCCCTGCCGAGGGCTTGTGTTCGATCGGAAAGACGATGACCTTACTGGAACTGCCGCGACCCGGAGGAGTGAGCGCCACCAGCTTCTTCGTGCCGTGGGCCGGCCCCTATCCGGCACTGCCGAGGACCTCGGTGGCGACCGGGCTCGGCCGGCTCGCCCGGTACCTGCGCGGCGATCGAGCCTTCGCTCAGCTGATCCGATTCGCGCTGGTCGGCGGCTCCAGCAATATCGCGTACGTCCTGTTGTTCTTCGCCATGCACGGCGTCGGACCGCTGATCGCCAACGTCGTGGGCTCGATCGTCAGCACCGTGATCGCCAACGAGCTGCACCGTCAGCTCACCTTCCACGCCGCGGAACGGGTCGGCTGGTTCACCGCGCAATGGGAAGGCGGCGGGCTCGCGTTGGTCGGACTCGGCGTCACCACCGCGGGGCTGGCCGCCCTGGGTCTGTGGGCTCCCGGCCTCGGGGACACCGCCCAGGCCGTCGCGATCCTGGCGATCACCGCTGTGGTCGGCGGCATGCGCTTCCTGGCCCTACGTGGTCTGGTGTTCTAGGCTGCCCGCCCGCCTCGCTGCCCGCCTCTCCGAGTATTCAGGCCGTACCAGTAAGTGGGACGTGAGTTGCGTTCAGGTCTTGCGTTGGGTGTCGGTGGGGTTTGGGCGTTCCCCGGGAGTTACCCAAATTCTCGCGTGATCAGTGGTTGCTTTGGCGAACCCGACAGGGTGGTGAACCACCCGGTCGGGTCGGCAGGTGTGAAGGCTCCGTGGCTTTTCCGTAGAGGGTCCGTTGTTCGCCACCGCGTCAGCGTTCTGGCCGGTTTGCGATGAAGGCGAGATCACCTGCGGATTCGCGGCCTGGTTGGTCAGTTCTTGCGTTCGGCCAGGCGGTCGAGGAGGCGCTTGTGCACCGAGGGGGGCAGCATGTCGGCGACGTCGCCGCCGTAGGCGGCGACCTCCTTGACCAGTGAGCTGGACAGGAAGCTGAACGACGGGTTGGTGGCTATGAAGAAGGTGTCCACGCCGGAGAGCTTCTTGTTCATCTGCGCCATCTGCAGTTCATAGCCGAAGTCGCCCGCGTCGCGCAGACCCTTCACGATGGCGGTGATGCCCTGCTCGCGGGCGAAGTCCACCAGCAGCCCCTGCCACGACTCCACCCGGACGTTGCCCAGGTGCGCGGTCGACTCGCGCAGCATCTCGATGCGCTCGTCGACGGTGAACATGCCCTGCTTCTTCGGGTTGATCATGACGGTGATGACGACCTCGTCGAACTGGGCCGCCGCCCGGGTGAAAACGTCGAGGTGTCCGTAGGTCACGGGGTCGAACGACCCGGGGCACAGTGCTCCTGCCATGAGGCGACGCTAGCAGGACGCACGCGGCCGGGCACGGGTGGCCGCACGCGCGCCTATTCGTCCGGATCGAACTCCGCCAGCTCGATGCGGGTTTCGCCGTACCGGCGCGACTTGGCCGGGACGAAGCCTGCGGGCCAGGCGGTTTCGGGGGAACGCGCCGAACGCTCCAGCACGACCACCGCCCCTGGGCGCAGCCAACCGCGCTCGGCCAGCGCGCTCAGGTCGGCCAGCACCGCGGCGTTGTCCACCGCGTACGGCGGGTCCGAGAAGACCACGTCGAAGCCGCCCGCCTCGCCCAGTTGCAGCACACTGGCCACCGTCGCGACCCGCAATTCGGCGCCGGGCAGCCCGAGGTCGGCGATATTGCCGCGAACAACGGCCGCCGCCTTCCGGTCGGATTCGACGAGCAAAGCGTGCTCGGCGCCACGCGACAGCGCCTCCAGCCCGAGTGCGCCGGAACCCGCGTACAAGTCGAGGACGCGCGCGCCCGCGAAGTCCAACCGGGCGTCCAACGCGCTGAACAGCGCCTCCCGGACGCGATCGGAGGTCGGGCGGGTGCCGGACGGCGGCACCCGGAGGCGCCGTCCGCCCGCCGCGCCCGCGACGATCCTCGTCATCCGGCGGACGACTCCCGCACCGCCAGTTCGATGAGCAGGTCACCGCCCTCGACCTGCTGCACGGAGCCGATGGCGACGCGGCCGACGATGCCCGCGCGTGGCGCGGTGATCGCGGCTTCCATCTTCATGGCCTCGATGGTGCCGATGGTGTCGCCCGCCGCGACCGAATCGCCTTCGGAGACCGCGAGAGTGACGACACCGGCGAACGGCGCCGCGATGTGGCCTGGGTTGGCCTTGTCGGCTTTCTCCGCCGCGGGGATCTCGCTGGCGATCGATCGGTCACGCACCGAGACCGGCCGCAGCTGCCCGTTCAAGATGCACATCACCGTGCGCATACCGCGCTCGTCGGGCTCGGAGATCGCTTCCAGGCCGATGAGCAAGGTGACTCCCTTCTCCAACTGCACCCGGTGTTCCTCGCCGCGGCGCAGCCCGTAGAAGAACTGGTTGGCCGACAACCCGGAGGTATCGCCGTACTTCTCCCGGTGGGCGAGGAATTCGGCGGTGGGGCCGGGGAACAGCAACCGGTTCAACGTCGCCCGGCGCTCCTCGGAGCTGCCGGACAGGCCCTTCTCGTCCGCGGGCGTCAACGGTGTCTCGGGCTTGGCCGCGCCGCGCCCGGCCAGAGCCTTGGTGCGGAACGGTTCGGGCCAGCCGCCGGCGGGTGTGCCGAGTTCACCGCGCAGGAAACCGATCACCGAATCCGGGATGTCGTAGCGACCCGGGTCGGAGGCGAAATCCTCGACCTCGACACCGGTGCCGACCAACGCCAGCGCCAGGTCACCGACGACCTTCGAGGACGGGGTGACCTTCACCAAGCGGCCGAGCAGCCGGTCGGCGGCGGCGTACTTCGCCTCCACCTCCTCGAACCTGTCACCCAACCCGAGCGCGATGGCCTGCTGACGCAGGTTCGACAACTGCCCGCCGGGGATCTCGTGGGTGTAGACGCGACCGGTGGGTGCGGGCAGCCCGGACTCGAACGGGGCGTACACCTTCCGCAGCGCCTCCCAGTACGGTTCCAGGTCGCACACGTTCTGCAGGTTCAACCCGGTGTCGTACTCGCTGTGCGCCGCCGCGGCGACGATCGCCGAGAGCGCGGGCTGGCTGGTGGTGCCCGCCATCGCGGCGCTCGCCCCGTCCACGGCGTCGGCGCCGGCCTGCCACGCGGCCAGATAAGTGGCCAGCTGCCCGCCCGGGGTGTCGTGGGTGTGCACGTGCACCGGCAGATCGAAATTGCTGCGCAACGCGGTGACCAGTGTGGTCGCGGCCGGGGCGCGCAGCAGACCCGCCATGTCCTTGATCGCGAGCACGTGCGCGCCCGCGTCGACGATCTGCTCGGCCAGCTTCAGGTAGTAGTCCAGGGTGTAGAGCGACTCTTCCGGATTCGACAGA
Organism: Nocardia sp. NPDC051911; assembly: GCF_040681035.1. Taxonomy (NCBI): domain Bacteria; kingdom Bacillati; phylum Actinomycetota; class Actinomycetes; order Mycobacteriales; family Nocardiaceae; genus Nocardia; species Nocardia sp. NPDC051911. The sequence goes on from NZ_JBFAXY010000006.1 coordinate 253,987, forward strand.
TCCCCGGTGTAGCTGATCGCGACCTCCGCGATCGCGGTACCGGTCTCGCGGACCGCATCGATGGCCGGGCGCATCTGGTCGACATTGTTGAGCGCGTCGAAGATACGGAAGATGTCGATACCCGTGGCGGTCGCCTCCGAGACGAACGCGCGGGTCACCGCCTCCGGATACGGGGTGTAGCCGACGGTGTTACGGCCGCGCAGCAGCATCTGCAGGCAGATGTTCGGGATCGCCTCGCGCAACGCCGCCAGCCGCTCCCACGGGTCCTCGTACAGGAACCGCAGCCCCACGTCGTAGGTCGCTCCGCCCCACGCCTCGATCGACAGCAACTCCGGAGTCAATCGCGCCACATGCCCCGCCACGCCCAGCAGACCGTTGGTGCGCACCCGGGTGGCCAGCAGCGATTGGTGTGCGTCGCGGAAGGTGGTGTCGGTGACGCCGACCGCCTTCTGCTCACGCAACGCCCGCGCGAAACCCTCCGGACCCAGCCGCAGCAGCCGCTGCCGCGAGCCGTCCGGCGGCGGCACGCTCAGATCGATCGCGGGCAACTTGTCGTGCGGGTACACCGTGGTCGGCCGATCGCCGTGCGGCTTGTTCACCGTGACGTCGGCCAGGTAGTCGAGGATCTTGGTGCCGCGGTCCGCGGACCGGCGCAGGGTCAGCAGCTGCGGACGCTCGTCGATGAACGAGGTGGTGACCCGGCCCGCCTTGAAGTCCGGATCGTCCAGCACCGCCAGCAGGAAGGGAATGTTCGTGGCGACGCCGCGAATCCGGAACTCGGCCAGCGCCCGGCTCGCCCGCGCCACCGCCGTATCGAAGTCACGGCCCCGGCAGGTGAGCTTGACCAGCATGGAGTCGAAGTAGGCGCCGATCTCGGCGCCCAGGTTCGCGCCGCCATCCAGGCGGATGCCCGCGCCGCCGGGTGTGCGGTAGGCGGTGATCCGGCCGGTGTCGGGACGGAATCCGTTGGCCGGGTCCTCGGTGGTGATCCGGCATTGCAAAGCCGCGCCCCGGATGGTCACGGCGTCCTGGCTGAGACCCAATTGCTCGAGCGTCTCCCCCGCCGCGATGCGCAGCTGCGACTGCACCAGGTCCACGTCGGTGATCTCCTCGGTCACCGTGTGCTCCACCTGGATGCGCGGGTTCATCTCGATGAAGACGTGGTTGCCGCGCTCGTCGAGCAGGAACTCCACGGTGCCCGCGCACGAGTAGCCGATCTGCCGGGCGAAGGCGACCGCGTCGGCGCAGATCCGTTCCCGCAGTGCGGGGTCCAGATTGGGTGCCGGTGCCAGCTCGATCACCTTCTGGTGGCGGCGCTGCACCGAGCAGTCCCGCTCGAACAGGTGCATCACGTGCCCGTGCTGATCAGCCAGGATCTGCACCTCGATGTGGCGGGGGTTCACCACCGCCTGTTCCAGGAACACCGTCGGGTCGCCGAACGCCGACTCCGCCTCCCTGGAGGCCGCCTCGATCGACTCGCGCAGCTGTTCGGGCGCGGCGACCCGGCGCATCCCGCGCCCTCCGCCGCCGGCCACCGCCTTCACGAAGATGGGGTATTCCAGCCCCCGTGCCGCGGCCAGCAGCTCCTCCACGTCCGACGACGGTGCGCTCGAACGCAACACCGGCAGCCCGGCAGCCTTGGCCGCCGCGATCGCCCGCGCCTTGTTACCCGCCAGTTCGAGCACCTCGGCCGACGGTCCGATGAAGGTGATGCCCTCGCGGGCGCATGCCGCCGCCAGATCCGGGTTCTCCGACAAGAACCCGTACCCCGGGTAGATCGCGTCCGCGCCCGCCGACTTGGCCGCCTCGATGATCGCCTCGATCGACAGGTAGGCCCGCACCGGATGGCCGGGCTCGCCGATCTGGTACGACTCCGCCGCCTTCAGCCGATGGACCGAATTGCGGTCCTCGTAGGGAAACACGGCGACCGTCCCGATGCCGAGTTCGTAGGCCGCACGGAAGGCGCGGATGGCGATCTCGCCACGGTTGGCAACCAAGACTTTCGAGAACATTGACCCAAGGTACCCGGCCGCGTGAACCGCACCGACACGGAATCCCCCTTCGCAAACCTTTTCACAAGACCGACTAGCACGGTTGCGAAGTTGCGTTCACAGCGCCGACACATGAGCGGTGCGGCAGCAACCGGTGTGCTGTCCCGAGGCCGGGTTCGGTTCGGGTCCGGCGGCGGAGGCCGCCGAGCAGCCGTCCCGGTGGTCGATCCCGGCATCGAGCCGCGCTCCCCTGGCACGAGTTCGCGCCCTCGGACCAGGCGAACCACGCATGCGACGAGTTCGGAAAGGTGAATCCCGGGTGACCCGGCGGTCTGGTAGCCGGTCGAGAGCAGATCCGGGACCGCATGGGCGGCCCGGCCGATAGCCGGAACGGAAGCAGGTGCGGAATCGGTTCGCGATGAGCGGTGCGGGCAAATGCCGGTGTGATCCCTCGCGGTGTGCTCGCTCGGCCGCGTCCTATGCTGAGTGGGCAGCTGGTTCACCGCAGCACGACGAGATGGAGCCCCGACGTCGCGCCACGGAGTCGAGCCCGCCCGTACGGCGACGTCACGGCGGGTGAGAGGGAACCCGGTGGGAATCCGGGACTGTCCCGCAGCGGTATGCAGGAACGACCGCCGTCACCAGGCACTGAGTTCAGCGATCCGGAAGGTTCGGCGACTTGGGAAGCGACGGCCAGTAGGTCGGCCATCGGGAGCACTCCGGCGTATGCCGGCCCGCACGGCCGGTGCCCGCGAGTCCGAAGACCTGCCAGCCGTGCCGGGTACGCCGTACCCGGCGGCCACCGCCTCGTGGATTGGGCGTGCGGATCACCAGCTGACGTGTCGGGCTCCGCCGGGAACATCACCGGCATGTCACCGGGTTCTCCGCCTGCCCGTATGGCGATGGCTTTCGTCCTCAGCAATGGAGAAACATCGTGACTGTTGCACAGCAAAAGCCGTTTACCGCGACGGTTCTCGGGCTTCCACGAGTGGGGCCGCGGCGCGAACTGAAGCGGGCCACCGAAGCCTATTGGGCGGGCAAGATCGACGCCGACCAGTTGCACGCCGTGGCGCGCGACCTCCGGCACGCCCAATTCGCCGAATTACGGGCCGCGGGCCTGGACTCCGTTCCGATCGGCACGTTCTCCTACTACGACCAGATGCTCGACACCGCCGAGTTGCTGGGCGCGCTGCCGCCCCGGGTCGCCGGGATCGCGGACCCGCTGGAACGGTATTTCGCCGCCGCGCGCGGCACCGACACGGTCGAGCCCTTGGAGATGACCAAGTGGTTCGACACCAACTACCACTACCTGGTGCCGGAAATCGAGCCGGAGACCGCCTTCTCGCTGCACCCGGAGAAGCTGCTCGCGGAACTGCGGGAAGCGCTGGAGCTGGGGGTGCCCGCGCGGCCGGTGGTGATCGGGCCGATCACCTTCCTCAAACTGGCGAAGGCGACCGGCGGCTCGGCGCTCGCCCGGCTGATCGAGCTGCTGCCGCTGTATCGGGAACTGCTGCGCAGGCTCGCCGTCGCCGGTGCCGGATGGGTGCAGATCGACGAGCCGGTGCTGGTCACTGACCTCACGGCGGAGGAAATCGATTTGGTGCAGGTCACCTACGAGGAACTCGCCGACGCCGCCGAGCGCCCGGCGATCCTCGTCGCGACCTACTTCGGGCGACCGGATGCGGCGCTGACGGCGCTGGCGAGCACCGGAATAGAGGGGGCCTCCCTCGATTTCACGGTCGGCGCCGACGTCGCCGCGGTGGCCGCCGTGCCCGCGCTGACCGGCAAACTGCTCGTCGCGGGGATCGTCGACGGCCGCAATGTGTGGCGCACCGATCTGGACCGCGCCATGGCCACCCTCGGCGCGTTGCTGGGATCCGCTGCGCACGTGGCGGTTTCGAGTTCCTGCTCGCTGCTGCACGTGCCGTACACGCTGGCCGCGGAAACCGGGTTGGACGAGCGGCTGCGGTCCTGGCTGGCGTTCGGTGCGGAGAAGGTGGCCGAAGTGCGCCTGCTCGCCACCGGGCTGAGCCAGGGCACGGAGGCGATCGCCGCCGAGTTGGCCGAGGTGCGGGCGGCGCTGGCGTCGCGGTGGTCGGATCCGCGGCTGAACGATCCGCGCGTGCGAGCCGCGCTCGCCGCGCTCGGGCCCGACGCCGACCGCCGCGCGCCCGCCGAACAACGCCGGGAACTGCAACGGGATCGTCTGCGGCTGCCCGCGCTGCCGACCACGACGATCGGTTCCTACCCGCAGACCTCGGCCATCCGGCTGGCGCGCGCCGCGCTGCGCAAGGGCGAGATCGATCGGGCGGAGTATGTACGCCGGATGCGGGCCGAGATCGCGGATATTATCGCGCTCCAGGAGGAGTTGGGGTTGGACGTGCTGGTGCACGGCGAGCCGGAACGCAACGACATGGTGCAGTACTTCGCCGAGCAACTCGACGGGTTCGCGGCGACCGAGCAAGGTTGGGTGCAGTCCTATGGGACGCGCTGCGTGCGGCCGCCGATCCTGTTCGGGGATGTCGCGCGGCGGGAGCCGATGACCGTCGAGTGGATCGGCTACGCGCAGTCGCTCACCGACAAGCCGGTGAAGGGCATGCTGACCGGCCCGGTGACCATTCTGGCGTGGTCGTTCGTCCGCGACGACCAGCCGTTGGGCGAGTCCGCCCGACAGGTGGCGCTGGCGATCCGGGAGGAGACCGTGGATCTGGAGTCGGCGGGCATCCGGATCATCCAGGTCGACGAGCCCGCCTTGCGGGAACTGCTTCCGCTGCGCGCGGCCGATCAGCCCGGGTATCTGGAATGGTCGGTGCGGTCGTTCCGGCTCGCGACCTCCGGGGTGTCCGACGCGACGCAGATCCACACGCATCTGTGCTACTCGGAGTTCGGCGAGGTGATCGACGCGATCGCCGGACTGGACGCCGATGTCACGTCCATAGAGGCGGCGCGCTCACGCATGGAGGTGCTCGACGACCTCAACGCGGCGGGATTCGACCTCGGCGTCGGCCCCGGCGTGTACGACATCCACTCTCCACGGGTGCCCAGCGTTGACGAGATCACCACATCGCTGCGCGCGGCATTGAAAGCCGTTCCGGCCGAGCGTCTTTGGGTGAATCCCGACTGCGGATTGAAGACCAGGGGACGCACCGAGGTGGAAGCCTCGCTCCGCAACATGGTCGCGGCAGCGGCGGCCGTGCGGTAACCCACCCGCAGATCGCCGATCCGGCGCCCCCTTTACCTGCCGAAGGGGGCACCGGATCAACTACGGCCTCAGCCGGATTCGGGTTCCGGCCGAGGCGGCTGCCGCCGCCGTAGGGTGTACCGGTCACACGGTTCTTCCCGCCGCGTGACCGGCAACTCCCGCGCCCGCGTCCGCATCCCTCGTCGCCACGCCGTATGACACCCGGAACAACGCTCCATCGGCTACCCCTCCTCACTAGTCGACTACGACACCGTCTTTCCCCTCTTGCTTACTTTCGACGCACCGATGGCCGGTTCGGTTCCATACGATACGAAAGTTCACTTCACAAATCCGAATGTCATTGCGCCCATATAGATTTCATCCCATGCCGACACGCTCGCGACGGATGACGAGCGGGCGAAAATGTACTATGACCTTGTTGTCGCGGCCCTGTCGAAGACGGCCCGGCATCGACTGGAGGAACTCATGACGTCGACCTTCAAGTACGAGTACCAGAGCGACTTCGCCCGCAAGTACGTGGCGCAAGGCCGCGACGAAGGGCGGACCGAGGGGCGGACCGAAGAAGCGGTGCGGGCCCTTCTCCTTGTGCTGGAAGCGCGCGGGATCGTCGTCGGGCAGAAGACGCGAGCCGAGATCACCGGGTGCACCGATCTCGACCGGCTCGAATCCTGGACGCGCAAGGCCGCCACAGCCGAATCCGAGAACGATCTGTTCGGCTGAGGCCCTACAGTCCGAAGGCGCGGTTGATGGCGACCATGTCGAAGTAGTCACGCCACGTGGTGATGGCGCCGTCGGCGACTTCGAAGAAACCCATGACCGGGAGCGGAGTCTCGCGTCCGGCGGAGCGGAGGATGTCGGTGCGCTCGTTCATCACCACGTTGCCGGAGGCGATCTGGTGGTGGATGTCGAAATCGATGGCGTCGAAGGTGGTCAGGAAACCCGCGATGAAGTCGCGAATGGCGGCGCGGCCGACGATGGGCTCCATCGGGATGTTGTGGTAGACGGCGTCCTCGGCGAAGTACGCGCTGATCCGATCCGGATCCGGGTCGGACCAGCTTCGGCACATCGCACGCACGAGCTCGTCGGGATCGGGCATTCGTCTGCTCACTTCCTGGTGCCGGGGCGGGGATTGGACCCCTCGATTCAACCAAGCAATTGCTCGGCAGGGAAGGGCGTCAGCGACTTCCGGGTCGGTTTCGTTCCAGGCCGCGGGCAACGGCGAATTTCACGCGTTCACAACGACACGGTGGCAAACCTCTCTTCGCACGCTACGCAGATCGAATACATTGCTGGACACCTCGCAAAAGCACATCTTTGTGGGTAATAGCGCGCGTTATTGCGATGATTGCGAATAATCACAGCTACCATCGTGCACGTGCGCAAGATGTATGCGGGCGCCCGGCTTCGGCGGTTGCGTGAAGAGCGGAGAATGACTCAGGCGGCTCTGGCGAAATCGCTGGATCTGTCGCCGAGCTACCTCAATCAGCTCGAGCGGGACCAGCGCCCACTCACCATTCCCGTACTGCTGAAATTGAATTCCACCTTCGACCTGGACGTCCAGTTCTTCGCCGCCGATTCCGACGCGCGGCTCGTATCGGATCTACACGAAGTGCTGGTCGACGCCGCGGGCGGACACACAGCGCCGCTGACCGAGGTGGAGGAGCTGGCGACCCGCCAACCGGAAGTCGCCAGGATCGTCGTCGCCATGCATCGCCGCCTACGCGCCGCCACCGATCAGCTCGACCTGCTGTCCGCGCGGGTGTCCGCGCCCGCGGGCGCGCCCGGGGTGCCCATGCCCTACGAGGACGTACGCGACTTCTTCTACGACCACCACAATCACATTCCGCAACTCGACATCGCCGCCGAGCAACTGTTCGAGAATTCCGGGCTGACCATCGGCTCGCTCGATCGCCAGCTCGCCCGCATCGCCGAGGAACGCGCCGGCGTCACCGTTCTCGTGCGCGGCGACGGCGCCGACCCCACCGTCCCCAAACGCCACTACGACACCGAGACCCGCACGCTCACGCTCGCTCGCCGATTGCGGCCGGGCCAGCGCGCCTTTCAGATCGCCACCACGCTCGGCCTCCTGCTGTACGGGGCCGAGCTGGATGCCGTGCTGGCCGAGAGCCCGTCGCTCAGCGGCGAATCCCGCACGCTGGCGCGGATCGGGCTGGCCAATTACTTCGCGGGCGCGCTGGTGCTGCCCTACAGCCGGTTCCTGCGCTCGGCCGAGGAACTCCGCTACGACATCGACCTGCTCGGCCTGCGTTTCGAGGTCGGGTTCGAGACCGTCTGCCATCGGCTCAGCACCCTGCAACGGCAGGGCCAGCGTGGCGTTCCGTTCTTCTTCGTCCGCACCGACCGGGCGGGCAACATCTCCAAACGTCAGTCCGCCACCGCTTTCCACTTCTCCCGGGTCGGTGGCAGTTGCCCGCTCTGGGTGGTGCACGAGGCCTTCTCCCATCCCGGCCGGATCCTGACCCAAGTGGCCGAGATGCCCGACGGCCGCCGGTATCTATGGATCGCGCGCACCGCGGCGATCGCCCCACACGGGTTCGGCACCGCGGCGAAGAACTTCGCCGTCGGCCTCGGCTGCGATATCGAATACGCCGACCGCTTGGTGTACTCGTCCGGGTTGCAGCTGGACGACCCGGCGGCCTCGGTCCCGATCGGCGCGGGCTGCAAAGTGTGCGAGCGTCCCGCATGTCCGCAGCGCGCCTTCCCGCACATAGGCAGCCCGTTGGCGGTCGCCGAACACACCAGCACCGACCTGCCCTACCCGCGGCTCGGGCGCTGACGACTTCGCTTCCGGCGAGCTCGTGCGGGTCGGCCCGGCGCGGATCGCCCGGAGTCGCTGCGTCGATCTCGAGCACGACCACCGTGAACGGCGCGCCCGCCGAGGAGATCGGTGCGGCCGGGTCGCCGTTCAGCACCGATCTTTCGGCCGCCACTGTGCGCGAACGGCGACGTGGCCGCCGCACGTGCGCGCCCGGAGTCCGACGTCTCCCGTCCACACCGCCGGGGCGATCAAGACTTGGCCAGATACTCCAGCCGCTCGGAGTCCACCGCCGCGTGCATCATCCCCGCCAGCCCGGGATGCCCGCGCAGCCCCGGGTCGGATGCCACCACCGCGCGGGCGAACTCCTGCGCCGCGGTGATCACCTCGAGATCGTCCAGCAGTGACAGCAGGCGCAGCGAGCGGGCGGTGCCGGATTGGGCGGCGCCCAGCACGTCGCCCTCGCGCCGGGTCCGCAGGTCGAGCACCGCGAGTTCGAAGCCGTCGGTGGTGGCGGCGACCGCGTCCAGACGCGCCATGGCCGACCCGCCCGGCGCGGCATCCGTGATCAGCAGGCACAAACCGGGGTGCTCGCCCCGCCCGATCCGGCCGCGCAGCTGATGCAATTGGCTGACGCCGAACCGGTCGGCGTCGACGATCACCATCACCGTCGCGTTGGGCACGTCCACACCGACCTCGACCACGGTGGTGCACACCAGAACGTCCACCGATCCGTCGTTGAACGCCCGCATCACCTGGTCTTTTTCGTCGGCGGGCAGTCTGCCGTGCAGCAAGCCGACCCGCACGCCGGACAGCGGGCCCGCGCGCAGCGTCTCGAACACGTCCAGCACGGCCTGGGTGGTCGGGCCGTCCTTCTCGCCGTCGCCGTTCTTCGCCCGCCCGTTGCGGGATTTGCCCGCGGCCTCCTCGTCGTCGCCGATGCGCGAACACACCACGTACGCCTGGCGCCCGGCGGCGACCTCCTCCACGATCCGCTCCCAGGCGCGATCCACCCAGTTCGGGTGCTGCCTGCGCGGCACCACCCTGGAGACGATCGGCGAGCGGCCTCTCGGCAGTTCGGTCAGCGTGGAGGTCTCCAGATCGCCGAGCGTGGTCATGGCGATGGTGCGCGGGATCGGGGTCGCGGTCATCACCAGCAGATGCGGACTGGCGCCCGCTTTCGCCTTGGCGCGCAGGGCATCCCGCTGCTCGACACCGAAGCGATGTTGCTCGTCGACCACCACCATGCCGAGGTCGAAGAACTCGACGTTGTCCTGGATCAGCGCGTGCGTGCCGATCACGATGCCCGCCTCACCGGTCACCGCTTCCAGCAACGCCGCCTTCTTGGCCGAGGCCGACATCGACCCGGTCACCAGCACCACTCGGGTGGCGTGGTCGGCCGCGCCCAGCTCGCCCGCGGCGCCCAGGTCACCGAGCATGCCGCGCAGCGACCGATAGTGCTGCGCGGCGAGCACCTCCGTCGGGGAGAGCAGCGCGCACTGCAGTCCCGCGTCCACCACCTGCAGCATGGCGTGCAGGGCGACGATCGTCTTGCCGGAGCCCACCTCGCCTTGCAGCAACCGGTGCATCGGCTGTTCACGGGCCAGGTCGGCGGAGATCTCCGCGACGACCTGCTGCTGCCCCGCGGTGAGTTCGAACGGAAGTCGCTGCTCGAACGCCGCGGCGATACCGTCCGGCCGCGGAGCACAAGCGCGCGCCCTGCGCCCGGACACCTCGTGCCTGCGCTCGGCCAAGACCAATTGCAAGGCCAGCGCCTCGTCGAAACGCAGCCGGTCCTTGGCTCGATCGATATCGTCCTTGCGTTCGGGCAGGTGGATCAGGCGCAGCGCGTCGGACAGGTTCGGCAGCGCGCGTTCGGCGCGCACGTCTTCCGGTACGGGATCGTCGAGGGGATCGAGCTGGTCGAGCACCTGACGCACGCAGGCGAGCACGTCCCAGCTCTGCACCTTCGCGGTCGCCGGGTAGACCGGGATGAACTCGCGTTCCATGAACGAGGTGTCCACTCCCCCCGCGCCTTTCGCGCTCTCCGCGAGGCCGCGCAGGTCTCCGCCGCCGCGCACCCTGGTCAGCGCGCCGACCGAATCGTCATCGCCCTCGGTTTCCGGCAGGATCAAGTAGCCGGGATGGCTGAGGTTCCACTGGCCGGGACGCCAGTAGTTCACCGTGCCCGACATCATCGCGCGCAACCCTTCGCGGACCACGTACTTCACCTTGTCGCCGTTGAAGAAGGTGACGTCCACGCCGCGCCCGGAGCCGGTGTCGAGGACCACCTTCAGCAGGGAACCGCGGCGGTTGCGCATCGGCCGCAGCTCGGCCTTCGTGATCCGGCCGATGACGGTGATGTGCGAACCGTCTTCCGGCGCTTCCTCGGTGAGCGGCTGCCCCTGCGTCGCGTATCGCAGGGGGTAGTGCCGCAGCAGATCCTCGACGGTCCGCATGTCGAAAGCGTCCGCGAGCGAGTCCGCTGCCTTCGCGCCGAGGATGTGGTCGAGCCGATCACTCAGTGCCGCCATGCCTACTCCACTCCGATCTGCACCGAATCGCCCTGCTGCCCACCGGAATACACGATCACCTCGACGCCGGGAAAGTTCTGCGCGATATGCGCCGCCAGTTCGTCGCCGAGGCCATCCGGCGCCGCCGCGCCCATCAGCAGGGTGACCAGCTCGCCGCCGAAGGCGAGCAGCCGGTCCAGCAGCGTCCGCCCGGCGGCGGGCACATCGCGCTCGATCACGACGACGTCGTGCCCGGCCAGACCGAGCCCATCGCCCGGTTCGCAAGTGCCGACCATGGTGAGCGCGCGCTCGGTCGCCGCGCGCAGCGATCCCCAGCGCGTGGTGGCGGCCGCCTCGGACATGGCGAAGGCGTCGTCCACCGCGATCCGCCCGCGGTCGTGCACGGCCAAGGCCGCCAGTCCTTGCACCATCGACGCGCTCGGCAACAGCAGCACGTCCCGGTGGGCGTCACGCGCGGCGACACCGACGGCGACCAATTCGTGCGCAGGCAGCGCGCCGTTGGGCAGCACCAGTACCTCTCGGTTCGGCATACGCCGGATCGCGGCCAGCAGAGTTGCCGCGGTGACGGGCTCGCCTGCCAGCACCACCGCGCCCGCGTCCTCGAACAGCGTCGCCGCGCCCGCACCCGCGACCACCGCCAGAATCCCGCGGTCGGCCGGAGCTACGCTCGGGCCGAGCGCACCGGCCACCACCTGGGTCGAATCGGCGGGCGGAACCGATCCCGCGATGCCTTCGCCTCGGGCAGGCCCGGTCCGGGACGCATCGCCATCGGACAGTTCGCCGGGGTTCGCGCGCGTGGCGCGATCAGCCGCGCCGAGGCCGCTCGACACCTCGGATATGTCCGCGTGCGAAGCGAAAGCGACGTTCTCGACGCGGATCCGGCTGAGCATGCCCGCCGCGATGCCCGCTTCCACCGCCGCACCCGCATCGGCGCAGTGCACGTGCGCCGACCAGGATCCGCTTCCGTCGCCGACGACGACGACCGAGTCGCCGAGTTCGCCGAGACGGGCGCGCAACGCGGCCACTTTCCGCTCGTCGGAGTCGGCCAGCAAATACATCACCTCGTACTGCGGTTCGGCCTCGCCGGCGGGCGCCGAACGGTCGGCCACCGCGGGCCGCGGGTACTCCGGCCGCGTCGGCGCCTCGCCTCGGGTCACGGTGACCAAGCTGTCCAGCAGCACGACCAACCCTCGGGCTCCCGCGTCGACGACACCGGCCCGACGCAGCACGCCCAATTGGAACGGGGTATCGCCGAGCGCTTTGGCCGCGCCGTCGGCCGCCGCGAGTGCCACATCCGCCAATTCCTGGTCGGGGCATGCCGCGGCCGCCGCGGTCGCGCAGTCGAGCACGGTGAGGATCGTCCCTTCGATCGGCACGCTCAGTGCCTCACGGACCAGTTCGGAGGCCCTGGCCAGCGCGGCGCGCAGGCTGTCGGCCGTGAACGGACCGCCGTGCACCGTGTCCGCGACGCCGCGCAGTACCTGCGACAGGATGATCCCGGAATTGCCGCGGGCGCCGACCGTCGCGCCGTGCGCCATCGCGACGGCGACGGCACGGGCGGCGCTCCCGTCCGCCCGCGCGGCCGCCTCCCCCGCCTCCACCGCGGCACGCATCGTGGCCAGCAGATTGGTGCCGGTATCCGCGTCCGGGACAGGGAACACATTGAGCGCGTTGATCTCCTCGCGCCGATGCTCCAGGCCGGCGAGACAGGTACGGCCCCAGCGCAGCAATGCCGTGCCGTCCATCACGTCTCGCGCTCCGGACACCGTCACCTCACTCCCTTCCGCCACCTGCGCACCACCACCGCCCGCCAGGTTAGCGGGCGGTCCCGACAGGCGACCGGTAAGACCGCGTCATTAGAATGGATATGCCCGGCGACCGATCCGGCACTCGTTCACGGGGACCGGTTTGGTGGATCGAAGGCAGCACAGCTACCCTTGCAGGGTTGCCTCGCGCGGCCGTCACCGGTCTGCGCTGGTCGGCTCTCCGCTGACAGGGCACTCGACATTGCACGAGGATGCGCCGCACCGCGAAAGCGGCGGTCCCCACCATTGACATGAAGGAGTTCGCGACTATGGCTGCCGTCTGCGACGTCTGCGCCAAGGGCCCCGGCTTCGGGAAGTCGGTCTCGCACTCGCACCGGCGCACCAACCGTCGTTGGAACCCGAACATCCAGACCGTTCGCGCGCAGGTCGCCCCGGGCAACACCCGCCGGATGAACGTGTGCACCTCTTGCCTGAAGGCGGGCAAGGTCGCCCGCGGCTGATCCGCCCTCGGGCTGACCGGCCTCGTCGGTACACGCCCCGGCACCCGTATCGGGTGGTCCGGGGCGTTGTCATGAGTGCGGGCCGCGCATGGCCGCTGTGACCGAGCATCCGTGGCGGGTTCAGCCGCTGACCGCCGAGTACGTCTACAGCCTCGCCGAATGCCACATCGCCTGCTGGCGCGAGGCGTACCGGGGGCTGGTGCCCGCGCACGTGCTCGACGCCTTCGATATCGGACGACGGGCCGAGCAGTGGGAGCGCGACCGGCTGCGCTATCCGGGCCGCACGCACGTCGCGGTCGTAGATGACGTGGTGATCGGATTTTCCAGCGCGGGCCCGCCCGGCGACCCGGACGCGGTGATCCCGATCGAACTGCACGCGCTCTACGTGCGTTCCTCCTGGCACGGCAGCGGGGTCGCCGACGACCTGATCCGCGCCGCGCTCGATCCGGCCGCTCCGTGCTCGCTGTGGGTGTTCGAGCAGAATGCGCGCGCCAAGGCGTTCTACCGGCGGCATGGGTTCGTGCTCGACGGCACGCGCAAGGTCGAACCGTTCACCGCCGCGATCGAGGTGCGCATGGTGCGCACGCCGACGACGCACGCCGAGTCGGTGTCGGACGACGGCCGCTAGAGGTAACCTCGCCCTCGCTCCGGTTGCCGTGCGGACTACCGAGGGACTGCGTCCGGCCGCGCCCGTTAAGGTGCAGATCATGACCACCAGCGAGCAAACCGGCTACGTGACGACCGTCGACGGCGTCCTCCAGATCACCATCGCCACCTCCGCCAACGGCACGTCCATGGACTTCGCGGGCATCAACGCGGGCACCGCCGCACTGGGTTCGCTGGGGTCCGAGGTGGGCGCGGTGCTGCTGCGCGGCACCGGCGCGAACTTCTGCGCCGGCGGCGACGTGCGGGGCTTCGCCGCGGCGCAGGACCGCTCCGCGCACATCCGCGGTCTGGCCACCGATCTGCACGATTTCGTCCGCGCGCTGGACGCGACCGCGGTGCCGGTGGTCGCGGCGGTGCAGGGCTGGGCCGCGGGCGCGGGCATGAGCCTGGTCTGCCTGGCCGACATAGCCCTCGGCGGGCCCGGCACCAAACTGCGCCCGGCCTATCCCGGCATCGGACTGAGCCCCGACGGGGGCATGTCCTGGACGCTGCCGCGCATCGTGGGGCAGGGGCGGGCGCGCGAAATCCTGCTCACCGACGCCGTCATCGACGCCGACGAGGCAGTGCGCCTCGGCGTGCTGAGCAGGCTGGTCCCCGACGGCGAGATCGCCGAGGAGGCGCAGCGCCTCGCACGCACTCTGGCCACCGGACCGCGTTCTACCCACGCGAGCATCAAGTCGCTGTTGCGGCAGTCGGGCACCGCGACGCTGAGCGATCAACTCGACAGCGAGCGCGACGGTATCGCCGCTGCCGCGGGCTCCGCCGCCGGACGGGAGGGCGTCGACGCGTTCGTCGCGAAACGCAAACCCGACTACGCCGGACTCGCCTGAATCACTCCCGGGTGGAGAGCACGAATTTCGCCACCGCGTCGGTGAACGAGTCGTTGTCGTCACCGGCCGCGGTGTGCGCCGCGCCGCCGATCTCGACCAGCTGGGCGTGCGGCACCAGCCGCTGGAACGCTTCGGCTCCTTCGGCGCTGACCACGTCCGAGCGCATGCCGCGCACCAGCAGCACCGGGATGCGCAGCGCCCGCGCCGCGTCCTCCATCGGCTCGATCATCGCGGACGGGTCCTCGACCCGATCACTGAGCATGTCCGGATCCCAGTGCCAGTACCAGCGGCCGTCGCGCTCACGCAGATTGCGCAGCAGTCCTTCGGGGCTCTTCGGCCGCGGGCGGTGCGGCAGGTATTCGGCGACCGCGTCGGCGGCCTGTTCGAGGCTGTCGAAGCCGTCGCGATGTTTGCCCAGGAAGTCGATCACCCGGGCGACGCCTTCCGGCTCGGGCCTGGTCACGATGTCGACGAGCACCAAGGCGCTGATCGCATCCCCGCCGGGCCGCGCGGTGGCGAGCAGACCGGTGATTCCCCCCATGCTGGCCCCGACCACCACCGCGGGCTCGCCCAGCTGTTCGAGCACGAGCAGCAGGTCGTCCACCATGGTCTGGCGCCGATAGTCACGATCCGGCGCCCACTCGCTGTCGCCGTGGCCGCGGGCGTCCACCGTGACCACCCGCATTCCCGACGCGCCGAGCCGGGCTCCGGTCTTCTTCCACGAATGGCGGGTTTGCCCGCCACCGTGCAGGAAGACGACGAGCGGGCCGTCGACCGGGCCGAACTGATCGGCGGCCAGCTCGATTCCGCCCGAACCGCGCAGCCGGAGCCGGGACGGTTCGAGAAGATAGTTCGCATTACTCACGATCCGTAGGATCGCACAAACGCCGGGACGCGCTGGCGCGAACCCGGCGTTTCGAGTGTTCAGCAGGCGAGGTTGCCCGCGAAGAACAGGCACGCGATCTTGGCGTTGAACGACGCGGAGATGGTGGAGGAACCGCTGGAGGTGTATTCCTCGGCGACCGGGGCCGTGGTGGTCTCCGTGGCCGGCTCGAGCCGCAGCGGAGCCGCGCTCGCGACGGCGGCGCCACTGCTCAGAGCGGCGCAGAAGGCCAGGGTCGCGGTGGTACCGCGCAGCGCGCCCCGGACGGTGTTGTTGTGCATGGAACAGCTCCTCACTCGTTAACTCGGTCGATCACACACAGACGCCCAACTCAGGGCAGGCGCCAGTCAACCGGTTCGGCCCCCAGTTCGTCGAGCAGTTCGTTCACTCGCGAGAAGGGGCGGGAACCGAAGAACCCGCGGGACGCCGACAGCGGCGACGGATGCGCGGACTCGATGTAGGGCACCTCGGACTCGGTCAGCAACGGCTTCAGCGTCGCCGCGTCGCGGCCCCACAGGATCGCGACCAACGGCTCGTCCCTGGCGACCAAGGCGCGGATCGCCTGCTCGGTGACCGCCTCCCACCCCTTGCCGCGGTGCGAGGCAGGCTTGCCGGGCGACACGGTGAGCACTCGGTTCAACATCAGCACACCCTGGTCCGACCACGGGCTCAGATCGCCACAGGACGGCGTCGGGTGACCGAGATCCTTGCTGTATTCGGCGAAGATATTGGCCAGGCTGCGCGGGATCGGCGAAACATCCGGCGCCACGGAGAAACTCAGCCCCATCGGGTGACCGGGCGTCGGATACGGATCCTGGCCGACGACCAGCACGCGCACCGCGTCGAACGGACGCTGGAAGGCCCGCAGCACGTTGTCACCGGACGGTAGATAGCCACGGCCTTCCGCGTTCTCGGCACGAAGGAAATCGCCCATGGCGGTAATCCGATCCGCCACCGGCTCGAGTGCCTTCGCCCATCCCGGATCCATGATTTCCGACAGTGGTTTCGCGCCCATGACCGCACAACTTAGCGTGACCGGCCGTCGCATGACGAGTCCGCCCCACGGAACGATTCCCACCCGACGTCGCCGGTCTGCGCCACACCGTCGACGGTGAGCCCGCGACCGGCCAGAACCCGCCCGATCGCGACCCATCCAGGGGGAAGCGCACCGTCCGGCGCCCAGGTGCCCGCGAAAGCATGGTCCTCTCCGCCGGTCAGGATCCATTGCGCCGCATCGGCATCCAGCAGGGCGGCGATCGGTTCCAGCGCAGGGTCGCGCAGGGCGGCCGAATCCAGATCGATGGCCACGCCCGAGGCCGACGCGATGTGCCCGAGATCCGCGAGCAGTCCGTCGGACACGTCGGTCAGCGCGTGCAGGCCGACGTCGGACGCTTCGGTTCCGAAGTCCTCGTCGAGCGTGACCGGTGCGGACGACTCGGTAGCCGAGGTCCCGAGGGAGCCGGGCGCTCCCGAATCGAGGCGTGCGGTCGCGGGATCTCCGGCAGTTACCTCGGATGTGGTTTCGGTTCGGGACGAGACGGGCTGCACCTCAGACGGATTCGATCCTCCGCGTCGCCCGCGCCGCAGCGCGCTCAATACGAGCGCGTACGGCGGCTGCGGAACGCGATGCGCGGCAAGCGCTTCCACGAACTCCGGTCCGGTCGCTCCGGCGGTGAAGGCGGCCAGTCCCGCGGCCGACCAGCCGAGGCGGCCCGCTACCGCGACGACATCGCCCACGCGGGCACCCGCTCGGGTGACCGGCGCGCCGCGGCGCGGATCACCGAAGGCGGTGACGGAGACGACCAGTTCGCGGCTGCGGACCAGATCGCCGCCCGCGATGGACGCGCCCGCCCTGGCGGCCTCGGCCCACATGCCGTCCGCGAGTCCGTCGATCACCTCGAGCGGGGTCTCGGCCGGGCAGCCGAGCGCGACGACGAACGCGGTCGGCGTCGCCCCCATGGCGACCACGTCGGCGGCGTTCTGCGCGATCGCCTTGCGGCCGACGTCCTCGGGGCTGGACCAGTCCAGCCGGAAGTGCCGGTCCTGCACGAGCATGTCGGTGGTCACCACGAAACGGCCGTCCGGCGCCGCGACCAGCGCCGCGTCGTCACCGGGGCCGAGCAGCACACCCGGCGCCTGGACGCGACCCGCGTTGATGCGCTCGATCAGCGCGAACTCGCCCAGTTCACGCACTGTCCTCGGGGCACTGCTGGCGCTGATGACCGATCCTCTCCGGCGCGCTGCTTGCTGGAATGAGCCCGACGGTACCCTTTCGGGGGCACTCGAGTACCAACGGCCCTGCGGCGCGGCAGCGACGACGCGCGTAGCGGAAAGGATCGGTGAGCATGGCGGCGGATTCGTCGGACCGTGATTCGGCGGAGCCCGAGCACGAACGCACCGATGCCACGGATCCCGGGAGCGCCCCGAAGGAACCGGCGGCGACGGACAATGCGTCCGATCGCCCACAAGCCGCCGACTCGGACGCGCGGACCACTCCTTCCTTGTCGAAGAGCGAGGACAGCGCGAAAGCGGATACCGATACCGGTGAGCCGGACAGCCGCCCCGCGTCGTCCCCGGCACACCAGTACCCGCCCGCGCTCATCGCGACCGCCGTGGCGCTTCCGGTCGTGCTGGTCGTCGCGGTGCTCGTCGCCGCCGTACTCGCGCACCGCGCGCCCGTCGAGCGCGAACCGCTGGTGCTCGGCCCTGTCCCGGCTCCGGCTGCGGAGGGCCCGGCGTGCGCCGCCCTGCTGCCCGCCTTACCCGCGGAGCTGGGTGATTTCACGAAATCGACGCTGGTCGAGCCCGCTCCGCCCGCCACACGCGCATGGCAGCGCGCCGACGGCGGCGACGCCATCGTGCTGCGCTGCGGGCTGGATCGCCCGTTGGAATTCAATCGCGCCTCGCCGCTGCAGATCGTGAACGGCGTGCAGTGGTTCGAGGTCCGCGACCAGGCCGCCAAGGCGAGCACGTGGTTCGCCGTCGACCGTGGGACCTACGTCGCCCTCACCGTCCCCGACGGCTCCGGTCCGACACCGCTGCAAGAAGTCTCCGACACCATCACCGCCAACCTCCCGGCCCAGCCGATCGACCCGGGACCGCTGCCCAACTGACTCCGAGTAGTCGCGCGCCGATCACCTGGGGCGCACCCGACGACGGCAGGCCCTAACGCAACCCGGTGCCGCGAACGAGCGCGGTCTCGATGAGCGTGGAGACGAGTGCGGCATAGTCGATGCCGGTGGCCTCCCACATGCGCGGATACATGGAGATGGCGGTGAATCCCGGCATCGTGTTGATCTCGTTGATGACCGGCCCCTGCTCGGTGACGAAGAAATCGACCCGCGCCAGTCCCTGGCAGTCGAGAGCCTGGAAGGCACGCACGGCCAATTCCCGGATCCGGTCGGACACCTCGTCGTTCAGTTTCGCGGGAACGTCGAATTCGCAGACGTCGTCGAGGTACTTCGTGTCGAAGTCGTAGAACGCGGGTCCGTCGACGGTGACGCCGGTCTCCGGCATCCGGATCTCCGCCACCACGCTCGCCGCGACCCGGCCGTCCGGGTATTCCAGGACCCCGCACTCCACCTCACGCCCGACAATGCCCGCTTCGACGATCACCTTCGGATCATGCGCGCGCGCCACGGCGATGGCCGCGTCCAGCTCGTTCCAGTCGGTGACCCGGGTGATGCCGATCGATGAGCCGCCACGGGCCGGTTTGACGAACACGGGCAGACCCAGGCGCAGCCGGTCTTCCTCGGTGACCGTCGCGGTGCCGGGCCGCAACACCACCTGCGTGCCGATCGGCAGCCCCTCCGCCGCGAGCAGTTTTTTGGTGAACTCCTTGTCCATGCCCGCGGCGCTGGCCAGCACGCCGGGGCCGACGTAGGGAATTCCGGCGAGTTCCAGCATCCCTTGCAGGGTGCCGTCCTCGCCGAACGGTCCGTGCAGGATCGGGAACACCACATCGACCGAGCCGAGCGCCGCGCCGGGATCGTCGAGCGCGATCAGCGCCCCGGGGCGGCTGGGGTCCGCGGCCAGGGTCAATGCCGTGCCGGTGGCGTCCACCGACGGCAGTGCGCGATCGTGGATGCCGAGCGCGGCCACCTCCGAACCGCCGAGCACCCAGCGGCCTTCCGTGGTGATGCCGATCGGCACGACCTCGTACTTCTCCTGATCCAGGTGGCGAAGCACGCTACCGGCCGATACGCAGGACACGGCGTGCTCGTTACTGCGCCCGCCGAACACCACAGCCACCCTGATCCGGTTCGTCATGCCCCGAACCGTACCCGTTTCGATGCGCACTCCCACCGCTGACCGTCCCGGACACTCCCGCCGGGGCGGAGCGGGCTCACTCGGGCTTCATCCGCCGCCCGAGCAGGTTGCCGACGGCTTCGCGCACGGAGAGCCCTTCGTGACAGACCTGATGCACCGCGGTGGTCAGCGGCATCTCGACGCCGTGCCGCTCGGCCAGCGCACGCACCGATGTGCAGGACTTCACACCCTCGGCGACCTGGCCATGAGTGGCCGACTGGGCGGCGTCCATGGATCCGCCCGCGCCGAGCACGCGCCCGAACGACCGGTTGCGCGACAACGGGGAGGTACAGGTGGCGACCAGGTCTCCGACGCCGGCCAGACCCGCGAGCGTCACCGGCTCCGCGCCGAGGGCCACCCCGAGCCGGATGATCTCGGCGAGACCGCGGGTGATCAGGCTGGCGATCGAGTTGTCGCCGAGCCCCATTCCCGACGCGATGCCGCAGGCGAGCGCGATGACGTTCTTGCAAGCGCCGCCGATCTCGCAGCCGACCACGTCGGTGTTGGTGTAGGGACGGAAGTATCCGGTCGCGCAGGCGTGCTGCACCGCCACCGCGCGATCGTTGTCCGAGCAGGCGACCACGGTCGCGGCAGGCTGGCCCACCGCGATCTCGCGCGCCAGGTTCGGTCCGGAAAGCACCGCGATCCGGCTCGGATCGGCCCCGGTGACCTCCTCGATCACCTGGCTCATCCGCAGCAGCGTCCTGGTCTCGATGCCTTTCGCCAGACTCAGCAGCGTGGCGTCGCCGGGGATCAACCCCTTCCACTCCGCGAGGTTGGCCCGCAGCGACTGCGACGGCACCGCCAGCACGACGATGTCCGCTCCGTCCAGCGCCACCGCCGGGTCGTGGGTGGCCGCGACCGGCGGCAGCGGAATATCCGACAGGTAATCGGGATTGCGATGTTCGGAGGCCAGCGTCGCGGCGACCTCGGGCCGCCGGGCCCAGATCGTGACCTCGGTTCCCGCGTCCGCCAACACCTTCGCGAACGCGGTGCCCCACGATCCCGCGCCCAGCACTGCCGCCCTCGTCATCAGCCCAATATGCCATGGAAGGATTGCTCGCATGCGCCCGCACGCCGTGCATGCCGTGATCGCGGTCAAGAGCCTCGATCAGGCCAAGAGCCGACTGGCCGACCGGCTGCGCCCGGAGCACCGGGCCCGGTTGGTGTTGGCCATGCTCGCCGACACCGTGACCGCCACCGCGGCGGTCGGCGAGGTCGTATCGGTCACCGTGGTCACGCCCGACCCCGCCGTCGCGGACCTGGCCCGCACGTTGGGCGCGGAAGTCCATCCGGAACCGCGTCAGCGGCACGCCGACGGGCTGAACACCGCGCTCGCCGCCACCGCCGCCGCGTTGCGCGGCGCGCACGGCCCGATCGATCTGCTCGCTTTGCAGGCGGATCTGCCCGCGCTGCGTCCGGAAGAACTGTCGGACATGCTCGCCGCCGCCCCGCGCGGGTTGCGCTCGATCGTGATCGATCACGAGGGCAGCGGCACCGCCGCGCTCGTGGTTCGCGACCCGGTCGCCGCGCTCGATCCCCGTTTCGGTCCCGGGTCGGCACGCAGCCATATCGACGCGGGCGCGTTCGATCTCACCGGGGACTGGCCGGGCCTGCGCTTGGACGTCGACACTCCCGCCGATCTGGACCGCGCGGTGGCACTCGGGGCCGGAAACGCGACGCGTGCTGTCCTGCACGACATCGGCTGGCCGGGCGGCGTTCACGAACACGTTCCACACGTGTGCTAGCCGGTCGCCGTGGTGGCGTGAGACACATGACGATCACGGTCGCGGGATGCACACGACCTCTCCGGTAGGGGATGATCGGTGACGTGAGCGATACGGAAACCGTCAAGCAGCAGCCGTTGCTTCCCACGCCACCCCCAGCGGCGACACCCTTGTCCGCCGACTCGTCGGCGGCGCGGTTGCCACGCGATCGCTACCT
Organism: Nocardia sp. NPDC051911; assembly: GCF_040681035.1. Taxonomy (NCBI): domain Bacteria; kingdom Bacillati; phylum Actinomycetota; class Actinomycetes; order Mycobacteriales; family Nocardiaceae; genus Nocardia; species Nocardia sp. NPDC051911. The sequence goes on from NZ_JBFAXY010000006.1 coordinate 275,387, forward strand.
CAATCGCGAATTGAGCTGGCTGGACTTCAACGCCCGCGTGCTCGCCCTCGCCGAGGACGAGTCGCTGCCGTTGCTGGAGCGTGCGAAGTTCCTGGCGATCTTCGCGTCCAATCTCGACGAGTTCTACATGGTGCGGGTGGCCGGGCTGAAACGCCGCGCCGAGACCGGCCTGCTGGTGCGCTCGGCTGACGGTCGCTCCCCCGGCGAGCAGTTGGAACTGATCGCCGCGCGCACCCAGGAGATCGCGGTGCGGCATGCCCGCGTCTTCCTCGACAGCGTGCTGCCCGCGTTGACCGCCGAGGGCATCGCGATCATCGACTGGAGCGATCTGGACGAGGACGAACGCAGTCGCCTTTCGGGTTACTTCCAGGATCAGGTCTTCCCGGTCCTCACCCCGCTCGCGGTCGATCCGGCGCACCCCTTCCCCTACATCAGCGGGCTGAGTCTCAACCTCGCGGTGACGGTAAAGGATTCCGCGACCGGCGGCGAGCACTTCGCCCGCGTCAAGGTCCCCGACAACGTCGACCGGTTCGTCCGTGTGCGCCGCACCGACTCCGGCTCCCCGATCGCGGCTTTCCTGCCGATGGAAGCGCTCATCGCCGCGCACTTGGACCTGTTGTTCCCCGGCATGGAGGTGGTCGAGCACCACTCGTTCCGGATCACCCGCAACGCGGACTTCGAAGTCGACGAGGATCGCGACGAGGACCTGCTCCAGGCGCTGGAGCGGGAACTGGCCCGGCGGCGGTTCGGTTCGCCGGTGCGACTAGAGGTGTCCGACGATATGACCGAGCACATGCTCGATCTGCTCCTCCGCGAGTTGGACGTCGACCCCGACGACGTCATCCAGGTGCCCGGCCTGCTCGACCTGTCCTGCCTCTGGCAGGTGTACGGCGTCGACCGGCCGAATCTGAAGGACACTCCGTACGTTCCCGCGACCCCGCCCGCGTTCGGCGAGCGCGAGACGCCGCGCAACGTCTTCGCCGCGCTGCGCGAGGGTGACGTGCTGGTGCACCATCCGTACGACTCGTTCTCCACCAGCGTGCAGCGGTTCATCGAACAGGCCGCCGCCGACCCGCAGGTGCTCGCCATCAAGCAGACGCTGTACCGCACCTCCGGTGACTCCCCGATCGTCAACGCGCTCATCGACGCCGCCGAGGCGGGCAAGCAGGTGGTCGCCCTGGTCGAGATCAAGGCGCGCTTCGACGAGCAGGCGAACATCAAATGGGCCCGCGCGCTGGAACAGGCCGGCGTGCACGTGGTGTACGGCCTCATCGGCCTGAAGACCCACTGCAAGACCTGCCTGGTGGTGCGCCGCGAGGGCGCCACCATCCGGCGCTACTGCCACATCGGCACCGGCAACTACAACCCGAAGACCGCGCGCCTCTACGAGGACGTCGGATTGCTCACCGCCGCACCCGAAATCGGCGCCGACCTGACCGACCTGTTCAATTCGCTGACCGGTTACTCGCGGAAAGAGAACTACCGCAATCTGCTCGTCGCCCCGCACAGCGTGCGCTCCGGCATCATCGAGCGCATCCAGCGCGAGACCGATCTGGCGGGTGAGGGTAAGGACGCCCGAATCCGGCTGAAGGCCAACGCCATCGTCGACGAGGAGGTCATCGACGCTCTGTACCGGGCCTCCCAGGCGGGCGTGCCGGTACAGATCGTGGTGCGCGGCATCTGCGGCCTGCGCCCCGGTGTGCCCGGGATGAGCGAGAACGTCGAGGTCCGCTCGATCCTCGGCCGGTTCCTGGAGCATTCCCGCATCCTGCACTTCCAGGCGCAGGACGAGTACTGGATCGGTAGCGCCGACATGATGCACCGCAACCTCGATCGCCGGGTCGAGGTGATGGCGCAGGTGAAGGATCCGCGGTTGACCGAACAACTCGGCGGGGTCTTCGACTCGGCTCTGTCGCCGACCACGCGCTGCTGGGTGCTGCAACCGGACGGCACGTGGCAGGCGTCGCCGGGCGTGTCCGGCGACGGGGACAAGATCAGAGACCATCAGGAGTTCTTGATGCGGCTGCGGAGGCCAGATCAGCAGTGAACGCCAAAACGGGGTTCGAACAAGAGGGGGGCCCGTTCTGGGATCCCCGCGTCACCGCCAATATCCACGCCGCCGGAGCGGTGCTGTGGCGCGAGTCGTCCTCGGGTGCGATCGAGATCGCGATCGTCCACCGCCCCAAGTACGAGGACTGGTCGCTGCCGAAGGGCAAACTCGACCCGGGCGAGACCCCGGTGCTGGCCGCGGTCCGCGAAGTACGGGAGGAAACCGGGCTGGAGAGCAGGCTCGGCCGCTACCTCGGCCACGTGACCTACCCGATCCCCGGCCACCGCAAGCTGAAGCGGGTCGACTATTGGGCCGCCGAACAGGTGGGCGGTGAGTTCACCGTCAACTCCGAGGTGGACGTGCTCAGCTGGCATCCGCTGGATCGGGTGATGGACCAGCTGTCGTATCCGATGGACCGGCAGGTGGTGCGCGCCTTCACCCGGCTGCCCGCGCGCACCGACACTCTGCTGTTGGTGCGGCATGCCAAAGCAGGCCGCAGGGACCGCTTCAACGGTCCCGACGAGCAGCGTCCGCTCGACCGCGAGGGCGAGGCGCAGGCACAGGCGCTCACGCCGAACCTCTTGGCGTTCGGCGCATCTGAGGTCTATTCGGCTCCACCACTGCGTTGCGTGCAGTCCGTGGCGCCGTTGGCGGAGAAACTCGGTGTCGAAATCATCGAGGAGCCATTGCTTTCCGAGACCGGGTACGCCGAAAACCCGGACGACGCCCGGGAACGTTTTCGAGCCCTGGTGTCGGACAAAGCCATTCGTGTCGTCTGCAGTCAGGGCAAGGTGATCCCCGATCTGCTGGGATGGCTGGCCGAACGCGATGGAGTCGCGCTGCCGTCGGCGCGCAATCGCAAGGGCAGTGTGTGGGTGCTGTCGTTCGTCGGCCATCGCTTGGTGGCCGCCGACCATCTGGATCGATCGCTGTCAGCCTACGTGGTGCGGTCGGATTAGACCGGCAGCTCCCGCGTCACCGCGCGGGTCGGCGGGCGCCGAGTGGCGGCCACGGCCGTGAAGTCTCGGTAGGCGGACAGCCGAAAACGGCCCCGGGTGTCTCCCGGGGCCGTCTCGACGTTGAGGCGAATGGGCCCAGTCGTGGGGCCACGCATTCAGCGCCGATCCGGCGGTGGCTCGAGATCAGCGGCTTCCGCGAGTCGAGGCCTTCTTGGCCGCGGTCTTCTTCGCGGTGGTCTTCTTGGCGGCAGCGGTGGTGGTCTTCTTGGCTGCCGTGGCCTTGGTGGCCGTCTTCTTGGCCGGAGCCTTCTTCGCGACCGCGGTCTTCTTCGCGGGCGCCTTCTTCGCAGCGGTCTTCGTAGCGGTCGTCTTGCGCGCGGTGGTCTTCGCCGGAGCCTTGGCGGCGGCCTTGCGGGCCGTCGTCTTGGCGGGCGCCTTGGTCGGCGTCGACTTCTTGGCGGCGGTCTTCTTGGCCGCCGTCTTCTTCGCCGCCGCCTTCTTCGCCGACACCGGCGCATTCACCCCGCGCTTGACGGCGGGCCCGGTCGCGGCCAGTTTCTGCTTACCCGCGATCACCGCCTTGAACTGAGCGCCGGGACGGAACGCGGGCACCGAAGTGGGCTTGACCTTCACGGTTTCGCCGGTACGCGGGTTCCGCGCGACGCGAGCCGCACGCTTACGCTGTTCGAACACACCGAATCCGGTGATAGTGACGCTCTGACCCTTGTGCACCGCGCGCACGATGGTGTCGACCACATGCTCGACTGCCGCGGTGGCCGTGCGCCTGTCCGTACCCAACTTTTCGGTCAGAACGTCGATCAGTTCCGCCTTGTTCATTGAATCCTCCGCAGACTAATGGCCCGTCGTCGGACCGACTAGGTACCACGGTAAACCCACTTTGGGCAAGAGTCTATGTGCCACGCCAAAATTCATGTGGTTTAGCACACGTCCAGCTACCGCAACTCCGGGTGTCCAGCTAACCGGCGGGGGTGATTACGTCTGCGAAATATGTGCAGGCAGGGTAGTGGGTTTCCATGTTGGCCTTGCCTTTTCGAACCGGGCGATCGCGTCCTCCCGGCGCAGCGTCAGGCCGATGTCATCCAATCCTTCCAGCAGACGCCACCTGGTGTAGTCATCAATATCGAACGGCAACACGACGGTTCCGGCCGTCACCGTGCGCGCCTCGAGGTCCACAACCAATTCCAAGCCGGGCTGTTCCTCGAGCAACTTCCAGAGCATTTCGACATCGTTCTGTGACATCTGAGCGGCGACCAGACCGCCCTTGCCCGCATTGCCGCGGAAGATGTCGGCGAACCGGGATGAGATGACCACCCGAAAGCCGTAGTCCGACAGCGCCCAAACGGCGTGCTCACGCGACGATCCCGTACCGAAATCCGGACCCGCCACCAAGACACTACCCCTGTTGTAAGGCGCGATGTTCAGAATGAAGTCGGGATCGGTGCGCCATGCGGCGAACAACCCGTCCTCGAATCCGGTCCGCGTCACCCGCTTGAGGTAGACCGCCGGGATGATCTGATCGGTATCGACATTGGAGCGGCGCAGCGGCACCCCGATGCCCTTGTGCACAGTGAAGGCTTCCATAACGAATCTCCTGGGTTTGATTGAGGGAATCGGGGCCGGTCAGTCCAGATCCGCAGGCGATGACAGAGTTCCACGGACCGCCGTCGCGGCCGCTACGAGGGGAGAAACGAGGTGCGTACGGCCGCCTTTGCCCTGCCTGCCCTCGAAGTTGCGGTTCGAGGTGGACGCGCAACGCTGGCCCGGCTCGAGCTGGTCCGGATTCATTCCCAGGCACATTGAGCAGCCGGCTTGCCGCCATTCGGCGCCCGCCGCAGTGAAAATCTCCCCGAGTCCTTCTTTTTCCGCCTGTGCGCGAACCCGCATCGAGCCCGGTACAACCAGCATTCGCACGCCGTCGGCGACATGACGTCCCTTCAAAATCCCGGCCACCGCACGCAAATCTTCAATGCGTCCGTTGGTGCACGAGCCGACGAATACGGTGTCGATCGGCACTTGTCGAAGCGGAGTACCCGGCTCCAAGTCCATGTAACGCAGAGCTTTCTCCGCGGACTCGCGAGCCACCTCGTCGGCGATGGCGGCGGGGTCGGGCACCGCCTCGCCCAGCGGGGCGCCTTGACCCGGGTTGGTGCCCCAGGTGACGAACGGAGTCAGCTCGGAGGCGTCGATGTGCACCTCGGCGTCGAAAACAGCGCCCTCGTCGGTCTTCAGCGCCTCCCAGGCGGCCACCGCGGCGTCCCAATCGGCTCCCTGCGGCGCGTGCGGCCGTCCTTTGAGGAATTCGTAGGTGGTCTCGTCCGGCGCGATCATGCCTGCCCGCGCGCCCGCTTCGATGGACATGTTGCAGATCGTCATTCGGGCCTCCATCGACATGGCCCGGATGGCCTCGCCGCGGTACTCCAGGACGTAGCCCTGTCCGCCGCCGGTGCCGATCTTCGCGATGACGGCCAGGATCAGGTCCTTGCTCGTCACGCCGGGCGGCATGACGCCGTCCACCGTGATCGCCATCGTCTTGAACGGGCGCAGCGAGAGGGTCTGGGTGGCAAGCACATGCTCCACCTCGGAGGTGCCGATGCCCATCGCCAGCGCCCCGAACGCGCCGTGCGTCGAGGTGTGGCTGTCGCCGCAGACCACGGTCGTGCCCGGCTGGGTCAGGCCCAGCTGCGGCCCGACCACGTGCACGATGCCCTGGTCCAGGTCGCCCATCGGGTGCAGCCGCACACCGAATTCCGCGCAGTTGCGCCGCAGCGTCTCCACCTGGGTACGTGAAATCGGGTCGGCGATCGGCTTGTCGATATCGATCGTCGGAACGTTGTGGTCCTCGGTCGCGATCGTGAGATCGGGCCGTCGCACCGGCCTGCCCGCCGCGCGCAGTCCGTCGAAGGCCTGCGGGCTGGTCACCTCGTGGACGAGATGCAGGTCGATGTAGATCAGGTCCGGTTCGCGCGAGGCACCCTCGCCCTCCCCGCGAGCGACGACGTGCTGGTCCCATACCTTCTCGGCCAGCGTGCGCGGTTCGGCCATTGTCGATCACCTTTCGGACGAAGCAGCCGTTCCGCGATCTGGACTCCGACGCGGCGACGGTTGCACAAGTTGGGATAGCTGCGCCTGGTCCGAACGCTGAGAGGAAGGATCCGTGGAGGTGGATTTCTCAACATCCGAGACGCTAGTATCGTTCTATGAGACAGCATAGCGGCATCGGCGTCCTCGACAAAGCAGTGGCGGTCCTGTACGCCGTAGCCGAGCATCCCTCGGGTCTCAACGAGCTGTGCGCGCGCACCGGTCTACCCCGCGCCACCGCACACCGTCTCGCCGTCGGCTTGGAAGTGCATCGCCTGCTCGCGCGCGACAGCAACGGCACCTGGCGGCCGGGGCCGGCCCTCGCCGAGCTCGCGACCAGCGCGAACGATCCACTGCTCGAGGCCGCGTCGGCCATCCTCCCCCGGCTGCGCGAGATCACCGGCGAGAGCGTCCAGCTGTACTGCCGCGACGGCAACGCCCGCGTCTGCGTCGCGGCGCTGGAACCTCCCGTGGGACTGCGCGACACCGTGCCGATCGGGGCGCGGCTGCCGCTCACCGCGGGGTCGGCGGCCAAAGTACTGCTGGCGTGGGCCGACCCGGAACTACAGCGCACCATCCTGGCCGACGCGGTGTTCGGCGAACGCGCGCTGGCCGAGGTGCGCAAGCGCGGGTGGGCGCAGAGCGCGGCCGAGCGTGCGGCAGGCGTGGCCAGCGTCTCCGCGCCGGTGCGCGACGCGGGCGGCGCCGTGGTCGCGGCCGTGTCGGTGTCGGGACCGATCGATCGGATGGGCCGCAGGCCGGGCGCGCGGTGGGCGGCGGATCTGGTCGCGGCGGCCGAGGCGCTGCACAAGCGCCTGTAACCTGTTTCAGTCCGGACTCTCTAGAGTTGCCCCATGGGAGTCAATCAACGGGCACAGATCGTGATGTCCGACACCGAGATCACCGAGTTCCTGCAGCGCAGCCGGATCGCGACGCTGGCGACCATCGGACCGAAGGGCACGCCGCACCTGACCGCGATGTGGTACGCGCTCATCGACGGCGAGATCTGGTTCGAGACCAAGGCCAAATCGCAGAAGGCGGTGAACCTGCGCCGCGATCCTCGGGTCACCTGCATGGTCGAGGCGGGCGACACCTACGACCAACTCCGGGGCGTCTCGATCGAGGGCCGCGCCGAGATCATCGATGACGCCGAGAAACTCTTCGCCGTCGGCGTGAGCGTATGGGAGCGCTACACCGGCCCCTACAACGAGGAATTGCGCCCGATGGTCGAAGCCATGCTGAACAAGCGGGTCGCCGTGCGCGTCGTGCCGGAGCGCACGCGCAGCTGGGATCATCGCAAGCTCGGCCTTCCGGCGATGCCGCTGGGCGGCAGTACCGCGCAGGCACTCGACTGACCGGCCCGAACGCGATCGGGCCGCGCGACGCGCGCGAAATCCAACTGACACAACCGCCTCGCACGGGCTAGCGTCGGGTGTTCGACAGCAATCGGCCGGGCACCGCCGCCCGCGAGGACGCGGCGCGCGGCCGCGACGACGAGGAGCAGCGATGGCGGATTCGGGTAAGTCCAACGGCGCCGACGAGGTGAAGCGCAAGTTCCGGGAAGCACTGGAGCGCAAGAACCAGCAGAACGCCCGCGCGGCCGACCACCTCGACGGACGGTCGAAGGCGTCCTCGGCGCACTCCGCGGTCGGCCACAAGCGGGAATTCCGGCGCAAGAGCGGATAGTCCGCACAGTCGGCGAAAGCCCTCCAGCAAGATCGCTGGAGGGCCTTTCTTTTGCCGCTCTCCCCCGCGACCGGCGCGGCCCGGCGGCCGATTTGCGTCCGTCCCCCGCGACCGGCACGGCCCGGCGGCCGATTTGCGTCCGTCCCCCGCGACCGGCACGGCCCGGCGGCCGATTTGCGTCCGTCCGCTGCCACCGGCGCAGCCGGGCCGCTCATTTGCCCCCATCTCCCGCGAACGGCTCGGCTGGATTGCCGGACTCACCGGGACGGCTCGAACAGTCCCGCACCCGGAAGACCCGGCACGGGCAATTCGGCGCCACCGCCGCGCTGCCCGATCCTGCCGGTGGGCGATCCTGACCGTCCGCACAGGCGGCTCCGACGCTCTCTGCCGTGCGATCCAGGTCATTGCGGATCGAGACTCGGGCCGACTGCCGCAGCATGCGAATCGGTCCACACGAGCACGTCGCATGGGATGCCGCTCTGCCTTCGATGACTCGGCGGCGTTCCCATGGTGGGACGGGACCAGAGCTGGTACCCGCCGAACACCTGGATCATGGCCCCTTCATACGGAGCCGGACAGCGCCCACGGGGTCCAGCGCGAACCCGATCGGCCGAGAGTGAGATACGGCACAGTCAAGGTACCACCAAACGACAGGCCGAGCTTCCGAAGAGATCCGCCGCCCGCCTAGGCCCGGATCCGCCACTGACCACACCACCGGACCACGACCATCCAGGCGGGGCGAAGCCCTCGCCGAGTGTCCGGGGGCGAAGCCCTCCAGGCGGGGCGTGGGGGTTGCACCATCACAAGACACTGCGAAACGAGAAAGGCCCATGCTCCATGAGCATGGGCCTTCCATTCGTGTAGCCCCGACGGGATTCGAACCCGCGCTACCGCCTTGAGAGGGCGGCGTCCTAGGCCGCTAGACGACGGGGCCAGGACTGCTTCTCACTGTCGCGAGGAGCGCCGTGGTTGATCTTTCGATCAGGAGGCTCGGCTAGTTTATCTGGCCGAGGCCCGGCGACCAAATCGCCAGGTGCTGAGGGATTTCGGCCGCGAACCGAAGTCTTACAACACACTCCGCTGGGGTACCAGGACTCGAACCTAGAATGGCTGAACCAGAATCAGCTGTGTTGCCAATTACACCATACCCCAATGACCAGGTCGTTCAGCCTCGCGTCTGGGTGACTCGAGACCGTGTTCCGGGCCGAGAAGAAGAGTACCAAACGGCTACGGGTTAACTACAAATCGCCTGGTCAAAGCCATATTTTCAGCCTTCGGAGCCGGTCTGGGCGGTCTCCTTCCAGTCCAGCGCCGCGCGCAGCCGATCCAAGGTGAGGTCGCGGCCGAGCAGTTCCAAGGATTCGTACAGCGGCGGGCTGATATGCGATCCGGTGATCGCGACCCGCACCGGAGCGAAGGCTTTGCGCGGTTTCAGCCCGAGATCATCGATCAGCGCCTTTTTCAGTGCCGCTTCGATCGCTTCGGTGGTCCACTCGGTCAACGGCTCCACAGCGGTAATAGCCGCCTGCAATACCTGAGCCGCGTCGGGACCGAGATTCTTGGCCCCCGCGGCCGGGTCGATCGCGAACTCCTCCGCCGGTGCGAACAGGAAACGCAGAAGGTCCCAAGCGTCGGACAAGACGACAATCCTGGTCTGCACGAGTTCCGCCGCCGCGGCGAACACTTTTTCATCGATTTCGGCGCCGATATGGCCGTGTCCGGTGAGATACTCCCGCAGCCGGTGGGCAAAATCACCCGGAGCCAGCAATCGGATGTGCTCGGCGTTGAGCGCGTCCGCCTTCTTCTGGTCGAATCGGGCCGGATTCGAATTCACTTTCGAAATGTCGAAGGCCTCGACCATCTCCGCCATGGAGAACACGTCGCGGTCCTCGGACAGGCCCCAGCCGAGTAGCGCGAGATAATTCAGCAAACCCTCGGGGATGAACCCGCGGTCGCGATGGGCGAACAGATTCGACTCCGGATCACGCTTGGACAACTTCTTGTTGCCCTGACCCATCACGAACGGCAGATGGCCGAACTCGGGAGTGAAATCGGCGACCCCGATCCGGCGCAGCGCGGCGTACAGCGCGAGCTGGCGGGGAGTGGAGGAGAGCAGGTCCTCGCCCCGCAGTACGTGGGTGATCCGCATCAGCGCGTCGTCGACGGGGTTGACCAGCGTGTACAGCGGCTGGCCGTTGCCGCGGGTGAGCGCGAAGTCCGGGACGCTGCCCGCCTTGAAGGTGGTCTCCCCGCGCACCAGATCGTTCCAGGACAGGTCTTCTTCCGGCATCCGCAGCCGGACGACGGCGGCGCGCCCCTCGGCCCGGTACGCCTCGATCCGCTCCGGCGTCAGGTCGCGATCGTAGTTGTCGTAACCGAGCTTCGGATCGCGTCCCGCGGCGCGATGACGGGCCTCGACTTCCTCCGGCGTGGAGAACGATTCGTAAGCCTCACCGGCCTCCAGCAAACGCCGAACAACGTCCTGGTGCAGTTCTTTTCGTTGCGACTGGCGATATGGCGCGTAAGGCCCGCCGACCTCCGGCCCCTCGTCCCAGGTGAGGCCGAGCCAGCGCAGCGCGTCGATAATCGCCCGGTAGGATTCCTCGGAATCCCGTGCGGCATCGGTGTCTTCGATTCGAAAGACGAATGCGCCACCGTGGTGGCGGGCGTAGGCCCAGTTGAACAGCGCCGTCCGGATCAGGCCGACGTGCGGCGTCCCGGTCGGTGACGGGCAGAATCGGACCCGTACTTCAGTCATGGCTCTCTTTCGATCAGCGTTTGGCGGCAACGGGATTGGTGAGGGTTCCGATGCCCTCGACGGTCACCGACACCTGCTGGCCCTCCCGCATCGGGCCGACGCCCTCCGGGGTGCCGGTGAGGATGACGTCACCGGGCAGCAGTGTCATCACGGTGGTGATCCACTCGATGAGCTTCGGAATGTCGTGCAGCAGAAGCGAAGTGCGGCTGCGCTGACGCACTTCACCGTCGAGCTCGGTGACGACCTCCAGATCCGAAGGGTCCAGGGAGGTTTCGATCCACGGACCGAGCGGGCAGAACGTGTCGTAGCCCTTGCCCCTGGTCCACTGGCCGTCGTGGCGCTGCTGGTCGCGGGCGGTCACATCGTTGGCGGCGGTGTAACCCAGCACCACGTCCAGCGCGCGGGCGGCGGGCACGTCCTTGCAGGGGCGGCCGATGACGATCGCCAGCTCCCCTTCGTAGTCGACCTGAGATGAACTGGGCGGCAGGATGATCGGGGCGTTCGGCCCCACGATCGCGGTATTCGGCTTGAGGAAGATCACCGGGTCGGCGGGCGCGGGACCACCCATCTCCGCAGCGTGGGCGGCGTAGTTCTTGCCGATGCAGACCACCTTGCTGGCCAGGATCGGCGCGAGCAGCCGCGCGTCGGCCAGCGGCCAGCTGCGGCCGGTGAACGTCGGTGTGCCGAACGGGTGTTCCGCGATCTCCTTGGCCACGCTGTCGCTTCCGTCGCCTTCGATGCTGACGAAAGCGACTCCATCGGGACTGGCAACTCGACCTAGACGCATGCCCGGAGTCTATCGACCCACCGTCACCTGCTCGAACGCGCCCGACCGGGTGGTACGGAATCCGCCCGGATCCGGCGGCGGCGCGCGCTGTGAGCAGCCCGACAACCGCAACCGTCGAATCGAGCCGCCGCCGGGTGTACCGTGAGCAGCGAAGTTCACACAATGGGAATTGTATCCCAAATAATGAGATTCCGAGGTGAGGCCGATGGCGACCGTTACGCAGATCGACGAGGTTCGGCGCTGGTCCATGCTCGGTCTCGGCGTGTTCGCCCAGGCCTCCAGCGCGGTCTTCATCCACGGCGTCCCGTTCCTGCTGCCCGCGCTGACCGACCGTGGCTTGCCGCTGGCGACGGCGGGCCTGCTGGTGGCCATGCCCACCGTCGGGCTGGTGTGCACCCTGATCGCGTGGGGTTATCTGGTGGACCGGATCGGCGAACGCAAGGTGCTGGTCGGTGGTCCGCTGCTGATGCTGGCGGCGGGCTGCGCCGCCGCGGCGACGACGAACGACATCGCCCTCGGCGCGCTGCTGTTTCTCGGGGGCGTCGGGGCGGCCAGCACGAACGGCGCGAGCGGCCGGGTGATCGTCGGCTGGTTCCCGCCGCAGCGGCGCGGGCTGGCGATGGGCATCCGGCAGACCGCGCAGCCGCTGGGCGTCGGTGTCGGCGCGCTGGCGATTCCGGCCGTCGCCTCCGCCCACGGTGTACCCGCGGCCATTCTCGTTCCCGCACTCATGGCGGGTGTGGCGGCCATGGGTTGCCTGGCCGGCATCGTGGACCCGCCGCGTCCCGATCGCGCCGCCGCCGATCCGGCGTTGCGCGCCAATCCCTATCGCGACAACGCCATGCTGTGGCGCATCCATCTGGTCTCGGTTCTGCTCGTCGTCCCGCAGGGCACCGTGTGGACGTTCGCGCTGCTGTGGTTGCACCGGGATGTCGGCTGGTCGTTGGCCGCGGCGGGTGCGCTGGTGACCGTCACACAGATCCTCGGCGCGCTTGGCCGCATCGGTGCGGGCGCGTGGTCGGATCGGGTCGGCAGCCGGATGGGCCCGCTGCGCACGGTGGCCGTCGCCGCCGTGCTGTCGATGACCGCGCTGGCGCTGACCGCGTCGACCCACTGGTGGTGGGCCGCCATTCCGCTGCTGATCGCCGCGTCCGTGATCACCGTCTCCGACAACGGCTTGGCCTTCACCGCGGTCGCCGAGATCGCGGGCCCGTACTGGAGCGGCCGGGGCCTCGGCATCCAGAACACCGGGCAGAACCTCGCGATGGCCGCGGTTCCGCCCGTGTTCGGCGCCCTGATCACCGCGAGCGGCTTCCCCGCCGCCTTCCTTCTGGCCGCGGTCTCGGCCGTCGCGGCGGTCCCGCTGGTTCCCCGCGACCCCGCCTAGGTTCGCGCGTCGAAGGATTGCCGGGTCCGCGCCACAGGGCCGCACTCCGCATGCAGATCGCCTGGACGATCTCGACTCGATGTCGCTGTGTCACCTGAATTCGGTGACACAGCGCTGGTCGAGCGCGCCGCGGGCGCGGGAGGCCGCCGCGGGATTCGCCCGCGCCGGCGGGGCGGACGGCTGAACGCGGAAGGTCCCGTTGCCGGAGGTGGCAAACGGGACCTTCCTGGGCGACGGTCAGAGGGTGGCCGCGATGCGGTCGCCGATTTCCACGGTCGACGCCGTGCCGGAGCGAGACTCGAGGTCCTTCGCGACCGCCGACTCGATGCGCGCGGCCTCCTCGGCGTCGCCGAGGTGGTTGAGCAGCAGGGCGACCGAGAGGATCGCCGCGGTCGGGTCGGCCTTGGACTGGCCCGCGATGTCGGGGGCGCTGCCGTGCACCGGCTCGAACATGCTCGGGTTCGTGCCGGACGCGTCGATGTTGCCGCTGGCGGCGAGGCCGATGCCACCGCTCACGGCGGCGGCCAGGTCGGTGATGATGTCGCCGAAGAGGTTGTCGGTGACGATCACGTCGAACCGGCCCGGGTCGTTGACCATGTGGATGGTCGCGGCGTCGATGTGCTGGTAAGCCGTTGTGACATCGGGGAACTCGGCCGCGACCTCGTCCACCGTGCGCTGCCACAGCGAGCCGGCGAAGGTGAGCACGTTGTTCTTGTGCACCAGCGTCAGGTGCTTGCGCCGGGCCTGCGCCTTGGCGAAGGCGTAGCGCACCACGCGCTCGATGCCGAAGCGGGTGTTGGTGCTGACCTCGGTCGCCACCTCGTGCGGGGTGCCGACGCGGATCGCGCCGCCGGTGCCGGTGTACGGGCCCTCGGTGCCCTCGCGCACGACGACGAAGTCGATGTCGGGGTTGCCGGCCAGCGGGCTGGTCACGCCAGGGAACAGCTTGGACGGTCGCAGGTTCACGTGGTGGTCCAGCGCGAACCGGGTGCGCAGCAACAGGCCGCGTTCGAGCACGCCACTGGGCACCGACGGATCGCCGATCGCGCCGAGCAGGATCGCGTCGTGCTGCTTCAGTTCGGGCAGCACCGAATCCGGGAGGATCTCGCCGGTCGCGTGGTAGCGGCGCGCGCCGAGGTCGTACTCGGTCTTCTCGACGCCGGGCACGACCGCGTCGAGCACCTTGAGCGCCTCGGCGATGACCTCGGGCCCGATCCCGTCGCCCGGGATGACAGCAAGCTTCATGACAAATGCTCCGTTCGATATTGCCGGTCGCGGGCCGCCGCAACGTGCGGCCCGGAGGCGACCGTCGGCGTGCGCACGACATTCCGGCCGGGTGACCGCAGCACCGTCACGGTACTCGGCGCGGCCGGATCGCCGAGCATCGGGCGCGCGGCGGGCCTGCGCGCCGACGAAGAGACCGGCGCCGCGCACGAGTGCTCGATCTCCGTGGGATAGACGTTCTCCCCGCCGCGCAGGATGAGATCCGAACGACGCCCGGACAAGCGCAGCCTGCCGTCCTCCAGCACCCC
>NZ_JBFAXY010000007.1:0-21808 GCF_040681035.1 Nocardia sp. NPDC051911
GTGCGCGGCCGCCGCGTACGCGACGAAGGAGCAAGCGGCGGTCGCGCACACGCGAGCCATAAGAGGGCCGCGAACACGCCGCGCGAAGGCGCGGCCAAACAACACAGCATTAGACTCCACTGGTGCGGCTGTATCGGGACGAGGCGGTAGTGGTTCGCCAGCACAAGCTGGGCGAGGCGGATCGCATCGTCACGCTGCTCACCCGACAGCACGGACTGGTTCGCGCGGTCGCCAAGGGGGTGCGGCGGACCAAATCGAGGTTCGGGGCCCGGTTGGAGCCGTTCTCCTATATCGACGTGCAACTGCACCCCGGACGCACGCTGGACACCGTTACCCAGGTGCACACGATGGAGGCGTTCGCCGCCGACATCATCGATGACTACGGGCGCTACACCACCGCGTGCGCCATCCTGGAGACCGCTGAACGCTTGGCGGGCGAGGAGCGTGCGCCCGCGCCCCGGCTGCACGCGCTCACCGCGAGCGCCCTGCGTGCCATCGCGGCCAAACAGCGCCCGCACGAACTGATCCTGGACGCATTCTTGTTGCGCGCCATGGGTTTCGCGGGCTGGGCGCCCGCATTGGACGAATGCGCCAAGTGCGCGACACCGGGCCCGCATCGGGCCTTCCATGTCGCGGCCGGAGGCGCGGTGTGCGTGCATTGCCGTCCACCGGGTGCGGCGACGCCTGCCCCCGGGGTGCTCGATCTGCTGGTGGCGTTGCTGCGCGGGGAGTGGGAGCAGGTCGAGGCGACGCCTGAGGCGGTGCGCAGGCAGGCCAGCGGGCTGGTCGCGGCGCACTTGCAGTGGCACCTGGAACGTCAGCTGCGCACCCTGCCGTTGATCGAGCGATCCAAGGACACAGCCGCGCGAACCCCGCATGTAGCCGCGCGAGGTTGAGTGGAGGCTAGGCAGTCGCGGGGGAGGCGCTGCCGGGCGGGGCTCGTCCTCGGGCCGAGCTGAAACGAGGCAGCCGCAGGGGAGGGCGCTGTCGGGCGGGGCCCGTCTTCAGCCCGCGCCGGGCCGAGCGAAGGCGAGGTAGCCGCAGGGGAGGGTGCTGTCGGGCGGAGTCCGTTGTTCAGCCCGCGCCGGGCCGAGCGAAGGCGAGGCAGCCGCAGGGGAGGGTGCTGTCGGGCGGGGCCCGTCTTCAGCCCGCGCCGGGCCGAGCGAAGGCGAGGCAGCCGCCTACTCCACGAATTGGAGCTCTACCTGCGGCAACTCGTTCATGACGCGGGCGCACACGGCACGATGCCAGGTTGCCGGGTAGCGGGTGTCCGGCTCGTGCTTGGAGTAGTCGTCGTTGGTCCGGTAGGTGTGCAGGCGAGGAGAGATCTCCCCGGCGTCGATGGCATCGACCATGGCCTCGACCACCTGTTCGGTCTCGTCCGCGATGGCGGCGAGCTCGCGGGCCACGATGTCGGGGATCTGGAAGGCCCCCTTCTCCCACCGCTCGACGGTGCGTTCCGCGACCGCGAAGAACCGCGCGCACCACGGGACCGGGAGGCCGAGCAACTCACGAGTGGCGCGGAAACCTGCCGCGGTTCCGGTCCCTGGTAAATCGGTCACGTTCGAGAAACCCCTCCCCAGTATCACGATATGGAAAAGAATAAGTCACCGGTGCCGGTCGGAACCGTGGAATTCGTGAGGAAGCAACGGGGCAGTGGGGGCGGCGCGGGCGATCAGGCAGGATAGAGGCCGTGATCCTCCGCCGAGACTCCGCCACCGCGACCGACCCCGAGCCCGCGGGCGCCGTGCGTCCGCCCGCGCCGCATCCGTCGGGAGCTCGGCCGCCGCAGCTGCCGCCGGAACTGGTGCCCAACCATGTCGCGCTCGTCATGGACGGCAACGGGCGCTGGGCCCAGGAGCGCGGATTGCCGCGCACCGCCGGGCACGAGCGTGGCGAGGCGGTGCTGATGGACACCGTGGAGGGCTGCATCGAGATCGGCGTCAAATGGTTGTCGGCGTACGCGTTCTCCACCGAGAACTGGCGGCGTAGCCCCGAGGAGGTGCGCTTCCTCATGGGCTTCAACCGTGACGTGATCCGCAGGCGCCGCGACGAGATGAATGAGATGGGCGTCCGGGTGCGCTGGGCGGGGCGGCGACCGCGCCTGTGGCGCAGCGTGATCAAGGAACTGGAGGTCGCCCAGGAACTCACCAAGGACAACACGGTGATGACGTTGACCATGTGCGTCAACTACGGCGGCCGCGCCGAGATCGCCGACGCGGCAAGGGAGATCGCGCGCCGGGTGGCGGCGGGCGAGATCGACCCGGAGAAGGTCACCGAGGCGACGGTGGCGAAATACCTGGACGAACCCGACATGCCGGACGTGGACCTGTTCTTGCGCCCTTCGGGCGAGTTCCGCAGCTCGAATTTCCTCATCTGGCAGTCCGCCTACGCCGAATTCGTCTACCAGGACACGCTTTTCCCCGATTTCGATCGCCGCAACCTGTGGGAGGCATGCCTCCAGTACGCCGCGCGGGACCGCCGTTTCGGCGGCACGAAGTGAGCGGGGGCGCGGACATGGACGCGGCGGTGACCCCGGACCGGGAACTGCAGGCACGGGCCGGGGCCTGCCTGTCGAGTTACGGCATCGACGTGCGCGTCGATGCCGAAGGGTCGCTCGGCTTCGAGTACGAGGGCGCCTTGTCGTCGCTGCGCGCGGTGAATCTGGCGCCGGGCTTGGACGTGCTGAGCCTCACCTGCGTGCTGGCCTGGGATCGTCAGCTGAAACCGCAGCTGCACAAGCGGGTCGCCGAACGCAACAACGCGCTGCAGTTCGGTTCACTCACCGTGATCGGCCACGGCAAGCTCGCGGACGTCATCTTGCGCTACACCTTCCCCGCCGCGGGGCTGGACGACAAGGCGCTCACCACCATGCTGCTGCTCGTGCTGTCCAACGCGAGCCGGGCCAGGCAGGGTCTGCTGCCCTGAGGGCATGACATCTGTCATGTCGAAGTCGTGACAGCCGTGCGAGGTTCCGGGGCGGGTTTCCCGCGACCGTAGAGGCATGACTTCAGCAACGACCACCGCGGTCCAGAGTCCGACGCGGCCCGCGCCCGCCGTCGCGCTGCGCGACCTGCGCAAGAGTTTCCGCACCCCGGCCGGCGTGGTGCACGCTGTCGACGGGCTCGACCTGGTGATCGAGCCGGGGGAGATCGTCGCCTTCCTCGGTCCGAACGGCGCGGGCAAATCCACCACTATCGACCTGCTGCTCGGCCTGGCGCGTCCGGATTCGGGCACCGTCGCGGTCTTCGGAACGGCGCCGGAGCGAGCCGTCTCCGCAGGCCGCGTCGCCGCGGTGCTGCAATCCGGTGGCCTGCTGCCTGACCTCACCGTCGCGGAGACGGTGCGGCTGGTGGCCACGCTGCACGCGAGTCCGCGCCCCGTCGAGGAGGTGCTCGCCCGCGCGGGCATCGCGGGGATCGCCGATCGCATGGTGGGCAAGTGCTCCGGCGGCCAGCGCCAGCGACTCAGGTTCGCGCTGGCGCTGTTGCCGGACCCGGAGCTGATCGTGCTCGACGAACCCACCACCGGTATGGACGTCGAAGGGCGCCGGGAGTTCTGGAACGCGATGCGGGAGGATTCGCGGCGCGGCCGCACCGTCCTCTTCGCCACGCACTATCTGGACGAGGCCGACGCCTACGCCGACCGCATCGTGCTGGTGCGCGCGGGTCGGGTCATCGCCGACGGCAGCGCGGCCGAGATCAAGAACCTGGCCGCGGGCCGTACCGTCGCCGCGACCCTGCCCGGCGCGGACCCCGCCCGGCTGCTCGTGATCCCCGGCGTCGATGACGTCGAGTTGCGTGGTGACCGAATCCTGGTGCGTGCCAAGGACTCCGACGCCGTCGCTCGATTCCTGCTGAACCACACCGCCGCGGTCGATCTGGAGATCACCGCGCACAACCTGGAAACCGCCTTCCTCGCGCTGACCACGGCAGGAGATCACTGACATGACCACACTCGTCTCCCGGCCCGTCGCCACCACGCTAGGCGGCTTCAACCTCGGCTTCCTGCGCCTGGAACTGCGCCGCATGCTGCGCAACCGGCGGACCCTGATCTTCACGCTGATCATGCCGCCGTTGTTTTTCGTCATCTTCGGACTGCAATCCGATTACCGGACCCAGTCCTACGGCTCGGGCAACGTGACCGGCTACGTCATGGTGTCGATCGCGGTGTACGGCGCGATGCTGGCCACCACCAGCGGCGGCGCGATGGTCGCCGTCGAGCGTGCGCAGGGATGGAGCCGCCAGCTGCGGCTCACACCGCTGCGGCCGGTGGCGTACATCGCGGTCAAGGTCGTGGTCGCGATGGCGCTCGGGCTCGTCTCGGTGGCCGCGGTGTTCGCGGTCGGCGCGACGCTCGGCGCCCACCTCGCGCCCGCGGCGTGGGTGGAGTGCTTTCTGCTCGCCTGGGTCGGCTCGCTCGTGTTCGCGGCCTTCGGCCTGTTCGTGGGCTATCTGCTGCCGTCGGAGAACGTGATGCAACTGCTCGGTCCGGTGCTGGCGGCGCTGTCGTTCGCGGGCGGACTGTTCATGCCGCTGCACGGCTGGTTCGCGACCGTGTCGAAGGTGATGCCGACCAACGGCGTAGCCACGCTGGCCCGGCTGCCGTTCGGCGACACCGGCGGCGGGTCGGTCCTCGGGGCGGTGGTCGACGTCGCGGTCTGGTCGGCGGTCTTCGTGTTCGGTGGAGCCGCGTTGTTCCGGCGTGACACCGCGCGCTGAACGCCGGCCGCGCAACCGGTCGGCTACCTGGACGGCCGGTTCCGCCGTGCGCGGCCGGTGCGGTGGGACAGCGTTCCGTGGCGTCGGCGGACAGCGCGTGCGGTCTGGATGTGCTCACGTATGCGCGATCCCGGGGGAACCGGTGCCGGTAGCGTCGCCTCCCATGATCGACCACGACCGGCGAGCCGTGTACCGCCGCCTCCGTCCCGCCCGGCCGCAGCGAGGTGGCGCATGGACGTGAAGACGGCGGGCGGCGCGCGGCCGAGAAGGTCCGCCGGTCTGGTGGACGGCATGCTCGACTGGCAGTCGTTCGGTCCCGATGGACGGCGCAGGGGCTGGTTCGGCGCTGTCATGTCGCTGGTCTGGCTGGCCTATCTGATCGGACCGATCAGGCGGCGCTGGGCCGAGGGCGAGCCCGCGCAGGCGGTGGCGGCCATCGCGTGCGTGCTCGCGTTCGCGGCGCTGATCATCGTCGCGTTCGTCGCGTTCCGCAGGTACGCCAAGGACGGCGCGCCCGACGACTTACCGGTCGACCGCAGGGCGTGGCTGCTGCTGGCCGCGATGGCGGCGTTGTCCGTGACGATGGGGGCGCTGCTCGGCGGGGACGGTCTGCCCACGGCGCTCTATGTCGCGGTGGTCGCCGTGTTCGTGCTTCCGCTGCGCACTTCCGCCGTCGTCGTGGTCGTCATCATGACGATCATGCTGGTGGCCCCGTTCGCGGTGCCGTCGTGGCATCTGGGCGGGACGCCGTTCTACCTCGCGTTCATTCCCGTGGTCGTGTGGGTGGCCAGACAGCTCGGGTTCCGCGGCGACCGGCTCGCCGAGCTGGCTCGCAGGCAGCGCGCGGAACTGGAGATCATCGAGGAACGCAATCGCGTCGCCCGTGACGTGCACGACATCCTCGGCCATTCGCTCACCGTCATCACCGTGAAAACCGAACTCGCCCAACGACTGCTCGACGTCGACGCGAACCGTGCGCGGACCGAACTGGCCGATATCGAACGGCTCGCGCGCGAAGCGCTGGCCGGGGTGCGCGAGACCGTCGGAGGCCTGCGGGAGGTGTCGTTGCGCGGCGAGCTGGCCAACGCGCGGACCGCCCTGGCCGCCGCGAGCATCGACGCGGAACTGCCGGAACCGGCGAGCCTGCCGGACGCACCGTCGGGCGAACTGCTGGGTTGGGTGCTGCGCGAAGCGGTCACCAACGTGATCCGGCACAGCGCCGCTCGCCGCTGCGCCGTGACCGTCACCGCGACGTCCATCGAGGTGGTCGACGACGGTCGCGGCCTCCCCGCCGACAGCGCGTCCGGCTCGGGGCTGGCCGGGCTGCGGGAGCGCGTGCGCGCCGCGGGTGGAACACTGACGCTGTCGACGCCGGAGGGCGGGGGCGTGCGCATTCGCGCCACGATCCCGGAATAGGAAGCGGGTGCCATGATCCGGCTGTTGCTGGCGGACGACCAGGCTTTGGTGCGCGGCGCGTTGGCCGCGCTGCTCGGGCTGGAGCACGACCTGGAGGTGGTCGGCGAGGTCGGGCGTGGCGACGAGGTGCTCGACGCGGTCGAGCGGACCGGTCCCGACGTGGTGCTGCTGGACGTCGAGATGCCCGGGATGGACGGCATCACGGTGGCCGAGAAACTGCACGCCGCCCACCCGGACGTGCGGATTCTGATGGTCACCACCTTCGGCAGGCCCGGTTATCTGCGCCGCGCGATCGACGCGGGCGCGAGCGGTTTCGTCGTCAAGGACACTCCGGCCAGGGAATTGGCCGATGCCGTGCGGCGCGTACAGATGGGGTTGCGGGTGATCGACCCGGGCCTGGCCGCGGAAACGTTGACGGCGGGCACCTCCCCGCTGACCGCGCGAGAACGCGAGGTGCTCGTCGCGGCGGCCGACGGTGCGCCCGCGAGCGCCATCGCGAAGCGGTTGCACCTGTCGGAAGGCACGGTGCGCAACCACCTTTCGTCGGCGATCGGCAAGACCGGCACGAGCACGCGCGCGGAAGCGGTGCGCGCGGCCGAACGTCTCGGCTGGCTGTGACGGGCGGGTCAGCCGACTGCCGGACGCGCGGGCTCGCCGTAGGGGAGCAGGGTGCGCACACCGAGCGCCAGCGTTTGCGGGTCGAGATCGCCGAGGATGAGGTGCTGGAGGATGAATCCCGGCAGCAGTCCGATGATCGCCTTGGCCACGGCGTCGACATCGGCGTCTGCGGGTAGCCAGCCTTTGTCGCGCATCCGTTCGGCGTAGGTCACCCACAGCGCGCGCATCGCGAGCATCGTCTCGCGGACCATCACCGCCGCCCCGGGATGCACCAGGGCCAGGGCCCAGGCTTGCGGCGCCAGTCGCACCGGCCCGTCGGGCCCGCTGCGCCGCACCACCTCCTCGGCGATCATGGTGATCAGTTCGGCGGGCGTGGGCAGTGGATCGCGGCGGATCGCCTCGTCCATGGCGATGCGCAAGGCCACCGTCGCCTCCGTGGCGAGCGCGGTGATCAGTTCGTCCTTGCTCTTGAAGTAGCGGTAGACCGCACCGGCCGAGAGCCCCGATTCCGTGAACACGTCCTGCATGGAGGTCTCGTAGAACCCCTTGCGGGCGAAGCAGCGCCGCGCGGCGTCCATGATCTGCTGCCTGCGGCGCTCCAGGTGTTCTTCGCTGACTCGGGGCATGAGCCCAAAATAAAACGAATATCCGTTCTTGACAACCGGACGACCCCGTGCGACGGTAGGCGAAACTAAAAGAACGAGCATTCGATTTTTAGGGAGAAGGCCATGAACACCATGCAGCGGGCGTTCGCTCTCGGCCTCGGCGCCACCCTGCTCCAAGCGCTGATGCTGATCGCGTTCGCCTGGCCCGCCGCGCACATCGCGCCCCGTGACCTGCCGCTGGCCGTCACCGGTCCGCAGGCGGCGATGGTCACCGGCAAGCTCGCCGAGCACAGTCCGGGCGCCTTCGAGATCAGCGCGCCCGCGGACGAGGCCGCCGCCCGCGCCGCCATTCGGAACCGGGAGGTCTACGGAGCGATCGTCACCGGCGACGGACCGCCGCGCATGCTGGTCGCCTCCGGCGCGAGTCCCGCTGTCGCACAGCAACTCACCCAGATCGGGCAGCAGCTCTCCGGCGCGCCCGCCGTTGCTGTCGAGGACGTGGTGGCGGCCGACTCCGACGATCCACGGGGCGCGGCCTTCGGCGCGATGGTGTTGCCGCTGGTGATGTCCGGCATCGCGGCGGGTGTGCTCCTGGCACTGCTGGTCCCGTCGATCGGCGGCAAAGTGCTCGGACTGGCCACCTTCGGCGTCGCGGGCGGACTGCTCGGCATGGCGATCATCCAGGGCTGGCTGTCGGTGGTGCCCGGGCCGTATCCGGTGCTCGCGGCGGTCGGCGGGCTGGTGTCGTCCGCGGTCGCGGGCGCGGTGGTCGGGCTCGCCGCCGTACTCGGGCGAGCGGGCATCGGCATCGCCGCGCTCACCATGCTGCTGGTCGGCAACCCGTTCTCCGCGGCCACGTCGGCGCCGGAGCTGTTGCCGCAGCCGTGGGGCGCCGTCGGCCAGTGGCTGCCGCCCGGCGCCGCCGCGTCGCTGCTGCGCTCGGTCGCGTTCTTCGACGGCACCGGCGCGAGCGGACCGCTACTGGTACTGCTGATCTGGAGCGCGGTCGCGCTCGCGCTGCTCGGTGGGGCGGCGGTGCGCGGTCGTTCGGCCGAGGCGCAGGCCGCGGACCGAGACGCGATCCCGGTCGGCTGAATCCGTCACCGCGGCGGGTCGCCCTCGCGGGAGGGCGGCCCGCCGTCAGCGCGGTGACGATCGGCCGCAGCTGTTCTCGTCCTCGTGTGGCGCCACGAGTCCGGGTGGTCGGCTCAGCCCACCGTGAACGACAGGGTGGGTGCGGTGGCGGCGCCCTCTTGCTTCTGGGCGTTGTACGTCACCGTGTAAGGGCCGGTGCCAGGGGAGGGCACCACGAAGACCACGTAGTTCTTCGGGTTGTCGATGGTCTCGTTCGCGTTGAGCAACTCGTTGATCGGGCCGCGGATGTCGGCGGCCACGGTCTGGCCGTCAGGGGTCCGGACGGTGAAGTAGTCGTAGTAGATGTTCGTGCCGCCCGCGGCGATGCCGGGGCCGCCGACGAGCTTGATGCGCAGTGCGAGATCGGATTTGCCGTTCTCGTCCTTGGTGTAGCTCGGGCTGATCCGCCCGCCGGTGACCTGAATGGTCGTCTGGTCCTGCACGAGGGTGCCGGTGACGGCCAGCGCCTTCGGTTGGACGCTGTCCACCTTGCCCGCCGCGGCGAGCGGAATCTTGGTCTGGTTGTCGGCGGCCGACCCGTACACGACGGTCATCGTGTCGATGAGGTGCTCGGCGTCCTTGGCCGACTTGAAGGACGTGGTCGCGGTGCCGGTGGCGGAGCCGTTGCCGGGCACCGTCGGGCTGTCGAAGATCGCGCCGCCGTCCACCTCTTTGCCGACCAGCAGCGACGGCGTGATGCTCAGCGTGTGGTTGTCGAGAGTGGTGTTCTTGTAGGTGATGTCGACGCGCACCTTCGCTCCGCCGTATTCGTCCGGCACCACGGTCGCCTTGTCCACGGTGATGTCGAATCCGTCGTACCAGCCGGTCTTGCCGACTGTGCGGACGGTCGACTGCCCGTTCGCCGCGCCCGGCTCCGCGGCCACTCCGGTGGCGGTGGTCGACGGGACCGCCACCGGGGTGCCGTCCTCGTCCTGGCACGCCGAAAGCAATAGCGCCGAGGCCACGACGAGCGCGGCCCCGGCGACGGTCACGGCCCGGCGGCGCACCGGGCGTACGGATGAGTCGGTGATCGTTGACACGCTGCCTCCCCAGCAGATGGCGGATCCTTCGTATCGAGCCCGGATCGGCCCGGGTTTCCGAGGATCTCGCCGGTGAATCTCCGCTGGTCGCAGCCGCGTTAACCCGACACGCCGGGAATCGGTGCGATCACCGGTCGCGTCGGCGCGCCGTCCCGCATGCCGTGCAGGTGCCGAACACCTCGAGGGTGTGGCTGATCTCGGTGAAGCCGTGCTCGCCCGCGATCGCCTCGGCCCACGCCTCCACCGTCGGGCCCTCCACCTCCACGGTGCGACCGCAATGCCTGCAGACCAGGTGGTGATGATGGCCGGTGGAGCACTGGCGATAGACCGACTCGCCGGAGTCGGTGCGCAGCACATCGACCATGCCCGCGTCGGCCAGCGACTGCAGCGTCCGGTAGACCGTGGTCAGCCCGATGCCCTCGCCGCGTCTGCGCAGCTCGTCGTGTAGGTCCTGGGCGGAGCGGAACTCGTCGATGTCACCGAGCAGCGCGGCGATGGCGCTGCGCTGCCTGGTGCTGCGGATGCCGACCGGTTTCTGCGGAACGGCCGTGTTGTCTGGCACGAATCACCCTTCCTCGGCGTGCGCGACGGCGTCGACGACGATGTGCGCCAGATGGTCGTCGACGAGTTCGTAGAGCACCTCGCGACCCGAACGCTCACCGTGCACGACACCGGCGGCCTTGAGGATACGCAGATGCTGACTGACCAGTGGTTGCGTGACACCGAGCGCGTCGACCAGTTCGTGCACACACCGCGGTGATTCGCGCAACTGCAGCACGATAGCAATCCGAACCGGCGCGGCCAGCGCCCGCAACAGCTCACCCGCGTCCTCCAGCACGGTTCGCGGGGGTACCGGCGCCGGTCCCGGCGACCGATACGGGTTGTGCGGCGGTGCCGCGGCGGTCTCGGCGGTCATGTCACCAACTCCTTAATGGAAAGCATTACCAGTTTGCGTATGCACAGGTGCGCATGTCAAACGGGCGCGCCGAACCGTGCGGTTGAAACCGCCGCGGACGCTGCCGATAGGCTGGGCGCAATCGCGGCTATGACACAAAACTATTGTGTTCATGCAAGGCAAATTCCGACTCGCAGTGGATGGAGAATTCTCGCGTGGCACCCAAGTCGAAGGTGGACACCGTTGCCAACCTCGCCAAGCGCCGGGGTCTGGTGTACCCGTGCGGTGAGATCTACGGAGGCACCAAGTCGGCGTGGGATTACGGGCCGCTGGGCGTCGAGCTCAAGGAGAACATCAAGAAGCAGTGGTGGCGCGCCATGGTCACCGCCCGCGAGGACGTCGTCGGTCTCGACTCCTCGGTGATCCTGCCCCGTCAGGTCTGGGTCGCCTCCGGTCACGTGGGCGTGTTCAACGACCCGCTGGTCGAGTGCCTCAACTGCCACCACCGCTTCCGGCAGGACCACCTGCAGGAGGCGTACGCGCTGAAGAACAAGATCGACGACCCCGACACGGTCTCGATGGAGCTCATCGCCTGCCCGAACTGCGGCACCGTCGGCCGCTGGACCGAGCCGCGCGACTTCAACATGATGCTCAAGACCTACCTCGGCCCGATCGAGTCCGAGGAGGGCCTGCACTACCTGCGCCCGGAGACCGCGCAGGGCATCTTCGTGAACTTCGCCAACGTGATGACGACCGCGCGCAAGAAGCCGCCGTTCGGCATCGCGCAGATCGGCAAGAGCTTCCGCAACGAGATCACCCCTGGCAATTTCATCTTCCGCACCCGCGAGTTCGAGCAGATGGAGATGGAGTACTTCGTCAAGCCGGGCGAGGACGAGGAGTGGTACAAGTACTGGATCGAGACGCGGTTCTCCTGGTACACCGACCTCGGCATCGACGCGGAGAACCTGCGGCTGTTCGTGCACCCGAAGGACAAGCTCTCGCACTACTCGGCGGGCACCACCGACATCGAGTACCGCTTCGGCTTCCAGGGCAACGAGTGGGGTGAGCTGGAGGGCATCGCCAACCGCACCGACTTCGACCTGAAGACGCACTCCGAGCACTCCGGCACCGAGCTGAGCTTCTTCGACCAGACCACCAACGAGCGCTACATCCCGTACGTCATCGAGCCGGCGGCGGGCCTCACCCGCTCGCTGATGGCCTTCCTGGTCGACGCCTACGCCGAGGACGAGGCGCCCAACGCCAAGGGCGGCGTGGACACCCGCACGGTGCTGCGCCTGGACCGCCGCCTCGCGCCGGTGAAGGCGGCGGTGCTGCCGCTGTCGCGCAACGCCGATCTCACGCCGAAGGCGAAAGACCTGGCCGCGCAGCTGCGCAAGCACTGGAACGTCGAGTTCGACGACGCGGGCGCCATCGGCCGCCGCTACCGCCGCCAGGACGAGATCGGCACGCCGTTCTGCATCACGGTCGACTTCGAGACGCTCGACGACCAGGCGGTGACCATCCGCGAACGCGACACGATGACCCAGGAGCGCATCGCGCTGGACAAGGTCGAGGGCTACCTGGCCCAGCACCTGATCGGCGCCTGAGCTACGACGCCGCGCCCCGTGGCCGATGGGCCACGGGGCGCTGTCGTTTCAGCTGTTCTTGCGGGTGACGATGCCGATCGTGGTCGGGATGAGCAGCGCGAGACCCCACGGCACCGCGACCCAGAACGGCCAGAAGTAGCCCGCGCCGGTGGCCAGGTAGATCGCCACGCACAGCGCGTTCACGAACACCCACGGCGTCCACATGATCGTGATCCACTGCGGGATGCCTTTGGCGCGCACGGGCCGTGCTTCCCGTTGTGCGGGAAGGTCGGACAGCAGCGGCGTCAGCTCGCCGTAGGTCTTGGCGGCGTATACCTGTTGCAGCCGATCATCGAATTCGGCGAGCGACAGCCTGCCCTCGTTCATAGCGAGGCGCAGCCGGTCGATGATCTTCTCGCGATCGGCGTCGGACGCCCGCATGTGCTCCTGACTCACCGTGTCAGCCTAGGTCCACTCGGCCGGTGGGGCGGAGTGGTCGTCAGTGGCAATGGGATTCCACCTTGCCGTAACTGTCGTGGTGCAGCGCTTCGCCGACGTGCTTCTGCCTGCCCAACGGCGTGAGATCGAGGTACTGGTGGGTGCCGATGAGGATGTCGCCGCCGCGGCCGTAGGACGAGTAGGTGTGGAACACCGCGCCGTCGTCGTCACGCCAGAACACGCTGGTGCCGGGCTGTTCGCCCGCTCCGTGATAGCTGTGGCCGCGTGCCTCCAACTCCGCCTTCGTACGGTAGTTGTATTCCACCGGCGCGCGGGATTCGTCCTGGGTGACATGGAAGTCGTAGTTGAAGTCGCTGTCGAACGACGAATACATCGGGAAGGTCCAGCCCATGCGCTCGCGGTACCGGTCGAGCGTCTCCCACGGACCGCGTGACACGGCCGCGAAGGTGGTGTCCTGCGCGTTCAGGTGGGCCAGGTGGCCGACGTTGTCGAGCAGCATCGCGCAGCTCGGACAGCCCGCGTCCAGATCCCAGCGCCACATCATGTGGTAGACGATGAGCTGGCGGCGCCCGTCGAACAGTTCGGGCAGGGTCGTGCGGCCCGTGGGACCTTCGAAGACGTATTCCTTGTCGATCGCGACCATCGGCAGGGCACGGCGTTTCGCCGCCAGCTCGTCCAAGCGATGGGTGATCGCCTTCTCCTCGGCCAGCAAGCTGATACGCGCGGCCAGCCATTCCTCGCGTGATGCCACAGTGGGGCGGTTCATAAGGGTCTCCTCGATGCCGGGACAGTGCTCTGTACAGGTAGACGGAGCCGCCCGGCAGGAGTCATCGGCGGACCGAGGAATTCGTCCGGGGATCAGGGTCGGAGCGGAACGTCCCAGAACGCCAGCTCGTGCCGGAGCCCTTCGCGGAACAGGTCTTCCGCCCGACCCGGATCGGCCCCGGACTCGTCGATCATCTGCGCGCAGCGGCGGGTGAGGGCGGCGAATCCGGGATCGGCGTAGGTGTCCACCCAGCGGCGGTAGCGCGGTTCGGCGGGCGGGTGCTGGGCGAGCCGGGCGCCGAGCGTGGAGTATCCCCACATGCACGGGTAGAGCGCGGCGAGACCCTCGCCGTAGGACGCGGCGGAGTCCAGCAGAAACGCCGTGTACGCGGTGCACGGAGCGCCTTTGACCGCGCCGTCGAGGTCCGCGCCGAACTCGGCGGCCAGCGAGCGGTGCAGCGACAGCTCCTCGTGGTAGGTGGCGTGCGCGAGGTCGACCAGGTCACCGAGATGGGCGGCCGGAGCCTGCCACGCGAGGCGGGCGAACACGCGGACGTAGTCGAGCAGGAACAGGTAGTCCTGCTCCAGCCAGGACCGGAAGACCGGTTCGGGCAGGGTGCCCTCGGCGATACCGAGCACGGTGGGATGGGCGAGTTGTTCCTCCACCGTGGGAAGGCCGATTTGCTCCAGATGCGCCGCGAGACTCATACCGGCAGTCTTCCGCATCCGCCCGGTCGGTTTGCGCCCGTGCCGGTAGTGCCGCACCCTTGCCGTGTGTTGTGGGATGAGGAAGCTCCGATTCGCGTGCTGGCGCCGTCGGAGCAGCGGTTCGTTCGGCATGGCACCTACACGGGCCGGTCGGTGTCGGTACGGGGAGCGCTCGATGTGACGGCGCTGCGGGAGGCATTCGCGACCTTGCGGCGCGCGTATCCGGTGATCGGCTGCAGAATCGTGGAAGACGCTGCGGGACTGGGATATCTGTTCGGCGCTGACGAGAGGGCATGGATCCCGGTTTCCGTGCGTGCGGGCGACCTGGCGGCGATCGGAGTTCCCGCGATGGATCCGGCGGTCCAGCTGGCCTATCTGGACGTCGTGGGCTCGGGCGCGAACGAGTGGCGTGTCACGCTGTTCGCTCACCACAGCGTCGCCGACGCGGGCTACTGTGTGGAACTGCTGTCCCGACTATGGGATTTCTATACCGGCGTTCTCGAAGGTCGGCCGATAAACGTTGCGCCACAAGCGCTCCCGCAGTCTTTGGAGTGGTATGCGGCGGAACGGGGCATCACCGCGGCCGCGAAGTCCGGATTCGAGGAGGTGACCAAGCCGCTTGCGCTGGAGGCGAGGAACGTGCCGTCCGATAACGCGAAACCCGCGCCGAGTACGCTCGCCCGTCCTGTACGCGTGCGGCTCAACCGGGCGGCTACCGCGCAGATCGCCGATCTCGCACGCAAGACCGGTGTGACGGTGAACGGTTTGCTCACCGCCGCACTGCTGCGCGCGTACGCTCGTGAGACAGACGGCGGCACAACAGCTCTGGGCTGCCTGTATCCGGTCGACCTGCGCAACAGGCTGGAGCCGCCGGTCGCCGCCTCGGCGGGTACCAACATGGCCGGGCTGGCTTCCTTCGCGGGCGAGGTGGATCCGGCCGCCAGCCCGGTCGAACTGGCACAGCGCATTTCGAGTCGGCTGACGCGCGACCTGTCCGAAGGCATCGTGCAGCAGTCCGTGCTGCACTTCCCGGATTACTACGGTGCCACCAGGATTCATTCGCTGGCCGGACATATCGCGGTGACCAATACCGGCGTCGTCCCGGTGTTCCGCACACCGGCCACGCTCGAGCTCACCGACTACGAGATCGTCTACGTCTCGGCGCATCCCCGCCCGTCCGCGGGCGCGTCGGCCGCGGTCACCTATCTGGTCTACACGTTCGCGCAGGAGCTGATCGTGGGCGTGCTCGGTGGTGGCGCGCATGCCGACGGCCTGCCCGAGGCGGTGCGGGCGGAGTTGACCGCCCTGTCCGCGGCCGGCGCTCGCTGACCGGTGCGAGGACCGGTTCCCTGCTGAGCCATCGACCGGTCCCGGTCTACGGCCGCACCCGGTGGCAGGATCGAGCCGTTCAGAATCTGCCGCCACGGCCGATGCGCCGGGAACCGGAGGAACCACCGTACGAGCCGGGGCTCCAGCCGCCCCCGGAGTGCCGAGCGCCGCTCGCCGCCCCGCGCAGCAGTCCTTCGAGCAGGATGCCGCCGAGCACCGCCCCGGTCTGGGCGCTGCCGGAGGGCGCCCGGTCCGCCTCCCATGCCCGCACGCTGGCCTGCGCCGCTTGGAGCGCGCGCCCGGCCAGATCCGCCGCCGCCTGCGCGCGCCGCAGTGCGTCGGCGGGATCGTTCGCGCTCGATTGCTGCGCCTCGTCGAGGTTGCGCTGTGCTTCCGACAGGCGGGTGCGCGCTTCGGCGTCGATGCCGCCGCGCCGGGTGCTGATGTAATCGGCGGCGGCACCGATCCGGGCGCGAGCGTCCGTGAGCGCTCGATCGAGCCTGCGCCGCAGGTCTTCGGCGGCGAGTTTGCGGTCGGTGGCCCCCGCGACGGCGCGGTCCAGATCCGCGTCGGCGGTGACCGCGTCGTGGAAGGCGCTCAGCGGATCGATGTCGCCCGTGGCCGTCGCCTGCTCAAGAGCGGACTGCGCCGCGGTGCGGGCGTCGGCCAGTTCCGGCCCGCCGTAGTCGGCGAGCTCGGCGGCGGAGGCGAGGTCGCGGCGCAACTCGTCCAGCACACCCGGCAGGCCGTCGCGGGCCTGCTGGATGGCGCTCGACGCGTTGTCGACCGCGTCGAGCAGGGAACGCGCCTGACCGATCGCGGCCTCGGCGGAACGAATGGCGGCGACCGCGCCGCCTTGCTCGCCGACCGGCTCGGTGAGCGCGGCACGTCCCCCGTCGACGTTCTGCTCCGCGAACGTCAGGCGCTCGCGTGCCATCCGCACGTTGTCCTCGATCGGCGCGAGCACACTGGCCGGATGGGTGGCGGCGAGCCGGCTCAGCTCGGTTTCCGAGCCGGGAATCCGGGCGGTCACGTCGACGACATCTCTGGTGAGGGCGTCCAGCCGAGCCGAGGCGTTGAGCAGCAGATCGCGCATCGCGTCGAATTCCGCCACCTCCGCGTCGAGTTCCCGGTCGGCGCGCCCCACTGTGCCGATCAGCTCGACCAGCAGCGAGCGCTGTTCGTCGGCTGTCTCCGGGATCGCGTCGTCCAGGCGCTGCCGGATCGCGAACGCCGCGGCGGCAGCGGTTTTCGCGTTGTCGAGGGCGGTGCGGAAAGGCGTGGTGGCGGTGGCGCCGAACTCGCCGATGGCGAGCTCGAGTTCCTCGCCGCTGGTGCGAATCGCGTTATCGATCTCCACCAGCGTCTCCCGAGAGCGGGTCTGCAGCGCTTCCAACGGCAGTTCGGACAGCGCCGTCGCGTTCTCCGGATCCAATTGCCGTGCCGCCGCCACTTCGGCCTCGAACCGTTCACGACGCCGTCTGCGCGCGTACCAGACGAGGCCGCCCGCCACCAGAATCACCAGCAGGCCGATGACGAGCAGGGCGCCGACGTTCACCCCGCCGCCGCGCATGGCCGCGTCCAGTCCGGCGGCGGTCGCGACCCCCGCGTCGGCCCAGCGCCCGTCGCGCAGGGCCGGCTCGACGTGGCCGATCAGGATGTCGTCGAGTTCGGAATCGCTGATCTCGCCGGGCACTTCGCCCTCCAGCCAATACGCGCGATCCTCGGTGGCGACCGCGAGCAGCAGGTCCCGTTGGCCGAACCCGGATATCGAGGCGGTGCGCCTGGCCCAGTCCCGCGGCTGCATCCCGTCGAAGCCGCGCACGTATGCCACCCACAGCCGCAGCTGCTCGTCGGCGTAGAGCTGGTCCACCGCACCGCGCACCCGATCGCGCTGACCTTGGTCGAGCACACCGGCCGGATCCTCCACATAGGTGTTCATCCGTAGCGGCAGTTCCGCCGCGATCGTCGGAGCGCCCAGCAAGGCGATCGCGGCCAGTAGGACGCTGATCGCGAGCAAGCGGACGAAGCGGATCCGCGACGGCAGTGACATGGCACGAATCTAGCTCGCTAGCATCATTTCGTGATCACCATCGATCGCCCGTACAGCGGCCACGTGTCACCGGATTCGAATCCGCAGCAGCGCGACGTCCCTGGCGCCCGCATCGTCAAGATGTCCGTCGGCGGCATGGACAACAACTGTTACCTGGTGCAGTGCACCGGCACCGGCGCGGCCCTGCTCATCGACGCCGCCAACGAGGCGCCCCGCATCGCGGCCCTCGTCGAGCAGGAGGCGCCCGGGCAGGTCCAGCTGATCGTCACCACCCATCAGCACCGCGACCACTGGCTGGCGCTGCGGGAGACCACCGCGGCCACCGGCGCTCCCACCGCGGCGCACCCGCTCGACGCCGACCCGCTGCCGGTCCGCCCCGATCGGCTGCTCGCCGAGGGCGACACCGTCACCATCGGCGATCTGGTCTTCGAGGTCATCCACCTGCGCGGCCACACGCCGGGGTCGATCACCCTCGCACTCACCGACGGGGCGGGACGCACTCACCTGTTCACCGGGGACTCGCTGTTTCCCGGCGGCGTCGGGCGCACCACCTCCCCGGAGGACTTCGGCTCGCTGTTCACCGATGTCTCGGCCAAGCTCTTCGACCGCTACCCCGACGACACCGTCGTCTACCCCGGCCACGGCGACGACACCACCCTCGGCGCCGAGCGTCCCAGCCTTCCGGCTTGGCGAGACCGCGGCTGGTAACCGCCCCTGACGGTAACCGGTCCGGGGCCTGCGCGGCTTTTGGCAGACTTGGGGAGTGGATTTGCCAACGATGCGCACCCGAGCCGTCCCGGCGCCCGAACCTGCCCGCCCACAGGGCTTCGGCGCCGGGTTGCTGCGCTGGACCCGGCGGCTCGTCGTCGGCTCAGTCGTGATGGGCGCGGTGCTGGTCGGCGGGACCGCCTTCCGCGTGTGGCAGGTCGCGCGCATCGACGACTACACGAAGGCCGACGCGATCGTCGTGCTCGGCGCGGCGCAGTACTCCGGAACGCCGTCCTCGGTGTTCGAGGCGCGACTCGATCAGGCGTACAAGCTGTTCCGGGCGGGTGTCGCTCCGCGCGTCATCACCGTGGGCGGCAAGCAGGAGGGCGATCTGTTCACCGAAGCCGCCTCGGGCAAGAACTATTTGCAGGCGCGCGGCGTGCCCGCCGACAAGATCCTCGCCGTGGAAACCGGATCGGACACCCTGCGCAGCATCGAAGCGGTGGTCACGGCGATGCGGGCGCGGGACATGTCGTCGGCGGTGCTGGTCAGCGATCCCTGGCATTCGCTGCGCACCCGCACCATGGCCCGCGACGAGGGGCTGGCGGCGTGGACCGCCCCCACCAGAACCGGTCCCGCCGTCTACACGCGGGAATCCCAGGCACACGGTATCGCCAGAGAGACCGGCGCCCTGCTGTGGTACCAGCTCACCCACTTCTCGGCGGATTTCACCTACACGGCGGGACAGTGAGGCTCGATGAGCGCCCGGTACACCGATCACGACACCGAACGCCTCGTCGTCGAGGGCGCCAAGACCGCGGGGCTCGGACCGCCGCGCAGTGAGTTCGAGACCGGCCACCGGACCGAATTCGCCCGCGACCGGGCCCGCGTGCTGCACTCCGCGGCGCTGCGCAGACTGGCCGACAAAACGCAGGTCATGGGACCGCGAGAGGCGGACACCCCGCGCACTCGGCTTACCCATTCGCTGGAGGTCGCCCAGATCGGCCGCAGCATCGCCGACGGACTCGGCTGTGATCCGGACCTGGTGGACCTGGCCGGTCTGGCCCATGACATCGGCCATCCGCCCTACGGCCACAACGGCGAGAAAGCCCTCGACACTTTCGCCGACGCCTTCGGCGGGTTCGAAGGCAACGCGCAGAACCTGCGCATCCTCACTCGCCTCGAACCGAAGGTGCTCGAGGCCGACGGCGCCAGCGCGGGCCTCAACCTCACTCGCGCCGCCCTCGACGCCGCCCTCAAATACCCCTGGGGGCGAACCGGTCCCGGCACCAAATTCGGCGCCTACGAGGTCGACACCGAGCGCCTGGAGTGGATCCGCAAGGGTGCGCCGGATCGGCGCCGCAGCCTCGAATGCCAGATCATGGACTGGTCCGACGACGTCGCCTACTCGGTGCACGACGTCGAGGACGGTGTCCTCGCGGGCCGGATCGATCTGCGCGCGCTGGCCGACCCCGCCGAACAGGACGCGCTGGCCGCGCTCGGCCAGTTCCAGCACTCGCTGGCCGCCGACGAGCTGATCGCCGCCGCGCAACGGCTCTCGGAACTGCCCGTGGTCGCGGCCGCGTCCGGATACGACGGCACGTTCACCGCTTCGGTCGCGCTGAAGCGCCTCACCAGCGAGCTCGTCGGCCGCTTCGCCACCGCCGCGATCATGGCGACCCAAGAGGTGTCCGGTCCGCAACCGCTGTCCCGGTACAACGCGGATCTGGAAGTGCCGCGCATCGTCGCCGCCGAGGTGGCGCTGCTGAAGACCGTCGCGCTGCGCTATGTGATGTCCGACCCGGCACACCGGCTGCGGCAGGCCGCCCAACGCGAACGCATCCTCGCCGTGGCCGAACGCTTGCTGGGCACCGCTCCCGGCAGACTCGATCCGCTGCTGCTGCCGTTCTGGAACGCCGCCACCGATGACACCGCCCGCGTGCGCGTCGTGGTGGACCAGATCGCTTCCTACACCGAAAGCCGCCTGGAGCGAGTCGCGAGCGAGTTGAAGATTTAGGCGCCTTCGCTCCGGCCGTGCGCGGGGTCAAGGGCGATTGTCCAGGTGCGCCTTTTGGACCCGTATCGGTGGCGTCACGCCGACAGATCGTCGGAGGACTCGGCTCGGGCCATTTTCACCAGCGCGCCGTGCAATTCCTTGGCCGAGGCGCTCGCTCGTTCGCCCCGCAGAATCACCTCGGTGAAGCCGTCGATCAAGGCCCGGCCCGGATCCAGCAGGCCGAGACCACCGCCGCCGCCGCGCAGCGACTCGTTGATCAGAGTTCGCAAAGCTTCTTGCCGAGCCCGGAACCCACCGGCGACGTCCAGAGCCCCCGCGAATTCGCGCACCACCGCCGTGTACACCGGCCGCTCGGCAGGCCCGCGGCGACGAAAGATCCGGCGTGTTTCCACCGGAGCCGACCGCGGCGGATACAAGGCGGCGCGGTCCAAGAGCATCCAGATCGCGGCATCGGCCGACTGTTCCGCGGTCGGCTCGCGCTCCGGTCTCGGGCGCGATTCCGCGTCGTCGGTGAGCTCGACGCCCCGCAGCGGCATCGGGTATTTCGTGAGCAGCTCATCGATAGTGGACGCGATCTCACGGACCACCTGGACACCGACATTCGCGGTATCGAACCCGACGACTTCCAATCCATGCCGCGCCGACATCTCCCGCGCGATTCGGAGTGCTTCGGCCGGATCGTGGGTATCGGCCTGCTCGGCGACTGCGGGACGGTGTGCGGTGGCGCTGCGTTCGATGGGTGCGCGACCGGATTTCCGGGCGGATGCGGGGTCGGGTCGTCGGACGGGTACGCCTGCGCCGGCGGTCTGCGGCGATGAGGCCGAATCGCTCCGGCGAACCGAGATGTGGTTCTCCGGGCTGGCGGTGCGGGCGACGGCCTGGCGAGGGCGCGCGACGTCTGATCGTGGCGATCGTGTCGAGTTATGAGCAGTGTCGACAAGATCGGACCCGTCAACGGTGTCCGTCTGCCGAGTATGTCCGGGTCGGTGCGCGGCACCGCTGTCCTCGATCGGCGGGGGCTGGTCAGGTGCGTCGGTCTGCCGGTCGAGCGGGGCAGCCTCGGCGCGGTCGGGCGGAGGGACGAGCGCGGAATCGCCCCGGCTCGTGGGGTATGCGGTGTGACCGGTGTTGCGACTGGGTTCGAAGTTGTCTGTGCTGCCCGGCTGCTGGGTGGAGCTGCCTGCCTTGTGGGTCCGTGGGTGAGATCCGGTGTGGTGGACCGAGATGGGGTCGGTCGTAGCAGCGCTCGGCGGAGGGGATTGCGGGCCGCCGGGCGAGGCGTCGAGCCAGGAAAAGCGCAGGGCATCGATCCACGGAAGGCCGGGCGAGCCAGGAGAGTTATCGGTTTGCCGCCGCGATATGGGTTCGTCGGAGCCTGCCCGCTGCTCGGCCGCGGAATCGGCCGTGGCGTCGATCGGGGGTAGTGCGGTAGCTGCCGGGGCGGGTGCCGCCTGGTCGGTGCAGTCTGTCGATCGGTGAGGTACCGATTCGTCGGCGCCGATCGTGGGTTGGGGGAGGTTCGCGTTGCGGATCAACCGGCCGGGCGTTGAACTTGCCTGCTGCTCGGCTGCAAGGTGGTCCGTAGCGTCGTTCTGAGGATTCGGTTCGGGGTGGAGCGTGGTAGCTGCCTGCGGGGCCGGTGCCACCTGGTCGGCGGTGTCCGTCGGTGGGTGGGGCTCCGGGGCGTGGGTGCTGATTGCCGGTTGTCGGCCGGAAAGGCGCGCGCTGTCGATCGGCTGGTCGGGCGTTGAGGT